>CAYFSA010000031.1:13786-25774 GCA_964345605.1 uncultured Ectothiorhodospiraceae bacterium
TGGATGTCTCCTGCAGGTTCCCAAGCTCTGGGACCCCGCAGGATCGCGATAATAGTGGCCGGGTTGCCTAAAACCGCCGTCCCCAGCTGACCTCGAATTCCGTCTGTGACATCTCGATGTTGCCGGTCTGCGTGCCGGTCTGCGTGCGGGTGTTCGGATTAGTCCCGTAAACCTTCTCGCGAGGGGCATGCATCACGGCGAAATTGAGTTCATCCTTGGCGGTGAAACCATAAGTAAAGCCGGCCGTGAAGTGCTCGGTGAGCACGGCCGGGGCCAGGATATTCAATAAGGCCTGGTCATTCGGGATGGGCTGGCTGGCATAGTTATAGCCTAGCCGCAGCGACCAGCGCTCGTTGACCAGCCATTGCGCGCCCAGCTTATACACGTTCATGTCCTTCCAGCCGAAGCCCAAACCATCCGCCGAACCAAGTCGAGGGGTTTGGGGGTCCCGCAGGTTAAGATCATGCGGATTGCTCAAGGCATCGACATTACTATAGAAAATACGCTGATAATCGAAGGTCAGAGCAAGATTGGGGGTGGGTTTGAAGGCGATGCCGGTATTGAAGATTGGCGGTAGGTCGAAATCGCCGCCATCGGCGAAAAGGCCTTTGTATTTTTCGAAGGGCTGGGAATATATCCGGGTCTGATAAGAAACGCCGAAACTGAACTGCTTGCTGATCTCGCTCAGCCAACCGACGCGCACGCCTCCGCCGAAGGAATTCGCATGGCCGTTGTTGGTGACTTGATCAGGATGCGCCGAGACAGCCTTGAATGGCTGCAGCCCTTTGGCCTCAAAGCGCTGATAGATCAGGATGGGCGTGACCCCCACAGCATGCTGCCTGGCAATCCGCTGCGACCAGGTGAAGCCGACGAACAGCTGCTGCAGATCGACCCCAGTCGGCGCGGTCGCGCGAAAACCCGACGCTTCCGGCGGTAATTGGCCGGTTTGAGGGTTGCGAGCGAAATTCTCGAAGACAGCGGCATCGTAGTCGGTATTCATACCGCCGTTGGCGCCGATGCTGATGCCCACGGCGCTGTCCTTGCTGAGCATCTTGTTCCAGCCGAGATGCGGCACATAGAACAGATTGCTGTCGCTGTCGTATGTGCCGGCGGGAATGGGATTTTGCTCAGCGGGGACCCCCTCAATCTGATTGGCGGTAAAACCCCGGTCCGGCATAAAAAAAGCCACTCCTGCATCGAACCGATTACCGATATTGAGCATGCTTGCCGGATTGTTGGAGGCTGATAATGAGCACAGACTCATGGCGGTGGTGGCACCGGCCATGCCTTTGCACTTGGTGCCGTAGCCGTGATTGAAATAACCATTGGTCGCAGCGGCCTGGGCAGCCATTAAACTGAGCAAAATGAATCCGCAGGCACGCAGCCAACGATGACGAGCAAGCATGATCGATCTCCTGTAGCACATTGAACAAACCGTTGAAATACTACATTGCGGATTTGTTAAATGTCCAATTTTTCTATTAAAAACAGTAATTTAATATTTTATAATTCAATTGAATATTGTTTGGCAAGGCGGCTTGGAATGCTCATGCGGGGTGGCTGCAACGGCCTGACAGGCGGGCTGAAGCCCGCCCTACAGGGTTAAGGCTCCGTTTTAGCCGGTCGCATGCGTACCTGGCCAATGCAGCAGCGGTTAGCCCTGGCGCGGCGGGCTGAAGCCCGCCCTACAGGGTTAAGGGCCGGTTTTAAGCGGCCTTGACGCTAGCGGTTTTCCTGCTTGGAAATCCCCAATAACACCCGATCCAGGGCCCGAGTTGGCAGCAGACGGCGCAAAGTCCCGAGCAGATAAGTGGGCACGGTAACGTAATAGCGCGGCCGCGGCCGGCGGCTTTCCAACGCGTGTATGAGCTTTTTGACCACCGCCTCCGCGGGCAGGGTACCCGGCGTCGGCCGGCTGGTGGCCAAGCGGCTGACAGCACCCTGGTAACGCGCGCGATGCGGACTGTTATCCCTATCGATGGTAGCGAGGAAGCGGGCATGCGCGTTCTCGCGAAACCGGGTCGCGATCGGCCCGGGCTCGATCAAGCTCACGTGGATGTTGGTATCGGCCAATTCCAGGCGCAGCGTGTCGCTCAAGCCCTCCAGGGCGAACTTGCTGCAGTTATAGGCGCCGCGAAACGGCAAGGCGACCAGCCCGAGCACCGAGCTGTTTTGGACGATCCGGCCTTCGCCCTGCGCGCGCATGCTGGGCAGGACTCGACAGGTTAACTCATGCCAGCCGAGCAGATTGGTCTCGAGCTGCTCGCGCAGCACAGCCCGGCTTAGATCTTCGACCGCCCCACCCTGGCCATAGGCGCCGTTATTGAACAGGCCATACAACCGGCCGCCGGTATGGGCCAAAGCGGTCTCGACTGCCCGCTCGATACTTCCGCTGTCGGTCAGATCGAGCTGCAACGCGGTCAGCCCTGCCTGGCGCAAGCGCTCGACATCCTGGGCCTGGCGGGCGCTTGCCAGGACGTGATAACCGCGGTGCTGCAACCGCTGGGCGGCGGCGTAGCCGATGCCGGAAGAACAGCCGGTCAGCAAAATGCTGCGGCGCGTGGTAGGCTGGCTGGCCAAGTCTATGGGTCCGGTGTTTAGCAGTGGTTGGGCAGCTGCATGATTGAGGTCATGCAGCGACAATAGGCTCGGGCCGGCCGAACAAATAGCCCTGGAACAGATCGATGCCGAGGCTTTTGCACAGCGTCGCTGTCTGCACGAGTTCAACCCCTTCAGCCAGGGTCTTGATGCCAAGATCATGAACGATGGGATTGAGACTGGCAAGGAGTTTATAGGCCGGGCAATCGACGGAGGTAACGCTTTGCACAAGGGCGAGATCATATTTGAGATAATCAGGCGGCACCTTGATCAATTCCAGCATCCGGGCACGCCCGGCGCCGAAGTCGTCATAGGCCAACGCGATGTTCAACTCCCGCAGCGCCATGCGCAGCTCGGCCATGCGCTCAAGGTCAGTGATCGCGGCCTCGTGCACTTCGAAGACCAATTCGAGCTCGGGATGACGCACGCGTAAGATTTCCAAACCGTCGATCAAGTTGGGCAGGCCATCGCTTTCTTTCGGATGGGCATTGAAAAACAAGGGCAGTTCGATCCCCGCATCGGCCGCCTGCTGAAAGCATTGCTGCCGCAATAGCTCGGCCAGGGAGACTTCGGCGCCCAGCGAGGCGGCCAGTTTGAACAGCTCGACAGGCTTGGCGGACAGCTCCGGATGGGTTCCTCGGCCAAGCAATTCATAGGCAAAAGCTCGCCCCTCGCTATCGGTAATAAGCTGACGATAGCAACAGGTACGCTTGTTGCTAATCAGGTCAAAGAATTGCCGAACCTGTGTGGGAAAGTGCTTGGGCAAAGACCCCAGACCCACAATGGTAGCCTCGGCCGTGGCTGGATTAGCCAAATTCTCATCGAGGCCAACTCGAAATTCGAGGTCGGCAAAATGCAGAACATCGCCAACTTGCAGCGGGACTTTCGATTCAATGCGCTGATGATTAACGAACGTACCATTGGTGCTGCCGAGATCTTCCACAGCTAAGCGATCATTTTCACAAGTCAGTTTGGCATGATGTCGCGAAATTTTCACCGTGTTAAGATAAATATCACGCTCGGACTCGCGCCCGACAAGCGCCGGGAAGGTCATCAAATCAAAGCGACGCAAGCTGTTCGTATCGGGCAAATAACCTTCAAGATAATACGTTTGATTCATATAGCGCTCAATGTTGACTGCCCCGGCCAAGATGCGATCGCTCAAAAAACCGCCATATATTTTTTTGCAATTATAATATGTGCACTTTTTTTACATTACGCAGAAAACAACCATGACTCGCCCGGGTTCGGCCCGGCACTCAAACCTCGGATTCTGCCATAGGCATACTTGCGAGTATATGACATTTCAAGCGCTTTGTTACAGCGTGGTTTCACTGGCAGTGCAGGTACTTGACCCAGCTCATCCCTCCCGCCCTGGCCCTGATGGACAAGCCCATGATTCTTGAACAAAATCCTCAGCTCATCTTACGGCGTCAAGGCCGTTATTTGGCCGCCGAGCTGCGCCGTCCTCACCGCGTGCTATCGACCTGCCGGATCAATGGTGGCCTGCGCGAGGATTTAACGCATATCGTTAATCATCAAAGCTGTGAGGGCGTGATTGATAGCGCCCGGGCCGATTTGCTGATCCGCCTGGGCAGCGATGCCTACCATGCTTATGCCTGTGAGGAGGCAGGCACGCCGGCGGCGGCGACCGCTTTGATGAGTACAGCGGCCAATATGCAATGCGCGGTGGTCGCCCATGCCGAGCATGCCGAGCTGCGGGTGACGGTAGCAGCAACCGCCGGCGTGCTCGGCAATGCGACCCGGGCCGGGGATCCGGCAGGCTGGCACGAAACCGCCAGCGGCCACGAACGGGCTGTCGCCTCGCCCTCGTGTGAAACCACCGAGGTCCCTGCCGCCGAAGTCGGCCACGGCACCATCGTGCTGCTGGTTTTCATCAATCAACCCTGCACCCCCGCCTGCCTGGTACGAGCCGCGACGCTGGTGACCGAGGGGAAAAGCACCGCGTTACTCGATTTGCGCATGCCGAGCCTGCAATCACCGGGGCTGGCAACTGGCACTGGCACCGATCAGCTGGCCATTGCGGCGCCGTTGGCAGGCGAAACTGAATGGTGTCGGCATTGGGCCGGCAGTCATAATACCCTGGGCGAGATGCTGGGCCAGGCAACCCACGCTGCGGTGACGCGCTGCCTGTTGCTGCAAAACGGCGTCTGCGCCGAACTGCGCCGCTCGGTCTGCGACGCCCTCGGCCGCCATGGCTGTGATGCGGCGATGCTGTGCGCCTGGGCCGAGCAGGAGCTAGGTGAACCGCAGGCAGCGCAATTTGCCGCCAATCTGACAGCCCTAAGCCATGATCCGCAAAGCGCCGCGGCGGCCTATTGCCTGGCTGAGGCCATCGATTTGGCGCACACGGGTGTATTACATGCCGAAGCGGCTCAGGAAGCCGTACTCAACCAGGCCGCCTTATTGGCCGCCAGTGTTGCCGTACAGCCCGAGCAATTCACCGCCTTTCGCCAGCGCTTGCAAGCCCGCCAAGCCCTGCCGCCGGGGGAGCTGGCAGCCGTCGCGATGGTCCAGGGATTCGCCGCCAAATGGACGACCTAGGCGCGGCAATCGCGCTGATCGGCTTCGCTTATGGACTGGATGCCTGGCTGGGCGATCCCGTCTATCGCTGGCATCCAATTCGTCTGCTCGGCATGGCCAGTCTGATTCTGGAGCAGCGTTTATTTACTTGGGGATGGCACGGTTACGCCGGCGGGGTCGTTCACTGGCTGATCATTGTGGGAGGGGCTTTGACGGTTTGGAGTACCGGCCATAGTTTGCTTGCTCAGCTCGCGCCCCTGCTGGCCTGGGCGTTCGACCTGTACATCGCTTACAGCCTGCTGTGCCTACGCGATCTCCTGACGCATGGCCGGCGGGTACTGGCAACCCTGGACGATTTGCCGCAAGCCCGCATCCAGGTTGGCATGCTGGTCGGCCGCGATACCAGCAGACTCGCTCGGGGCGGCGTGGTGCGGGCAACGATCGAGAGCCTGGCGGAAAATCTCACCGATGGCGTGCTGACTCCGATCTGGGCCTTATGCCTGTTCGGTTTGCCGGGCATCATCGTGGTCAAGGCGATTTCCAACCTGGATTCCATGATCGGCTATCGGGATGCGCGCTATGCCCGCTATGGCTGGTTAAGCGCCCGCAGTGATGACCTCATGCATTGGCTGCCGGCGCGCCTGGCCGTGCCGGTCATCGTCGCGGCAGCGTTCTTGGTACGCGAATACCCGCGCTCGGCTTGGGCCGCCGCCCGCCGCTATCATGCCTTGCTGCCGAGCCCTAATTCCGGCTGGAGCGAGGCCGCCTGCGCCGGTGCCTTGCAGGTACGCTTGCTAGGGCCGATTTGGCGGGACGCTCAGTTGGTGACCACAGTGTACATGGGCGAACCGGCCTGGCCGGCTGATCTGGATGGCAGCCATTTGCGCCGGGCGCTGCGGTTGATCGCCGTGAGCGGTGCGTTGGCGGTCCTGCTGGGCTTGGGTCTGCTGGTGCTCGGCAGTGCGTTGGCGAGGCTGCTGGGCTAGGGTCTGTTTGGGCTCTGGGGAATTGGGTGAAGAAGCGGCAGGCAACGACCGAGCAGTAGCAGTGCGGAAGCGACTGCTTGACAAGCGCCATATAAGCTATGCGCGCTATTTAAGGTAATTCCTGGGAAACGGCGCATTTTATGGTGTGCGACTGAAGTCGCACCTACAGGAAACAACGAGTCTCGGTAAGTAGCACAAGGGGCATGGCAAGCCATGCCCCTTGCCGGTATTACAGCGTAAACACGCTATCAAGCCGAACTTTCTGCAGTCACGCCCCAGATCTTCTCGGCATACTCGGACACCGTGCGGTCGATGGAGAATTTGCCCATCCGCGCAGTATTGAGGATGGTCTTGCGGATCCACTCCGGCTGATCGCGGTACAGCTCATCGACATGCTCCTGGGCCGTGACGTAGCTGTCGAAATCGGCCAGCACCAGGAACGGATCGATGCCGAGCAGGTTGTCCACTACCGGCATATGGCGATCCCGCTGCTCCGGCGAGAAGAAGCCGTCGGCGATCATATCCACAGCCCGGCGCAGCTCCTCGTTGCGTTCATAATAATCGCGCGGGCGGTACCCCCGCGCCCGCAGGTCGGCGACCTGATCGGCATGCAGGCCGAAGATGAAGATATTGTCCTCACCGACTTCCTCACGGATTTCGATATTGGCGCCGTCCATGGTGCCGATGGTCAGGGCCCCATTCAGCGAAAGCTTCATATTGCCGGTGCCGGACGCCTCCTTGCCGGCCGTGGAGATCTGCTGCGACAAATCCGCCGCCGGAATGATCACCGCCGCCGAACTCACCTCGTAATTGGGGAAGAACACCAGCTTGAGGTGGTCCTTGGTCTGCGGATCATTATTGATGACATCAGCGACATCGTTGGTCAGGCAGATAATGCGCTTGGCCATTTCGTAGCCCGGCGCCGCTTTGCCGGCGAACAGCACCGCCCGCGGCACCCGGTTGTCGGCGCGGCCGTCACGAATACGGTTATACAGCATGATGGTGTGCAGCAAGTTGAGCATCTGCCGCTTGTACTCATGGATACGCTTGATCTGCACATCGAACAGGGCCTGCGGATCGAGCCTGATGCCCGTGCGCTCTTCCACCAGCCGCATCAGGCGGCGCTTGTTGGCGGTTTTCACCTCCATAAACTTGCGCTGGAACTCGCTGTCGCCGGCGTATTGCTCCAGCGCTTTCAGCTTGTCCAGATGGCTGATCCAGCCATCGCCGATGTAATCGGTGATCAACTGGCTTAAGCCCCGATTGGATTGATGCAGCCACAGCCGCGGGGTAATGCCGTTGGTGACATTGGTCAGCTTGCCGGGGAACAGACGCTCGAAATCGGCGAACAAGTCCTGCTTGAGCAGCGAGGTATGCAGTTCCGCCACGCCATTGACCCGATGGCTGCCGACAAGCGCCAGGTAGGCCATACGCACCCGCCGGCCATTGTCCTCGTCGATCAGCGACACCCGCCGCGCCAGCTCATTGTCGCCGGGATAGCGATGCCGGACATCCTTGAGGAATTCCTCGTTGATGCGGAAGATGATTTGCAGATGCCGCGGCAGAACGTGCTCCAGCAACTCGACCGGCCAGGTTTCCAGGGCCTCCGGCATCAGGGTGTGATTGGTGTAGCTGAAGGTCCGCTGAGTCAAATCCCAGGCCTGCTGCCAGGGCAGGCGATACTCGTCGACCAGCATGCGCATAAGCTCGGGCACGGCGATGGCCGGATGGGTGTCGTTGAGCTGAATCGATACCTTGTCCGGCAGCTCGGCCAGCTTGTGGCCGCTGTCGAAATGGCGTTTGAGGATATCCTGCAGCGAGGCGCAGACGAAGAAATACTCCTGCCGCAGGCGCAGCTCACGGCCGAAGGCGGTGGCATCGTTGGGGTACAGCACCCGCGAGATGTTCTCGCCCTCGTTTTTCATCTCCACGGCGCGCACGTAATCGCCTTCGTTGAAATAATTCAAATCGAAGTCGCGCGTCGATTTGGCACTCCACAGGCGCAGGTTGTTGACGTTCTGGGCGCCATAGCCGGGAATCATGTAATCGAAAGCCATGGCGATGACTTCCTGGCGACCTTCCCAATGGCAAACCGGCTCGTTGCCCTCGCCGCTATGCTGAACCACATGGCCGTAGAAGCCGACCTTGAAGATCAAATCCTGGCGCGGGAATTCCCAGTCATTACCGTAGCGCAGCCAGTTGTCCGGGTGCTCGACCTGGCAGCCCTCGCGCAGCTCCTGGCGGAACATGCCGTATTCATAGCGAATGCCGTAGCCGTAACCGGGATAACACTGGGTCACCAGTGAATCCAGAATACAGGCCGCCAGCCGGCCCAGGCCGCCATTGCCCAAGGCCGCGTCGGGCTCGAGTTCGGCGATTTTGTGAAAATCCACACCCAGCTCTTCCAGGGCCTGCACGGTGGTGTCGTACAGATCGAGGTTGACCAGGGCATTGGCAAACAGGCGCCCGAGCAGGAATTCCATGGACAGGTAATAGACCCGCTTGACCTGCTCTTCGCGGAAATGACGCATGGTCGACAGGCGCCGCTCGACCACCCGCTCGCGGATCGCCGCGATGGTCGCGTTCAGCCAATCTTTATCCGTGGCCCCGGCGGGGTCTTTACCGACCCCATGAATCAGCCGATCCTGGATCGCCTGCTTGAGGCTTTCGCGATCGTTTTTCAGGGGCGCGGGCATTGCGACATCACTCATGATCTCTTCTCCCGTTGTAGGTCAGGTGCTTAACAGCAAACTCAGGTTGAAACGAGGTTAGTGCGGGGCATGCCGGCCGCGGCATCATGCGGGGCGCGCGGCTTGTTCGCGGGCCACCGCCCGATAGCCGATGTCATGGCGATAGAACATATCGTCCCAGTACACTGGCGCCACGGCCCCATAGGCCCGGTCCTTGGCCTCGCTCACCGTGGTCCCCAGGGCAGTGACGCACAGCACCCGGCCGCCGGCGGTCATGATTTGTTCGTCCTGCCAGGCGGTGCCGGCATGAAACACCTTGACATCCGCTTGCCCGGCCTGGTCCAGGCCGAGGATCGGCAAGCCCTTACGATAAGTGTCTGGATAGCCGCCGGCCGCCAGTACTACCCCCAGCGCCGGCCGCGGATCCCAGCGGGTGGTGCAGTGCGCGAGTTGACCGGCCAGGGCATGCTCGATCAACCCGGCCAGATCGGACTGCAGCCGCAGCAGGATCGGCTGGGTCTCGGGGTCACCCAGGCGGCAATTGAACTCCAGCACCCGCGGCGTTCCCTCGGGAGTTATCATAAGACCGACATATAAAAAGCCGATGTAGGTATGCCCTTCGGCGGCAAGGCCGGCCACGGTGGGCCGAACAATGGTCTCGACGACCTCCTGCAGCAGCGCCGCGGTCATGATCGGGGCCGGCGAATAGGCGCCCATGCCGCCGGTGTTGGGACCGACGTCACCGGCGTCGCGAGGCTTGTGATCCTGGGATGAGGCCAGCGGCAGAATCTGTTCGCCGTCGACCATGCAGATAAAGCTAGCTTCCTCGCCGGTCAGGCATTCCTCGACGACGACCTGCCGGCCGGCGGCACCGAAGCGATCCTCGACCAGCATAGCGCGCAGGGTCGCGGTTGCCTCCTCCTGGGTCTGGGCAATTACCACTCCCTTGCCTGCCGCCAGGCCATCGGCCTTGATCACCACGGGCGTGCCGTGATCGTGGACGAAATCGGCCGCCGGGGCCAGCTCGGTAAACACCCCATATCGCGCGGTCGGTACATGATGGCGCTGCATGAAGGCCTTGGCGAAGGCCTTCGAGCCCTCGAGCTGCGCGGCTGCGCGGCTCGGGCCGAAAATCTTCAAGCCGCCATCGCGGAAAGTGTTCACAATGCCGGCGACGAGCGGCGCCTCCGGCCCGACGACGGTAAAATCGACGGCCCGGTCCTGAGCCAAGCGATACAGGCCCGGCACATCGTCGGCGGCAATGGCGACGTTGGCGACCTTGGGCTCGGCCGCCGTGCCGGCATTGCCGGGGGCGACGAAAACCTGCCCGACCCGCGCGGACTGCGCTAATTTCCAGGCCAGGGCGTGCTCGCGCCCGCCCCCGCCGATCACCAGAATATTCATGAAATGCTCGCCTGCCTTGCGCTAGTGGCGGAAATGGCGGACGCCGGTAAACACCATGGCGATACCGTGCTCGTCAGCGGCGGCGATCACCTCGGCATCCCGGCGTGAGCCGCCCGGCTGAATGATCGCCCGCACGCCCACCGCCGCGGCGGCATCCACGCCGTCGCGAAACGGGAAGAAGGCGTCCGAGGCCAGTACCGAGCCGGCGATATCCAGCCCCTCGTCCTGCGATTTGATCGCGCCGATACGCGCCGAATACACCCGGCTCATCTGGCCGGCGCCGATGCCGATGGTCTGCCGGTCCTGGCAGTAGACGATCGCGTTGGACTTGACGAACTTGGCCACCCGCCAGGCGAACAGCAAATCCACCAGGGTGCGCTCATCCGGCACCCGCTGGCTCACCACCTTCATTTCCGCCGGCCCGATGCTGGCCCGGTCATAGGACTGCACCAACAGGCCGCCCTGCACCCGGTGCAAATCCCAGCCGCGCGGCACAACTTCCGCCGGCCAGGAGCCGGTCGCCAGCACCCGCACATTGGGTTTAGCGGCCAGCGCGGCCTGGGCCTCGGCATCGACTTCCGGGGCGATGATGACCTCGACGAACTGCCGCTCGACCAGGGTCTTCGCAGTGGTCCCGTCCAAGGTGCGATTGAAGGCGATAATACCGCCGAAGGCCGAGGTCGGATCGGTGCGGTAGGCCCCCTCATAAGCCGCCAGCAGGCTGCCGGCCTCGGCCACGCCACAAGGGTTGGCATGCTTAACGATCACACAGGCCGGCGCATCGAATTGCTTCACGCAGGCCAGCGCCGCATCCACATCGGCGACGTTGTTGTACGACAAGCCTTTGCCCTGCAGTTGCCGGGCACTGGGCACGCAGCCTGCCGGCGGCTGCGGCTCGCGATAAAAGGCGGCCTGCTGATGCGGATTCTCGCCATAGCGCAGGGTCGCCGCCTTGTCGAACTGCAGGGTCAGCACTTCCGGCAGATCAGTGCGGGTCTCGCCCTCGAAACTGGTCAGGTAATGGGCGATCGCACCGTCGTAGCGGGCGGTATGGGCAAAGGCCTTGCCCGCCAGGCGAAACCGGGTCGCCTGCTCGAGCCGGCCCTGCTCGCGCAGGTGGTCGGCGATATCGATATAATCGGCGGGGTCAACCAGCACGCCCACATGGGCATGATTCTTGGCCGCAGCCCGCAACAACGCGGGCCCGCCGATATCGATCTGCTCGATCGCCTGAGCCAGGGTGACCTCGCTGTGCGCCACTGTTTCCTCGAACGGATACAGATTCACCACGACCAGATCGATCGGCGGAATATGCTGCGCCGCCATCACGGCATCGTCGCTGCCCCGGCGGCCCAGAATGCCGCCGTGGATGCGCGGATGCAGGGTTTTCACCCGGCCGTCCATGATTTCCGGAAAACCGGTATAGTCGCTGACCTCGATGACCGGCACGCCCGCTTCACTCAGCAGCCGCGCGGTCCCCCCCGTGGACAGAATCTCGACACCAAGCTCCGCCAGGCTGCGGGCCAGGGTCACTACGCCGGTCTTATCGGCCACACTGATCAGGCACCGACGCACCTGCTCACCAGCAGTCTCAGTCATTAATCACGCCTTACGAAAACGGAAAATACCCCAGGTCAGGTAGCCATTGTTGCCACCGTCGACCCAATGCTGCAGACCGCGCCGCATACGCTCGCTGTATTCCACGGAAATGGAGCTGGCCAGCTCGTCGGCGCGACGGTTGAATTCCGCCAGGACCTGGCCATAGT
>CAYFSA010000032.1:0-1408 GCA_964345605.1 uncultured Ectothiorhodospiraceae bacterium
TGATGACACGCGCTAGCCGAACAGCCGAGGGCACTCGGTTCACCCTGATTTGAGCGAGGCCGAATAGCCGAGCGCCTGAACCTCCCGCAGCATCTGCTCGGTCGCCGCGCCACGATGCTGGACTGCCGCTTCGCCACGTTCCAAGTCGACATTCACGTTGACTACCCCGGCGACTTCCGAAAGCCCCCTCTCGACGCTTCCTGCGCAATGCGAGCAATGCATGCCCTCGATATCTAGATTGACGGTGTTCGTTGCAGCCTGACCGTCTGCGAGGGTCCTGGCATGGGTCGGCGGGGCTTGGCCGGCCGCCGGACGCAGGGCATTGAGCAAAATGGCAAGCAACAGTAAGGCGCTGGCATGCTGCCACAGCGCAGGTTGCATAGCGTGCATCGGGGCATACTCGATGGTCTCGCCCGCCGATAAAAACAGGTCCAGTGTCCACCCGGCAGCCAAGGCACAGCCGGCGATTGCTGCCAGAAAGGTAATGGTCGCCCGACTACCGAGTACTTTCCACAAGGTGGCCAGGGTCGCGACATTAGTCGCCGGCCCCGTCACCAGAAACACCAGGGCCGCGCCTGGGGAAAAACCAGCCTGAATCAGTGCCAGCGCAATCGGGACCGAGGCGGTGGAACACACATACACCGGTATGCCGGCGAGCATAATGATCACCATAGCCGCCAACCCCTGACCCATGCCTGCCGGCACAAAACCCGGCGGCAGCAAGGCGCCCATGATCCCGGAGACCAAGATGCCGACTAACAGGGCCTTGCCGATATCGCCAGGCAAGGTTACAAAGCCGTAGCGCAGCACTCGGGCCAACCGATGGCCGGCGGCCGCACTCGCTGCCGTTTGCCGCTCCGGTTGGGGGGGCTCGGCTTGTGGCCGATCCAGGGCATCCACCGTCAACCCGGCTACGGCCCCAGTCACGAACGCCGCGATCACCCGGTATACGGCAAACACGGGGCCGAGTAAGGCCCAGGTTACCGCAATGCTATCCACGCCCGTTTGCGGCGTGGCTGCGAGAAACGCCGTGGTCGCGCCCTTGCCGGCGCCATGCTGACGCAGCGAAGCGGCCACCGGCAGCACGCCACAGGAACATAACGGCAAAGGAATCCCCAGCAAAGTCGCTTTGATCGCTTGCCAGGGACCGCGCTGGCCGAGATGGCGCTCGACCCAGCGAGTCGGGATAAAGACATAAAGCAGGCCCGCGATTAAAAAGCCCAGCAGCAAATAGGGCGCCATTTCCGCCAAAACACCCCAGGCCGCAAGGCCGATATCAAACACTGTCTGCCACATACGCGCCTCCTCTAAAAAGCCAAACCAATCTGGCGCTTAGGCAACTCACGCTAGCGGCCAGGCGGGTTGAAACCCGCCCTACGACGGGTAGGGTCGGTTTCAACCGACCGCG
>CAYFSA010000032.1:1508-25585 GCA_964345605.1 uncultured Ectothiorhodospiraceae bacterium
CCCTACGACGGGTAGGGTCGGTTTCAACCGACCGCGGCGCCCAAATTGCTGCCCGACCAGGCGGGTTGAAACCCGCCCTACGACGGGTAGGGTCGGTTTCAACCGACCGCGGCGCCCAAATTGCTGCCCGGCCAGGCGGGTTGAAACCCGCCCAAAGACGATGGCCGCTGGGAGTTTGCTTTAAGAGCGTTACCTTAACAATGCAGTCAAGCATGAAATGAAACCTCCCCCCTTGCAACCCCGAAGACAATACGGCCTAGGCAAGGCTCGCGTATGACCACAAAATCCGTATACTGTCCGGCTCGCCCTAATCCGATAATGCATAAGGTTATTCTCATGGCACACCCGGCAATGCAATGCCTCCGGCTCCTCTTTATCGGCACGGTCTGGCTGTCATTCTCCCTGGCCGAGTCGGCGCCAACCCAGGTCGTGATGACCCAGGCCCCCGATGTCAAGCTCACACTGTACGGAGGCCTCAAGGCCTATCCGCATTTCGCCAGCAACCTGGATTTAAATGCCGAAGATACGAATTTCGATTTCATTTTGGAGGAAAGCGGCATTATCGATCACGATGAAGTGACGGTACGCAACGAATTTCGCTTAGGCGTGCGCGGCGAAGGCGATAATTGGACCTTCAAGACGGTCCTGGAGGCCGATTTCAATCTCGACAAGAACAATACCGACCGCGGGGTCCGCTCCAGCAGCGATGAGCGCATCAGCGATGACAACTTCAGCGCGGTCAGCGGCATGACCGGCGAGGATTTCGGCGTCGAGAAGCTCGATTTCACTTATGACTTCAGCGAGCATGGCTTCCCCGTGACCCTGTTTACCGGCTGGGACACCAATTATCTGGACCTGGAAACCGGTAGCGTCCTTTACGGCGATGACCATCCCTATATCGGCCTGCGCGGCCAGCTCGGCGGGCTTGCCTGGGAAGCGATGACTTTATTCATTTTCGACGACGTCCAGCCGGGGATCGGCAATGACCTGGATTGGCGGGCCTATACTCTGAAGGCCAGTCTACCGACCCGCACGCTGACCTGGGTGCCCTTCTATGCCTTCAGCGATAATACGGCCCGCAATGCCGATGTGCATTATCTCGGCCTGGAAGCCTTTGGCAAGATCGGCCGACTGGTGCCTAAAGCAGAGTTCGTCTACGCCCTCGGCGACAAGGAATACGCCAATCGGGCCAACGCCGACATCCGCGCCTACGCCGGCTATACCTCGCTGGAATTCGCTTTCGCGCCCCTGCTGCAGCCCTATGCCGGCGGCTATTTCATCTCCGGGGACGACGACGGCACGGATGGTACGATCAATGCCTTCAACCCCATTACCAATGCCGCCCGCTACACCTCGACCTTCGGCATGGAAAACGCCTTCATTTATCGCTTCGTGCCAGTGCTCGGCTCCAACCTGTACAGCAATACACCCGATAATCTGGGCAATGCACCGGGCTATGGCGGGGTCGGCAACGGCTCGACCGCGGTCAGCCCCGGCATGTACACCGCCGGCTTCGGCATCAAGGGCAAACGTCAAGCCTTCGCCTACAAGGCCCAATTTCAACAAATCTGGCTGGCCGCGACCGGTGCGCTCGCGGACGACTTGGGCAAACAAGCCATCACCAAGCGGTTCGGCTGGGAATTCGATTTGCAGCTAACCTATACGTTCTCGAAGAATTTTTCCTTGGGCAACACCTTGGCCTTGTTCGCCCCAGGCCCGGCCATTCAGGATATCCGCAACACCGCCGAGCAGGATTTTGATCAGCTCGCCGTGCTCGATACCATCGAGCTGAGGTGGCAATTTTGACGATATATCCTGCAGCACTCAGCGCGGTTCGCTTATCCATCACGCCGGGGCCGAACTCATGCCCGTCGCGATATCGATGCCCGCCGTGGCTACCTCGGCCAGATGCCGGATTTGCTCAGGCGTGATGACATACGGCGGCATGAAATACACCACGGGCCCGAGCGGGCGCAGTAGGGCCGCGTGCTTGAGGCCATGGCGAAAGACCTGCAGGCCGCGGCGTTCTTCCCAGGGATAGGGCGTTTTGCTGGCCTTGTCCTGCACCATTTCCGCGGCGAAGATCATGCCGGTCTGGCGCACATCGCCAATATGGGGATGCTCGGCCAGATGCGCCGTGGCCTCGCTCATCACCTGCGCGAGCTGACGATTGGCGGCGATCACATCGTCCTCGGCGAAGATATCCAGGGTCGCTAAGGCCGCGCTGCAGCACAGCGGGTTGCCGGTGTAAGAATGCGAGTGCAAAAAGGCCTTATACGTGCTGTAGTCGGCATAAAAGGCCTGATAGACCGGCTCGGTGGTCAGGGTGACCGACAGCGGCAGATAACCGCCGGTCAGGCCCTTGGAAAGACACATAAAATCGGGGCTGATGCCGGCCTGCTCACAGGCGAACAGCGTGCCGGTGCGGCCAAAGCCCACGGCGATCTCGTCGGCGATCAAATGCACGCCATGCCGATCGCAGGCCTCGCGCAGGCGCGTTAAGTACACCGGATCGTACATGCGCATGGTGCCGGCGCACTGCACCAGCGGCTCGACGATGACCGCGCAGGTTTCGTCGGCATGTGCGGCCAGGGCCTGCTCCATGGCGGCGAACTGCCGCTCGCTGTAAGCCGCGCAGGACTCGCCGGCCTCGCGATGAAAACAATCGGGACTTGGCACGACAATAGGCTCGAGTAGCAGCGGCTCATAGGTTTTTTTGTACAGGCCGACATCACTGACCGCCAGCGCCCCCAGGGTTTCGCCGTGGTAACTGTTGGCCAGACAGATAAAGCGGGTGCGCTGGCCTTCACCGACGTTGCGCCAATAATGAAAGCTCATCTTCAGCGCCACTTCCACCGCCGAGGAGCCATTGTCGGCGTAGAAGCAGCGCGTCAGCCCCGCCGGGGTCAGCGCGATCAGGCGCTCGGCCAGCTCGACGACGGGTTCGTGGGTGCAGCCGGCGAGGATGACATGCTCGAGCTGGCCGAGCTGCGCCTGAATACGGGCGTTGATGCGCGGATTGCAATGGCCGAACAGATTGACCCACCAGGAACTGATGGCATCGATATAGCGATGGCCGTCGAAGTCCTCCAGCCACACGCCCTCGCCGCGGCGAATGGGCAGCGGCGGCAATTGCTCGTGATCCTTCATCTGCGTACAGGGATGCCAGACCGCCGCCAGATCACGGGGGATGATATCGGCGTTGTGCCAGTTCGCTGTCGTCATGAGACTGCCTTAATTACCCGTTACCCCGGCGCATCCGGGCGTATTCGTCTTCGAAAAAGAACCGTTCCTCGCCAAAAGCTGGCCGCAGCTCGTTCAGCCAGGTCGCGCGATCATCATAGGCGGCGAAAAAGGGCCGCTGCACCCAGTCCGGATTACGGGCCTGGATGAAGCGCAGCACCAGCACGCGCTCACCGTGGATATCGGCGACGCCCTGCACCTCGACCTTGCCGGGACCGGCGCTCATGGAGGGCCCGCGGGCCGTGCGGGCCAGCCCCGAGACCTGCTGCATGGCCTGGCGATAGACCTCCCAGGCCCGCACCAGCGGCACCTCGAAATAGCGGCGGGCGCCGGTATCGCGTTCGACGAACATATAATAAGGGATGATGCCGAGGCGCACCTGGTCGTGCCAGAGCCTGGCCCAGACCTCGGGATCGTCGTTGATATGCGCCAGTAAGGGGGCCTGGCTGCGGATTTCCGCACCGGTGTCACGTACCCGCCGAATCGCTTCCCGAGCCATGTCGGTATCGAGCTCGCGCCAGTGATTGTAATGGGCCATCAGGGCGACATGCTTGTCGGCCCCGACCAGATCCTCGAACAGGTGCAGCAATTGATCGGCATCCTCATCGGTCACGAATCGCTGCGGCCAGAAGGACAGGGCCTTGGTGCCGATGCGCACCGACTGGACATGGTCGAATTGGGATCGGGTCAGGGGACGCAGGTAATCGGCCAGATGGCGGGTTTTCATGACCATGGGATCGCCGCCGGTCAACAGCAGATCACTGACGGCCGGCTGCTGGGCAAGGTACTGGTGCAGGCTGGCGCCTTCACTGGTAGCCATGCGCCAGCGTTTGTCGCCGACGAACTGCGCCCAGCGGAAACAAAAACTGCAATAACTGTGGCAAACCTGACCCTGAGCGGGAAAAAACAATACCGTTTCGCGATATTTATGCTGTACTCCCGGGATGGGTTCGCCATCAAACACCGGCGTATTCATCTGCATTTGCCCGGCGGGATGGGGATTAAGTCTTTCCTGGATTTCCCGGGCCAGGCGCTGGATGGCCGCCTTCGGCGCATCGGCCCGGACCAGTTCCGCCATGCGCTGAAAATCCTCCGGCGCAAGCATGCCTTGCTGCGGAAACGTCAGCTGAAACAGCGGATCGTTCAGCGGATCATCCCAGTTAATCAGCTCATCGAGCACGTATTGATTGACGCGAAACGGCAGTACATTGGCAACCACGCGCATCGCCAACCGTGTTTCGGCCGGCAGCTTACGTAATTGGGGGATGCGGTCGAATTGACGCTCGGTATAGACCTGCAAGCGCTGCTGGCCCGGTGCCGACACGGCGGTATTGCCGTTAAAATTGAGGATCGAGCTCATCGCATGCCTCCTAATGTCAGGATCATGAGGTAACGATTACTAGGGAATGCAGCAATCCGGCACCCTTTGGCCCTCGCAAGCAGGGATTGCTGTGATCGAGATCGCCACGGACTCGTCATCCACGTTGTTGACACGCGGCGAGGTAGGCTGGCCGAGCGGGCCGGGTAAATCCCGGTTCTAACCCTCTGGATCGACGAAGGAAAGCGAAGTTAACAGACCTTTTCCACCAAGGCAACAGGCAGATATCATCCTATGCATCCGGAATTTCCTCTCGACGACAGTCTTATCCATCTCAACCATGCTGCCGTAGGGCCGTGGCCTCGCCGGACCGCCGAGGCGGTCAGCCGCTTTGCATACGAAAACATGCACGAAGGCTCACGGCATTTCATGACCTGGCTGGCCCGCGAGCAAACCTTGCGGGAACAATTGGCCCGCTTAATCAATGCGCCTTCGAGTGCGGCCATCGGGCTGCTCAAAAGCACCTCGGAAGGTTTGTCCGTCGTCGCTTATGGCTTAGATTGGCAGCCTGGCGACAACGTCATCAGTCTCCGTGAGGAATTCCCCTCCAACCGCATTGTATGGGAATCGTTAGCGCGGCTGGGAGTAACCAATCGTCAATTAACCTTGGCAGACATTGCCGCCGACCCGGAGGCGGCCCTGATCGCCGCCATAGACGCGCGCACCCGCCTGCTCGCCGTCAGCTCGGTGCAATATGCCAGCGGTTTGCGCCTGGATTTAACGCGCCTGGGTGCAGCCTGCCGGGCACGGGGCATTGCCTTCTGTGTCGACGCCATCCAGCATCTCGGCGCCCTGCCCTTCGATGTCCAGGCCACCCAGGCCGATTTCGTGGTCGCCGATGCGCATAAATGGCTGCTTGGCCCCGAGGGCATCGCGGTGTTCTACTGCGCCGAGCCCTATCGTTCCCAGCTCACGCTGTATCAATACGGCTGGCACATGGTTGAGGCCCTAGGTGACTTCGAGCGCTTCGATTGGCAACCTGCCACCTCCGCACGCCGCTTTGAATGCGGCAGCGCCAACAATCTCGGGATTCAGGCCCTGGCCGCCAGCGTCTCGCTGCTGCTAGAGACCGGCATGGATAGTATCAGCGCGGCGGTATTGGAGAACGCTCGGTATTTACGTACACAACTGAGTAAGCAGGGCGCGCAAATCCTGTCCCCCAGCGAGCCGAACCGCCACAGCGGGATCGTGACCTTTCGCCTGCCAGGCGTCGACAGCACCACAGTGTATCAACACCTGACCGAGCAAGGTGTACTCTGCGCCCAACGTGGCGGCGGCATCCGCTTTTCACCGCATTTTTATACGGCCAAAGCCGATCTTGACCGTGCCCTCGAGATATTGACCGCTGCTGCGCTACCCTAAAGCTGCTACGGCTATTTGCTCTATTGCAAAGGAGTTGATCAACAGCACAACTAATAGCATAGTATAATAGTCAACTATTCGGATTGATCGACTTGCTTTGCCACAACGCATAAAGGGGCTCACTCATGCAACAACAACCCGTGCTCGGCCTGACCGAGGTAGAGACTATACTCGACGCTGCCCAGCGAGAAGCCGAGGCGAACGACTGGGCCGTGACCATTGCCGTCGCCGACCCTGGCGGGCATTTGCTCGGCCTGCGGCGGCTGGACGGCTGCGCTGCCATGGCGGCGTATATCGCCCCGGAAAAAGCCCGCAGTGCGGCCCTGGGGCGTCGCGAAACCCAAGCATTCGAGGACATGATCAACGGCGGCCGTAATGCCTTTCTGTCTGCCCCGGTATTGCAGGGCATGCTGACCGGCGGTGTCCCCGTAATGGTCGCCGGTCAGATGGCCGGTGCCGTGGGCGTTTCGGGGGTCAAGCCCGACCAGGATGCCCAGGTTGCCAAGGCGGGCGTGCAGGCCCTCGGCACCTAAAGTGCCCAATCTCCATTGATTTTTTGGCCCTTTTAAGAACCGGCCGAGGTAATGACTTATGACTAACGCTTACATCACCCGCCATCGATTGCAGGTCGCCGCGGCGCTTGACCGCTTTATCAACGAGGAAGCCCTGCCCGGCAGTGGCGTCGATCCCGAGGCCTTCTGGGCCGGTCTGGATGCCCTGGTGCATGATCTCACCCCACGCAATCGCGAGTTGCTCGCCGAGCGTGAACGCCTGCAAGCCCAATTGGACGACTGGCATCGCCGGCACCCTGGCCCCATCCAGGACATGACAAGCTATCGCGGCTTCCTGGAGGAAATCGGGTATCTGCAGCCCGCACCCGCCGAGGTCCAGGCGACGACGGCCAATGTGGATGACGAAGTCGCCGTACAGGCCGGGCCGCAGCTTGTCGTGCCCGTGAATATCGCCCGCTATGCCCTGAACGCCGCCAACGCCCGCTGGGGCAGTCTATACGATGCCCTGTACGGCACCGACGCCATTCCCGAAAGCGCCGGCAAGGAACGCGGGACGAGCTACAATCCGGCCCGCGGCGCCACTGTGGTCAATTACGGCCGGCGCACCCTGGATCAGGTCGCGCCGTTAAATCATGGCTCGCATCGCGAGGCCAAGCGCTATTTCATCCGTGATGGGCAGTTATTTGTCGGCTTGAGCGATGGCGGCGAAACCCAGTTGCAAACCCCGGAGCAATTCGTCGGCTTTCGCGGCGAAATGCAGGCGCCCACCTCTCTATTGCTGAGTAATCATGGCCTGCATCTGGAAATCCAGATTGATCCGGAGCACCCCATCGGCCGAAACGATCCCGCCCATGTCAAGGACATTGTCCTGGAAGCGGCCCTGACCACCATCATGGACTGCGAGGACTCGGTGGCCGCCGTGGATGCCGACGACAAGGTCGGCGTCTATCGGCACTGGCTGGCATTGATGCGCGGCAGCCTCACGGCAAGCTTCGCCAAACAGGGTGAGCGCCTCACCCGACGGCTCAATCCTGACCGCGACTACACCCGGCCCACCGGCACAACCCTGACCCTGCCCGGGCGGGCGTTGATGTTCGCGCGCAATGTCGGGCATTTAATGACCACCCCGGCCATGCTCGATGGCCATGGCGATGAAGTCTTCGAGGGCCTGCTCGATGGCGTGATCACCAGCCTGTGCGCACTGCATGACTTGCGCAAAGCCGCCGGCGCCAGCCAGGCCCTGCCCAACTCCCGGCGTGGCTCGGTGTATATCGTCAAGCCGAAAATGCACGGCCCCGCCGAAGTCGCCTTCGCCGACCAATTGTTCACGCGCATCGAAGACCTCCTCGGCATGGCCCGGCACACGCTGAAAATGGGCATCATGGACGAAGAGCGGCGCACCAGCGTCAATCTGGCCGCCTGCATTGAAGCCGCCAAGGCGCGGGTGGTGTTCATCAATACCGGTTTTCTCGACCGCACCGGCGACGAGATGCACACCGCTATGGAAGCCGGGCCCATGCTGCGCAAGGGCGACATGAAAACCTCGACCTGGATTAATGCCTATGAGCGTAACAATGTCCAGGTGGGCCTGGCCTGCGGATTGCGGGGCCGCGCTCAGATCGGCAAGGGGATGTGGGCCATGCCGGATCGCATGGCGGCTATGCTGGCGC
Source organism: uncultured Ectothiorhodospiraceae bacterium (assembly GCA_964345605.1). GTDB lineage: Bacteria > Pseudomonadota > Gammaproteobacteria > CAYFSA01 > CAYFSA01 > CAYFSA01. The sequence continues at coordinate 9,674 of CAYFSA010000032.1, forward strand.
AGAAAATCGATCATCCCCGCGCCGGCGCCAATACCGCCTGGGTTCCTTCACCGACCGCGGCCACCCTGCATGCCCTGCATTATCATCAAATCGATGTCGCTGCCATCCAGACCGAGCTGGCCAGGCAGCCGCCTGCCGACTTGCTCGAGGATCTGCTGACCATCCCGGTGGCCGAAGCCCCCACCTGGTCGGCGGAAAGGGTTCAGCAGGAGCTCGATAACAATTGCCAGGGGATTCTCGGCTATGTGGTGCGCTGGGTCGAGCAGGGCATCGGCTGCTCCAAGGTGCCGGATATTCACGATGTCGGTCTGATGGAAGACCGCGCCACCTTACGCATCTCCAGCCAGCATATCGCCAACTGGCTGTATCACGGCATTGTCAGCGCCGAGCAGGTGCGCTCGACCCTGGCCCGCATGGCCGCGGTCGTCGATGAGCAAAATACCCAAGACCCGGCCTATACGCCCATGAGCGCCGATCCGGATAACTCCAGTGCCTTCCAGGCCGCGGTGGATTTGATTTTCAAGGGCCGGGAGCAGCCCGCCGGCTATACCGAGCCGTTACTGCATCACTGGCGGCAGGTGCATAAGGCGAAAATGGGAACTGAATCGTAGCAAGGCAAAAAACAGTAGGCACCGATTTTAGCCGTCAACCGTTCAAAACCCCCTGCTAGCATAGATGGCACCTGAAATAGGGTCGAATCAATTCGACCCTACAGGGATTGGGTTTCAATTAGCCGGTAACATGGCGAACGTTACCGGTTCCGGCTCATTCACCACTAAGCCCTCGACATTGTTATCGATGGCATAGTCGACGAGGGTCTGGATGTCGCCGAGCACTATGGCCGGCATATTCCCGAACTGCGCCTTTTCGTCTTCACTCATGTCCGCAAACAGGGCCCCGAACATAAAGCCCGGATCGAGGAATGAGACCAACAGATTGCCGTTCTCGTTAATATTCAATGATACTTCGCAAGGCAGCGCGGTCGCATGATCCAGACGCGTGCTGCCAATGGCCATCTTGGCATAAGTCGGCGAACACATTTCGATCACCAGGTTGCCGCCAGGCATGGACAAGGGATGATGGCGCGCTGACCGCCAGGATGCACCTTCACTGAGCTGGTCGAGTAAATCTGCTTCCTGCTGGCCGGCATTCGCCTCACCATGCACGGTCGCCGTCTCGATGATGGCCTCGGCTATGGTCGTCAATTCCTCCCGGGTGAACGTCCCGCCATCTTGTTTAGTGTATTCCCAGTGCACATAAGGGGAATCGTGGGGTGCGGCATCGATTGCCGCCACGACATCCTCGATTGTCTTGAATTCCGGCCCGAGCCGTTCATCGGATTCGGTATAGTTATTGCCGGTTTCTGCCTGCCATTCATCGAGTGCCGCAAAGAGGGTCTGACGGATTTCGCCTTTCACCAAGGTCGGCAAGGCCTGCATGGCCTGCGCGAATTGCTCATTTTGCATTTGCGGGCCAAACAGCACATCACTGAAAAACAGGGTAAAAATCGCTTCGGGATTGAGCATGTCCACATAAATCGTACCATCCTGGTTGTGCACCGCGACCTCACAGGGCAAAGCAGTAGCGTGGATCATGCCATTGTTGACGGATTCTGATTCGATGATATTGCGCGCCCCCAATGCCATGCTGGCATAGGTGCGATTGCATATCTCGACAATAGCGATTTTTTTGGTGTTTGCAGGACTTGCCGCCTCGTCGGGATTGATCAACTGCTGGGTAGGTACTCCCAACACGGCCGCATCCAGTTCTTCGGCAAACGCCTCGGTGCCGATTTCCGCCTCGACACCCGCAACAATCCAGTTGCCGCCTCGAATAACATCCTCGCCTAATACGGTAGGCTCATCACGCTCGGCGACAAACGTCGCGATGTGATCGGCAACCTCCTGAGCAAGCTGGTAATTGGCAGGCGGCTCAGCAGCGGTTGGGATCTCGGCCACGCGCAGAAACGGGGTGAAGCCCTGCGCGGTGTCTTCATCGCCCTCCCCTTGCTGCTCGTCCGAGCCATTTTGCTCATCACTTTCATCCTGTTCTTGCTGCTGATCCGTTGTCCCTACATCATCGTCATCATCACAGCCCGTAATGGCCAGCATGAAAGACAATGCAATCAATATGAACCAATGCCGCAGATGCATCATAGTCTGGTCTCCTCAAGACAATGTTTTTATTCAGGCAGGCCCGACCCTGCCGGACGCCAACCTGCCAAGCGAGGAGGCTATCACTATTGTCACTGACTTGAAACAAACAAGTGTCTATTTAGTATTCTAAATATTAATTAATTAGTATTTATTGATTAATCGAGTCGGGCATAAAACTGGCAGCGCCAATCCAGCCAACCCACATTGTCATGGCGTGCCCCGTAGTCATGTCGAGCCACGCATCGGGATACGCAAGGTCTGGCCGATTTTAATGACATCGGAATTTAATTCATTATAGCGGCGCAGGCGATGCACACTAACGCCGTGTCGCACGGCGATCTCCGAAAGCGTGTCACCGGGCCGGATGGTGTATTGCTCCGGGGCCTGACGCAAGCGCTGAGCAATCTGGGTGTTGGCCGGCGCATTCGCCTCAAAATAACGCATGATGCCACGGAACATGGCCTTGGCGATGGTTTGCTGGAAGGCCCCGCTGCGCAAACGCTTTTCTTCGGCAGGATTGGAGATAAACGCGGTTTCGACCAGGGCGGATGGCATATCCAAAGACTTGAGTACCACGAAACCGGCGCGCTCAACTTTATCGCTATGAACGGTGTTGACGCGTTCGATCTGTCGCAACAGCTCTTCGCCCAACCCCTGACTGCGGCCAATGGTATCGGTCTGCGATAGATCCAATAACACCTTGGTGACCATGTCGTCCTTGCCGTCCAACTTCAGCCCATTGGCCAACCCCGAATCCGCATCCGCGTCATTTTCCCGCCGCGCCAGCCAACGGGCCAATTCACTCGAAGCCCCGCGCTGGGACAGCACATAGACGGACGAGCCGCGCACTCGGTGCGAGCGTGACGCATCGGCATGGACCGAGATAAACAAATCCGCCCGTGCTTGCCGCGCCCGCCGGGTACGTTCCCGCAACGGCAGATACTCATCGCGCTCGCGGATCAGAATCGGTTTCACACCCGTCTCCTGCTTGAGCAGCCTGGCCAGACGCTGACTGACTGCCAGCACGATGTCCTTTTCGAACGTTCCGCCCGGGCCAACCGCACCCGGGTCACGGCCACCATGCCCAGGATCAATGGCCACGACGACTTCCCGCGGTTCAGATTCCGCCGCCTGGGCACGCATGACTGGCTCGGCAGCCGGGCGTGGCGTTTCCAGGTCCAAAACCAGCCGATGGCCGCGCTCGCCTTTGGGACGCAGCAAGAAGCTGTGCGGCCGCAACTTGGTATCCAAATCGAAAACCACCCGCAGGTCGGTTTCGCCGCGGGGTGCATGGCGAATGCCGCGAATCAGCTCGGTGGGAATGTCTGGCTTGCTAAATGCCTGATCCAGGCTGGTCGTGGCCAAATCCACCACGACCCGGTCCGGCTCGCCTAGGGTAAATACCTTATGTTCAGCAGGCGCCGTCAGATCGAAGACCACTCGGGCCCGCTCTGCATTGCCTGCAATCCGCAGGCGGCGCACCATGACGCGTTGGTCGGCCCAGGCCGGCAGCAGCGTCATACCCCCTGCCCAGGCGCAGGCATAGATCAATTGTTTTAAGAAAGCTCGTCGCCCATAACCGCTCACGCTGCACCCCCTTATCAGATGGCCGGACCGAGCCTTTCACTTATCGCAACATAGCCATGCATTGCCAACGCATGCACCCATTCGGCCAAGCCATTATGGCTGAGTCCACCGAATTGTGCGCCCGGCAAAGGCCAACATTCAAGCCCAATTTACCTATTTTTTAATAAGATACGAAGAAAAACTAAAAAATCACATTAACTTCAAGCCCCTGCAATGCCCGTTCACCTTCCGGGGTATTCGCCGTCACCTGAGCCAACCGCGCCGTACCCGCTACAGTCAACAACAGGTGCAGATCGGCAGTCGGCAGGGCCGCCTCACCCCGCTCCGGCCATTCCACGAGACAAATGGCGGCGTCGTCGAAATAATCCCGTATGCCAAGCTCAGCCAATTCGTCAGCCTCAGCCAGACGGTATAAATCGAAATGATAGACCGGACCCGAGGCCAACGAATAAGGCTCGACCAGGGTATAGGTGGGGCTCTTGACCGTACCGGGATGGCCCAGCGCACGAAGCAAACCGCGCACCACCGTGGTCTTGCCGGCCCCCAACTCACCCTGCAGGAACACTAGAGCCGGCCTGGGTAACGCCCCTGCCAAAGCGCCCCCTAAGGATTCGGTGGTCCTCGCATCCGCCAATGTTATTTGCATGGATTGACCCAATGCGGCAACCACGGCAGCAGATCGGTTGCCAACATGCCCCGCTCGCCTTGGGCCGCGGCCACACTATCCGCCGCCAGGGCATGCACCAGCACGCCGGTTTCGGCAGCACCTGCCAGCGGTTGCCGTTGGGCGAGCAAACCGGCAATCACGCCCGTTAATATATCGCCCATACCGCCGGCAGCCATGCCGGGATTCCCCGCAGCACATAAGCTGACACCAGCCGGGTGGCCAATTAACGTCCCGGCACCCTTGAGCACGCCTACACCCCCATAGCGCTCGCGCACGGCCTGCAGGGCCGCGAAGCGATCCGTCTGCACTGCCGCCGTAGCCCGCTCCAGCAGTCGTCCCGCTTCGCCCGGATGCGGGGTTAGTATCCAATCGCTCCGGTTCAGTGGGTACCGCACCAACAGATTCAAGGCATCGGCATCGACCACCAACGGCAGATCGGCCGCCACGGCCGCGGCAAACAGTTGCACGGCCCAGTCGTCCTGCCCCAAGCCCGGCCCCAAGGCCACGACATCCGCCCGTGCCAGCAGCGGTTGGAGCGCCTCCGCTTGCTGAACGGCATGCACCATCAACTCCGGCCGCTCGAGATTGAGCCAGGCTGCATGACTGGGATGCGTGGCAACACTGACCCAACCGGCCCCGACCCGAGCCGCCGCTTCGGCCGCCATGCGAGCCGCCCCGCTCATGCCCGGCCCGCCCCCGATGACCAAGACATGCCCGCAATCACCTTTGTGAGTCCCGCGCGCGCGCGGCGGCAACCGCTCGGCCAACAGGCTCGCATCAAGCCGCTGCGCTGCCGGGACCATCCCTGCGTATACCGCAGCCGGCACCTCCAGGCCCGCCCAGTTCAGCTCACCGACCTGATCCGGACCGACCCCGGTCAGCAGCCCTTGCTTGATCCCGATAAAGGTCACTGTCGCCGCCGCTTGAACACAGATGCCGAGAATCGCGCCGGTGTCACCATGCAGGCCGGACGGCAGATCCAGGGCAAGTACAGGTGCCGGCGCGGCATTCATGGCCTGCACCAAGTCCGCATAGACCCCGCTCACAGGCCGCTCCAAGCCCGTACCGAGCAAGCCGTCGACAATGACATCGGCCGAGCGCAAAACCGCGGCATCAGCGGTTTCCTGGCCGCCGGCATCCAAGTAGGCCTGTCGGGCACGCGCCGCATCCCCACGCAGCCGTTGCGGTTCGCCGACTTGCAAGACTTGGGTCGCCAGGCGGGCGGCGAGTCCGTGACGTGCGACCACGTAGCCGTCGCCCCCATTGTTGCCGGTACCGCAGACGACAACGAGTCGTTTGGCCTTGGGCCAATACCGGGACAGGAGCCGAAAGGCTGCCTCGCCGGCGCGGCTCATCAGGGTAAAGCCCGCGATCCCATGCTCCTCGATGGCCCGCCGATCAAGCTCGCGCACCTGCGCCGCGGTAAACAGGGAAGTGGGATCGGTATGGGTTAATGCCATGCATTGACTCCTGGGCTGATAAATTGCCTATGTGTGATTGTATGATTGATCAGAATCACCTTACCAATGGCTCGTCGGCTTGTGCAGCACCGAGCCTAACCTCACAATATGTAAGTGATAGCGCTATGCCTTGAGCACGTGCGGGCAATAGCGAATTGCTTCATTTAGCGATAACGCCCGAACTCGCTGCAGCACGGGTCGCTGCGCCTGCTGCCATGTCCCTGACAATCACTTCGAGAACCGAGAATCAAACGACAACGACCATGAATGCGCTTAACGCAACGCTATTCCGAGCCATTATCTGGGCCATTGCCGGCGCCTCTTATGGCCTAATCTATTTTAGTATGCTGAGCTATTTCGGCCAGAGTGGCGCGGCCTGGTGGCATCCCATCATTGCGGCATGCTGTGCCGGCGCCCTGGTCGCGGCCGCTTACAGCGCCAAGCGGGTCGCTATCGTCGGCTTGCTCGTCGGCTCCATTATCAGCCATCTGCATATCGCGTTCGCCGCCGACGCCAGTCATCCCCGGCTATTACTGGGCATTACCGCCGTCGTCGGCTTTGTTGCAGGCGTTATCGCTTCCTGGGTTTTCGAGCGCCGCCATGGTGCCCTGATGGTGGTCAGCGCCGGCGGCGTTGGTGGGATATTCGGGGGGAGTGCCATTGTTGTATTGACCACGCTAATGCCCTTCCTGGACACACCGGCCCTGGTAAGCTTTTTCTTGGTCCCGGCCAATGGCGGCCTGTTCTATTTAATGGCCATTTGGGCGGGCCGCCACCGGCAGCAGCAGCTGCCCCACTGGCTCAGTGTCGGGATCGTTTCGGCAGGTATCTCAATGGTCGCGGCGGTCGGATTGTGGCTGCTGTCACTGACGTTGCGTTTCGATTTGGATCCGGCGCTGAAAACGGCCGTAGAGGCCATGTTCAGCACGCTGCCCCAAGCCATGGCCGGCGGCATTCTCGGCGGGGCTATCGGCGGGGTCTTGCTGGAGCTGTTCAAAGTCAAATGGCTGATTCGGCTCTGACCGCTTACGAATAGGTCCCCTGGGAACGGCTGTCGGCAGACGCGGTGCCGGCCTCGCTCAACATGGCACCGAGCGCCCGCTCCACCAAAGGCTCGGCGTCCAGGACGCGGGTGTTGCGGGTTCGCAGATCATAGGCCAATTGTTCCTCGGTCAGTTCGGCCACTTTCGTGCCTTGCCGATCCACAAAGAACAGCTTGCCGCTGATCGTGCTCTTCCAGGACAGCTTGGCCTGCAAAGGCCCTTGGTCGCCGCCGCGGATTTCGATCCAGGTACCCTTTTCCAGGGCGCGCACCTTCTGCAGGTACTCGTCAGACGGTGCCGTTGACTCCACGTCGGTTGCCTGGCGCCGCCGCCGACGCAGCCGGCTTTCGCGCAGCAGTCGCTGAATTTCGTCCGCCTTGTTCTGCATGAAGGTCCGCCGATTAGCGAGCACCTCGGGATCCTGCGCCGCCGTGTCCGCATCGGCATCTTCGGCTGCGCCGGTTGCCAGCGACTCGAAAGCCACGACATATTCAGATTCTGCTTCAGATTCTGCCGGTTTGCTAGCCGGGTCGGGCACTGCTGCTTCCGGCTGGGACGCATCGGTCTGCGGCGGCTGCGCTGTCGAACTTGCCTCGGCAGCCGCCGACGCCGCCGGCTCGCTCGGGGTAGCGGCCGCCGCCACGCTCTCCCATTGGCCTTCTTCGATCGTTGCCGCGGGTTCGGCCGCAGACGCCGCGGCCTCCGGATCGGTCGAGGCGGCCATGGCGGCCAAGTCTTCACGTACCGATTGACCATCGATGACGCGCTCGTCTACATCCGCTTCAGCCGCCGCCGTGCGCAGATAGTCGCCACGCACATTGCGGGCATGCTCAGCCGCCAAGGCACTGAGGATTTCCGACTCGGCGGCCTCGTCTAGGCCCATCTTGGCCATGCCGTCACGGGTCGCCTTGAGCAGCGACGGCAAGGTCTGCACGAGCTGTTCACGCTCTTGGGCAGTCCGCTTGGGCAACAAGCTCCAGACCAACAAACTGGCGACATTCAAGCCCCGCACCCAGACCTCCGAGCCGGCCCCGTAGCGGGCAAAGATGCGCGCCAATAGATCGCGCCAGGTAATGCGCAAAAATCGGTCGAGCACGGCCGGCAGTTCAATATCGGCGACGATGCGGCTGATGGTGCCGGTGGCGACCATCTCGGCCATGGCCCGATTTTCTTTTTCCTCCGCTTGGCGTACGGTTAGCGCCTCACGCGCCTGGATCCGCTCCTGCTCGTGCTCCAGCCAGGTTTCAAAGCGAATCAGGGCATGTTCGAAAACCCGCGCGTCATTGTCGAATTGCTCGACCACCGTATCAACGGCCTCGCGAATTCGCTGGACCGTCTCGCTGTCCTGATCGTCTTCCCGGCCGCCCTCGGCCGCCCGCGCCAGAGCGTTGATCAAGCGGCGCGCCGGATGTTGCTTCTGGTTGAAAAAGCTCGGGTCCAGCAGCGACACCTTGATGACCGGAATCTGCAAGCGGGCGATAATGCCCTTGACGGTTTCGGATAAAGCCGGATCATCCAGCACCCGTTCGAACAAGATGGACACAATATCGATGGTGTTGCTTTCGGTGCGCGCAATGCCGGCGGCCTGGCCAGTCCCAGCAGCGGCTTGCATCTGCTGCAACAGGCCGCGTTTGACCGCCTGTGGATCGGGCCGACCGGCAGCCGCTGGCTGTTGCTGAGCTTGGGTCTGCAATTGGGTCAGCGCCGGCACCAACTCGGTGCCGGTGGCATAATGAATAGCATTGCTCGTTGCACCGCCGGCATACTGCCCCAGGTCATTGCCGGCAACACCGGCATGACCGCCACCTGCCGACGGTGCCGGCCCGGCGCTCGGGGCAGCACTCGCGCTCTGGCGCTGAGCAATCATCTGTTGCAGCAAACCGAACAAATCTTGCCCGCCGCTACTATCGACAGCCGCTTCCCCACCGGACTGCTGGGCATTGGCGGCCTGGCCGGCCGGCGCGGTGCCGGTTGCCGCAGCTTGACCCCCGCCTCCGGCTGGCGCGGCAGCGGTTTGCGGGCGCGCCGCGCCGCTGTCAGGCAGAATGCCCTGTTCATTGAGAAACTGGTTGATCTCACAGTAATGCGGCCCGAGCTCGGTCATGACGAAGCGATCGAACAGCTTGTAAATGATGAGCTTGACCTTGAGCTCGACCTCCAGGGTTTCAGATGCCTTGACAAAGGCCTCGCAGATCACTTTCGGGTCCATGGGATTGGCATCGGGATTGAGGCCGTTGTCCGCTTCCAGCGCCGCCAGGCGTTTGGTCAGCGCTGACAACTCTTCCTCGTAGCGTCGCCGCGCCTTTTGCACAATGCCATCGATGGCCAGCTGCTCTTCCAGCTCGTCGTTGTCGACCAGGGACATAGTCATCAAATCCCCGTCCGCTGCTGCGTCGGCCGCCGCAGCGCCCAGGTAATTGCGGCCTTCCAAAAAACACTGCAGCGCCTGCTTGACCTCCGTACCGAAAGCCGACTGCACTGTGTGGTTTTTCAGCCTAACCTCCCGCATGGCATCGAAGTACAGAGTCTGGTCGTTGTTCGTCTCGGCTTTCTCGGCCATGTCAAACAAGGCATCATCAATGTTCTCCATCATGATGCGCATACGTTCTTCGAGGTATTGCGTCGTGGCACTGCCGGATTCCTGCAAGACGCCATCGGCGGGCGCATTGTTAGGTGCAACCTTGGCGTCTTGTTTCGTCTTGCGATCGCGCGCAGCGTGCAGGGGGACCACCTTTTCGTCGATTGCCAGATTGCTCATATTTCATCTACCCCGAGATCGTCCAGCCCATAGCGGTAACAGCTTTGTTATCCAGCTAGCGTCCATTGAACTCCGAAATCAAACATAATTTCCGGTAATTAATCACAATTTGAATAGTCTGGCGTATTAAATGACATGAAAGCTCCGATAGCCGGCATCCTCGGCCACATCGCAGACGACCGTGTCGACCCGGGCCGCCGGCGGCCCCTGCTGCAGCCAGGTTCGCAGTTGCTTAAGCGCGGTTTGCGGTCCGCAGGCCAGCACTTCCACATCGCCATTTGCCAGATTCTTGGCATAGCCGCGCACGCCGAGGGATTCGGCCTCGGCATGGGTGCTGGCGCGAAAATACACGCCCTGTACATGGCCGGAAACATGGCACAAGATACAAGTTTGCTCATCTGAGCTCGCCATATCTGCCCTCCTAACAGAGAATGTTCATAAACTTTTAGCTTATCGACAACTTGAGCGGCGGGTTTATTTCCCTTAAATTGATCAACGGTTCGTATTGACCAGGTAAACGGATACTAACAAGACCTTACCGCTATGCGCGAATTACTTGTCCTCTATTACAGCCGCAATGGCGCGACCGCCGAAATGGCCACCCATGTCGCCCGCGGCATCGCGGAAGTGCCCGCCACGGAAGCCCGGGTGCGCACGGTGCCGCCGGTGTCCGCCACACCGGAAGCCACCGCTGCCAAGGTGCCGAGCGAAGGACCGCCTTACGCCCAGATTCAAGATTTGCTCGAGTGCGCCGGCCTGGTTCTCGGCTCGCCTACCCGGTTCGGCAACATGGCGGCCCCTTTGAAGTATTTCCTCGATGCCACCAGCGCGTTATGGCTCAATGGCGACCTCATCGGCAAGCCCGCGGCAGTGTTCACCTCGACCGGCTCCCTGCATGGCGGCCAGGAAACCACGCTAATGAGCATGATGCTACCGCTGCTACATCATGGCATGCTGTTGGTCGGACTGCCTTACTCAGAACAGGCCTTACTGACCACCCAAAGCGGCGGCACGCCTTATGGGGCCAGTCATGTCGCCGGCAGCGATAGCCGCAAGCCGCTCACCGACGAAGAAAAAACCCTGTGCCGGGCACTCGGGCGCCGGGTCGCGCAGGTCACCGACCAGCTTGCTAACGGCACGCGGCCCACGTAGGTTCGATGTCAACACTTGGACCATGGGCACTTGGACGATGGGCAGCCGGACCATGAGCTGACCCTGGCCAGGCGAGATAAAACCCGCCCCACTGGCCATGCGTGCTGACCTCGGCGCGCTTTATCCCGTTTAGCCTGCCTGTGCCAGCCAGCCTTCCAATGCCAGCACATCACTGAATATCGCTTGCGGCACGGGTCCGCCTGGCCAGGGCTGCGCCGCCGGATTGATCCATACGGCCTGCATACCCGTCGCCAAGGCCCCGCCAATATCGCGCACGGGGTCATCGCCGACATGCACAGCCGCCTGCGGCGGCACGCCAGCCCGGGCCAGGGCGGTTTCGAAAATACCAATATCCGGTTTGGCCGCACCGGCAGCTGCAGCGTAGATGACAAAATCGAAAGCATCATCCAGGCCGATTTGGCTCACATCGGCATTGCCGTTGGTCACGGCCCCGATCAGCCAACGCTTGCGCAAACGCCTGAGCATCGCCGGCACGCCCGGAAACGGTGTCACCCGGTGGCGGTGTTGATAAAAATGCGCCAGGGCCGGCGCCACCCAATCAGTACCCAGGCCGACCGCCGCCGCAAAATCCACCATCGCCCGCTGCCGAACCTGCGCCAAATCGTGGGCAATGTCAGGCTCCGCAGTCAAAATTTGCTGGCGAAACGCCTGCAGAGCTTGCCGGGACCAGACATGCGCCACCTCGGGATATTGCTGGCGCAGCCAGAGCAGTAAGGCGTGCTCAGCACGCTGCATGACCGGCTTGTTATCCCAAAGCGTGTCATCCAGATCGAAGGTGATGACGCGCAGTCGACTTGCAGTCATAACCAGCTTGCCGCCGCCCATCACAGCTTGAATGACAAACTCAATCGAGCCCGGCCGCCGCATCCAGATGCTGCGCCAGGGCATCCACATCCAGTAAGGCGCACAGCTTATCGCGCACGGTGCCCGCCAGCCAGGGACGTTTGCTGCGCGCGGTCCGCCAGCGCACATTATCGGGCTCAAGATGCAGGGTTTCACTGACCGCATCGCAAGCCAAAGCCCAGCTGCCCTCGCCGATGATCACCAAATGTGAGGGCATCTCGGATGCTGCCGAACGTGCCTGCAGGCGCTCCTCGGGCAGGACGATCGCAGCGGTATCGGCCACTCGCACATTAGTCTCCCGGTAGCGGGTCAATCCCATGAGCCAGGGTGATGTGCCGGGCAGATTGTGTAGGCTCTCGGGACTCGGCATGACCCCGTTCAGCTTAGCCAGCGGCACCGCCAGGCGCAGGCCGGCGACACTGAAAATCAAACAGGGAAAGCGACTCCGGCCCCACACGGGCGGCCAGGCTTCGGATTCTGGCGGTGCCGGCGGCGCTTGCTCGGCAGGCAGGGGCACCGTCTCGGGGGCCGCCGCGGCAGGGGGGGGCTCGGCCAAAGGCTCCGGCGCGAATGGGGGCAGCGGCAGCTTGACCGGGGCGGGCTGCTCGGCTACGGGCGCCGCCTCGTCGTCTGCCGGCTCAGCGGCTCGCAGCAAGCCTTCGAGATAAATGCCGAGCGCCTCGTTTTGTTCCGGTAAGTGGGAACCGCTCATGTGGACACCTCTGTTCAATGAAACACTCAAGCCTGCAAAATATCCTGTAGCAAGGCCTGATAAGCCATCACGCCGCGCGCCTGCGGCAAGGCGAAGGGCAGTGGGACGCCGCGCTCGCTGGCCTCGCGGAATTGGGTATCGACCGGAATCATGGCCCGCCAGACTCGCTCCTTGTACTTGGCCCGCAGCTTACGCAAGGTTTCCCGGGCGGCGCGGGTGCGGCGATCGTACATAGTCGGCACGATCAAAAAGCGAATCGGCTTGTCCATCCCTTGCAAGAGCTGCAGGGTTTCCAGCATGCGGTCGACGCCGTTGATCGCCATGGGCTCGGTCTGCACGGGAATCAGCAAGCGCTCACAGGCCATCAGGGCATTTACCATGGTAATCCCTAAAGTCGGCGGGCAATCGAACAGCACATGGCGATAGCGGGTTGTAAGGGCCTGCATGGCCTGCTGCAAGACCAGGCCGATGCCGTCGCGCGTGCCCAGCTGCCGATCCAGGGTCACCATGGCCGCACTGCCGGGCAGGATATCCAGATAGGGCCAGCGGGTCGGCAGCGGTAATTCTTTGGGGGCCAAGTCTTCGCCGTTCGCCAGGCGCTGAAACAACGTATACACCGTTTCCGTTTGCTGGCCCACGGTATAGCCCAAATAGCCGCTCAATGAGCCATGCGGGTCCAGATCGACCACCAGGGTCGGCTCCTTGCGTCCGGCCAGTAAGCCGGCCAGGGTCACCGTCGTGGTGGTCTTGCCCACGCCGCCTTTTTGGTTGGCGACCGCGAAGGTCCTCATGGCGTCACGGCCCGACGCGTCGGGCCGGCCGCCGCAGCACCTGCATCAGCGTCCGCGTCGTGATCGGCGAGCAGGACCAGGACCACCCGCCGGTTTTGCTGCCGGCCGGCTGCCGTTTCGTTCGACGCGACCGGCCGGTGGGCCCCATAGCCGATGGCGGCCAGCCGCTGTGGCGCGACCCCCTCCTCGGACAACAACCGCACCACACTGGCGGCGCGCGCTGCTGACAGTTCCCAATTTGAGGGATACAACGGCGTGCTGATCGGCACGTTGTCGGTAAAACCCTCGATATGAATACGGCCGGGCAGATCGCGTAATTCCTGGGCGATTTGCCGCAGCACCGGCCGCGCCTCGCTGCCGGGCTGGGCGCTGGCACTCGGGAACAGCACACTGGTCTTGATATCGATCTCGATCCACAGGGCATCGCGCCGAATGGAGACGAGCTCCTGCTCGACCAGCGACGCCATGGTCTGCTGTAAGCGCCCGGCCATCTGCTTAATGCGCTGTTTAATGACCGAGACGTCGGTGGTTTGTCCCGCCGATTGACGCAAGCGCGAGTCGGCAGGCTCATCCCAGCTCATGGCAGCGGCAGGCAAATCCATCGCCGTCAGCAGTTCGGCGTTGTCGGTTACCATGGCGCCTTCGCTTGCCACCCCGCCGAGCTCGATCACATCGGCGCCGGTCTGCATGGTTCCGGGACTGAAGGCTTCCAGCATCGCCGCCGATAACACGCGATACTTGCCCTCGTTGACCGAGGATATGGCATACATCACCACGAAAAAAGCGAACAATAAGGTGATGAAGTCGGCATAGGAGACCATCCAGCGTTCCAGGTTTTCTTCCTCGGCTTCACTATTGCGGCGCTGCCTGGCCATCTACAGAAACCCTCGCAGTTTGCGGTCGATCAAGCTGGGATTTTCGCCATTAGCAATTGAGACAATCCCTTCCAACAACATTTCCTGGGCGCGACTGCGTGTTTCGATAATCGCCCGGAGTTTAAAGCTGATCGGCAAGAACAAGAGATTCGCGCTGCCGACGCCATAAATGGTGGCCACGAAGGCTACGGCGATCCCGGCCCCTAACCGTTCGGGCTCGGCCAGATTATTCATGACATGAATCAGCCCCAGCACAGCACCTAGAATACCGACGGTCGGGGCATAGCCGCCCGCCGCTTGAAACACCTTGGCCGAGCGCATGGCCAAGGCTTCCTGGGCATGCAGCTCAACCTCCATAATATGGCGAATCGCCTCGGGATTGTTGCCGTCGACCAACAATTGCAGCGCCCGGCGGGTAAACATGTCCGGCTCGCGCTCCGCCGTGCTCTCCAGACCCAACAGGCCTGCCTTGCGCGCGGTCCGGCTCCAGCTCAGGACTTTCTCGATCAAGACTTCAAAGGGCAGGCGCGGCGGCTTGAATACCCACACGGACATCTGCATGGCCGATCGCACCACCGTCCAAGGATGCTGCAGCAGCACGGCGCCGAATGTTCCACCGAAAACGATCACAAAAGCCGACGGCTGGATCAGCGAGCTGATATGCCCGCCTTCGAGCATGTTGCCGCCGAAGATGGCCAGAGCCGACAGCAGGAGGCCAATCAGCGACAAATAGTCCATGGCTCAGGCCTCGCGGGACAGCGCCGGTCCGACGCTCTGCAGGGGCAGTACCCGATCGGCGATATTCGCCACTGCTGCCGGCATGCCGTAAATGACCGAGGTCGCAGCATCCTGTGCCCATACCTGCGAACCGGCCCGCTTCAGTTTATTGGCGCCTTCGCGCCCGTCCGCCCCCATGCCGGTCAGCACCACCGCGAGTGTCTGGCGGGGATAGACCAGGGCGGCACTGGTTAAAGCCAGGTCCAGGCTGGGTTTATAATGATAGTCCTCAGGACCGTCCTGGATGCGCACCGCTGCGTGCCGGCCATGGCGCACCACAGTGGTTTGCTGTCCGCCAGGGGCCAGCAAGGCCAGACCGGACAATAGCTCATCGCCATCCGCCGCTTGCCGGACGGTCAAGGCAGTGGCATGGTCCAGACGCTGGGCAAAGGCCGGGGTAAAAGTGGCCGGCAGATGCTGAATCAGCAGGATGGGATAAGGAAAATTCGCAGGCAGCCCGGCCATAATACGCTGCAAGGCCACGGGGCCGCCGGTCGATGCCCCCAAAACGACCAGCCGAATGTCCGCCTGTGTCGTTGCCTGCTCGCGCGGCGGCGGTGCCGCCGCCTGCGGCGCCGCGCCGACCTGGCTCTGCCCTAGCGCCCGCACCCGCTGGCGCAGGATATTCATGGCGTCTTCCCGGCCCTGAGCGATATCCTCGAAACGCTTGGGCAGAAAATCGGCCGCGCCTGCTTCGAGGGCGTCTAGAGTCGCCCGCGCGCCCTCGTGGGTGAGCGACGAAAACATCAATACCGGGGTCGGGCGTATCGCCATGATCCGGCGCACGGCACCGATGCCGTCCAGGACCGGCATTTCGATATCCATCGTAATGACATCGGGTTTGTTGGCCAGGGTTTTAGCGATGGCCTCGCGGCCGTCGCTCGCCGTGGCGATAACCCTCAAATCAGGCGCCGCTTCCAAGGCGGCGACGATACGCTTTTGGAAAAACGCCGAGTCATCGACCACCAGACAATTGACGGCCATGACAATGCCTCAATACAGCTAGGCGACCACGCGGGCCAGCCTAGAAACATCCAGGATGAGCGCGATACTCCCATCACCGGTGATGG
>CAYFSA010000033.1:0-25556 GCA_964345605.1 uncultured Ectothiorhodospiraceae bacterium
GATAACTATCAGAACGGACTGTCAACACCCCATGCTCCTATCCCCACGCCATCGATTCCTGTTCATTCACATCGCCAAGACCGGCGGCACCAGCATCCGCGCAGCCTTGCGACGGGTGCAGCGGCGTGACCCCTTATATCCCTTAATGTTTATCTGCAGCCGCTTCAGTCATCTCAGCGGCCATCGGCTCGGCGCAAAATTGCCCCGCCATGCCAAGGTGATCGCCGCTAAGGAAATGCTGCCGGCCGAATTGTTTCAGCAGCTGTTCAAGTTCGCATTCGTGCGCAATCCCTGGGATCTGCAAGTCAGCTCGTTTCATCATATCCGCCGAGAACGCCCGGCACTGCTGGCCGGGCATGCGGACTTTACCAGCTTCCTGCGCTGGAAACTCGACCCCGCAAGGCCCTATCAATACCATCTTGACACCTCCATCGAGCGGCAGCGCGATTATTTAATCGACTTACAGGGCAATCTCTGCGTAGATTTTATCGGCCGTTATGAGCGCCTGAGCGAGGATTATGCGCATATTCAAGACCGGCTGGACAGCCCCTTGCCCGCCCTGCCCCACAAGCGTCGCGCCGCCGACCGGCAAGCCGATTATCGTGCCTATTATGACGACGTGACGGCCGAGCTGGTGGCCGAGCATTTCGCCGCCGATATCCAAACCTTCGGTTATGCGTTCGAGAATCAGACTACTGCCTGACATGCAGATACTGCCGGACATGCAGAAAGGAGTCGGTTAAAACCGACCCGACGCCCGGCGGCCGCTTATTCTTCGACCAAGCGATATTCCGTACTGCAGTAGGGACAGATATAGCGACCATCCGGCGAATCTTCGATGGGCAGGAAGACGCGCGGATGCGAGTTCCACAGGCTGGCGCCGGGCATGGGGCAATGCAGGGGCAGATCGGCACGGGTGACTTGCACCTCACGCTGATCATTGGGCTGTTTCAATTGGCTTTGCTGGGCGGTCTGTGGATTCACCATCGGGGTTGTTGACCTCGTGTTGTTCGAATAATACTAAAAGCAAATCTAGCCTGCTGCCTGTCACCCGCGCGGGTCAAACCCCGCGCCAGTCAAACCAAGGTCGTCAAACCAAGGTCAGCCAGTCTTGGCGAGCCGGCACGCGACCGTGGACGACATCGAAAAAGGCCGTCTGCAAACGTTCGGTGAGCGGCCCGCGCCCGCCATGGCCGATCGGCCGACCATCGACTTCACGGATCGGCGTGACTTCCGCCGCCGTGCCGGTGAAAAAGGCCTCGTCGGCAATATAGACTTCATCACGGGTAATGCGCTTTTCCCGTACCGTCAAACCCTGTTCTTCGGCCAGGGTGATAATCGTGCGCCGGGTGATCCCGTTCAGCGCCGAGGTCAGCTCGGGCGTCAGCAATTCGCCGTCGACCACCAGAAATATATTCTCACCGCTGCCTTCGGCAACATAACCCTCGCGATCGAGCAGCATGGCTTCGTCGCAGCCACAGGCCTGCGCCTCCTGCAGCGCCAGCATGGAATTCATGTAATTACCGTTGGCCTTGGCCTTGCACATGGTAATGTTGACATGATGGCGGTTGAAGGAGCTGGTACGTACCCGGATGCCGTTCTCCAGGCTCTCGTTGCCCAGATACGTGCCCCAGGACCAGGCCGCGATCATGCAATGCACTTTGAGCGCATCGGCACGCAGGCCCATCCCCTCTGAACCATAAAAGCACATCGGGCGGATATAGCCGCTGGTTAGCTGATTGTCGCGCACCACTTGGCGCTGCACCTCAGTCAGCGTCGCCTCGTCATAGGGCATGGCCATGTTGACAATACGCGCCGAATCGAAAAGCCGCCGGGTATGCTCGGGCAGACGGAAAATGGCAGTGCCTTGGGCCGTGTCATAGGCGCGCACACCTTCGAACACACCCAGGCCATAATGCAGGGTATGCGTCAGCACATGCACCTGGGCTTCACGCCACGGCACCATTTCGCCATCGAACCAAATCCAGCCATCCCGATCCGCCATACTCATTAATTTACCCTCGACAACCCTTGAATTATCACTTGTTTATTGATTCTCTGCCGGCACACCCAGCAGGCGCTGCCAGAGCTGCTGCACGGTCGCCCGGTGCGTAGCAAGCTCGGCATCGATTTCAAGTACTTTGCCACGCTCTTGCAGCGCCATGGCATGTACCCGGTCACGTAAAGCGCGATAGGCTTGGCGCAACGCTTCGGCATCCACCGCGCTCAGCACCTCACAGGCCTGCAGCCCATCCAATAAACGGATGTTATCGGTATAGATCGTCAGCGACGGCTGCGCGGCGGCATGCTGCAAAACCAGATATTGCACCATAAACTCGATGTCGGCGATACCACCGGGGTCGCGCTTGGGATCGAAGCCCGCCGCCGCGGCCTCGCGGCCGTGCTCGGCCCACATCCGCGCGCGCATGTCGCGGACTTGCTCAAGCAAGCCTTGGGCATCCCGCGGCCGTGCCAGGATGTTATGCCGCATCTTGGCAAACGCACTGTGCAGCGTCGCCGAACCCGCCACCGGGCGGGCGCGAACCAAAGCCTGATGTTCCCAGGTCCAGGCCGAGCGCTGCTGGTAAGCCTCAAATGCAGCTAAATCGCTGACCAGCAAACCCGCTTCCCCGCTTGGCCGCAGCCGGGTGTCGACTTCGTAAAGGGTGCCCGCCGGCGTGAAGGCCGTCAGGATATGAATGATCCGCTGGCTCAACCGGGCGAAGAACACGACATTGTCCTGACTCCGTTCACCGTCGGTCATTTGGGCCTCACCATGGCTGTCGTGCAAAAAGACCAAGTCAAGGTCCGAGCCGTAGCCCAGCTCGATGCCACCGAGTTTGCCATAACCGATGATCGCCAAACCGGGATAATAGGGTTCGCCCTCGACCCTGCAGGTTGGCCGGCCATAGCGTGCCACCATTTGCTGCCAGGCGATCTCCAGCACCGCAGCCAGGATGGCCTCGGCGATCCAGGTCAGCTGATCGCTGACCTGCATCAGCGGCAGCACATCCATGACATCCGCAGCCGCCACCCGCAACAACTGGGTCTGCTTGAAATGCCGCAAGCGTTCCATGAGCTCGTCCATGTCATCACTGGCCACCGCTGCCAGCTCGCGCTGCAGCGCTGCGCCCAAAGCCGCCCGATCCAGGGGGGCGTACAGGCTCCGGGCATCCAGCAGCTCGTCGAGCAATAACGGATGCCGGGCCAGATAATCCGCGATCCAGGGGCTCGCCGCGCACAGTTTGACCAATTGCGACAAAGCCAAAGGGCTTTCCACCAGCAAGGCCAGATAAACCGAACGCCGCGCGACCGCCGCCAGCAGCTTGCGCAGCCGGGCCAAGGTGGTGTCGGGATCATGGCTGCCGGTCACTGCACCGAGCAACAGGGGCATCAATCGATCGAGGCGCTGCCGGCCATTGCGGCTCATCGACTGACCGGTGCGGCCGTTCCGTAAATCCTGCAGCCAGGCCAGGGCCTGGCCCGGGTCGGCAACGCCCTGATCGCGCAACAGTTCCTTTGCAGCCTCGTCACTCAACAGGCCGTGCCAGACTTGAGCCAGCGGCTGATCGATTTGGGTATCGCTATCACCGGCGTCGGCTTGCGGGGCAACGAATACCTGCTCGAACTGGTCATGGACCTGTTGCATGTGCTGCTGCAAATCCGCATGGAGGCTTACCCAGTCGGCATAGCCCATGGCAAACGCCAACCGGGCCCGCTCGCGAGCCTCTTGCGGCAGACAATGAGTCTGCCGGTCGGCCACCATCTGCAGCCGATTTTCGACCCTTCGCAGAAACCGGTAGGCCGCCTGCAGCTGCGCTTCGGCATAGTCGGGTAATAACTGGCGGACCCGCAGGCAGGCAAGGGCCTGGCGCAGGCTGCGGGTTTGCAATTCGGGATCGCGGCCGCCGCGGATGAGCTGGAAGGCCTGGGCGATGAATTCGACTTCGCGAATCCCGCCGGCGCCGAGCTTGATGTCACCGGTCACGCCCTTGCGCTCGGCTTCACGGTTGATCAATAACTTCATTTCCCGTAGCGACTCGAAAGCACCGAAGTCGAGATAACGGCGGTAAATAAACGGCCGCAGATCAGCCAGCAATCGCTCGCCCGCCGCATGATCGCCGGCGATCACCCGGGCCTTCAATAGAGCATAGCGCTCCCATTCGCGCCCATGCACCTCGAAATAATGCTCCATGGCCTCAAAGCTCATAGCCAGGGGGCCGGCAGCGCCGAAAGGCCGCAGGCGCATATCGACGCGAAACACGAAACCCGCCGCGGTGGGCTCGCTGAGCACGGCGATCAGCCGCTGGCCCAGACGCACGAAAAAGCTTTGATTGTCCAGCGCACGCGAGCCGTCAGTCTCGCCCTCGGCGGCATACGCGAATATCAGGTCGATATCCGAGGAGAAATTCAGCTCACCGCCACCGAGCTTACCCAGCCCCAGCACCACCAGCTCGACGGTGTTGCCGGCACCGTCACGGGGCGTACCATAACGAGCGCAAAGCTGGCTATAAAGCCAATCTAACGCTGTGGCAACACACTGATCAGCCAGGGCGGTCAGCGCGGTCAGGGTTTCCTCGAGATCGGCCCGGCCGCATAAATCCCGCCAGGCGATGCGCAGCATTTCCCGCTGCCGCAATTGTCGCAAGGCATTGGCCAGGGCCGTGTCATCCTCGGCCGCCGCCCGCAAGGCCGCAAGCTGCTCGGCCAGCGCCGCATGCGCGAAGGGCCGTTCGAGCTCACCGCGCGCGATCAAATCGCCCAGCAGAGCCGGCTGGCGGGCCGCCGACTCGGCAACGAAGGGACTGGCGGCAAACACCGCTGGCAATGCCGCTGGTAATGGGACCGGGCCGCCTAACTGGCTGGCCAAAGCCGTTTCCAGCTCGTTTTGGCGCTCGGCAGGCAAAGGAGCCAGGCCCGCCGGTACGGGCTGGGTGAGTAATTGGCAGGTGGTATCAGTCATATAGGCAGGTTACCGCTCCCCGGTTTTCGGCACAAGCTGACAAGCCATCACTGATCACCAAAGGTCATTCGCCAGCACCGCAATTATGGTATGGTCATGTATTGCAGCCAGATGACAGTCGCCAGCCGGCTGCATCATCCGCTCCGGCGGATTGATTCATATCCCCATGTATCGGCCTATGAATGAGGTAATACTATGCTTGGAGAATCGCACGCTATCCTCGTGGAGTTTCCCGACCATAAGGATCAAATTCTGTCCATGATACAGGACAATGTGGATTTTAGTTTATTGGTAAAAGAGCACGACAATATCGATGCGGCCATTCGTGAGCTCGAGGCCAACAATTCACCGACGACCGACGAGCACATGGAATCTCTGAAGCACAAACGTGCCACCCTCAAGGATCAGATTTATCAATCCTTACTCGAGTACGCTTGAAGCCTTGACTGCGCGCCAGCGCAGCGCTCAATATCCGCATGTCCCAAGGCATGCGGGTAAATGTCTAATGTCAGCGTTTGACATGACGCAACAATCGTTTGCGTTTACGCCGCTGGCGCTCGTTAAGGGTATTGCGACGACCGGCGAAGGGGTTCGCCCCGGTTTTGAACTGCAGCCGCACCGGCGTGCCTTGAATGCCCAGCGCCTGTTGCAAATAATTGCTCAGGTAACGCTTGTAGCTGGCCGGTAATTGCTCGGTCTGATTGCCGTGGACAACGAATACGGGCGGGCGGCGGCCACCCTGGTGAACATAACGCAGTTTAACGCGGCGCCCCTGCACCAGGGGGGGGTGATGTTCGGCTAGCGCCGCCGCCAGAAGGCGATTGAGTTCGGCGGTGCCGACTTCGCGGTTGGCCGCCGCAGCCGCCCGCTGCACCGCTTCCAGCAGATGGCCGACATTGCTGCCATGCAAAGCGGAAATGAAGTGCTTTTCCACAAACGTCAAAAACCCGAGCCGCCGCTCGAGCTCGCTTTTCAGCCGTTGGCGCTGCTCGGGCGCCAGTCCGTCCCATTTGTTGATCGCCAGCACCAACGCCCGCCCGGCTTCCACGGTCAGCCCGAGCAGGTGCAAATCCTGATCAACGAGTCCCTCACGGGCATCGACCACCACCACCACCACATCGGCTTGCTCGATGGCGGCCAGCGCCTGCATGACACTGAACTTCTCGACCGCCTCGGTAACGCGCGAGCGCCGGCGAATGCCGGCCGTATCGACCAGGGTGTAAGCTTGGCCGCGGGCGGTAAAATCACAGAGCACACTGTCGCGGGTCGTGCCGGGACGGTCCATGACTAACATGCGCTCCTCGCCCAGTAAGCGGTTGACCAGCGTCGATTTGCCGACATTCGGTCGGCCGAGCACGGCCACGCGGATGGGACGCTCGGCGGCGTCAGCCTCGCTTTCTGACGCTTCGGCCCTTGTCTCAAGAGCCGACTCCCGGGCCGTATCGGCTGGCGGCAACCGTGCTATCACGGTATCCAACAGGCGTGTCAAGCCGCGATTATGCGCCGCCGAAATCGGCAGCGGCTCGCCCAGACCCAGTGCATAGGCGTCGGCAATGACGGCATCCAGAGTCTGTCCGTCACTTTTGTTGAGCACCAACAGCGGCACCCGGCCCAGGCTGCGTAGCTCCATGGCGATCTGTTCATCCGCCGCCGTCAGACCTGCCCGGGCATCGATCAACAACAGCACCAGCGCCGCCTGCTCGACGGCGATGCGGGTCTGCTGGGCAATGGCCGCATCCAGGCTGTCGTCCTCGCCGCTAAGCCCGCCGGTATCGACCCAGGCCAGCGCTTGTCCGGCATAGTCGCTGAGCCCGTATTTGCGATCGCGGGTCAGGCCGGGGAAATCCGCTACCAGGGCATCATTGCTGCGGGTTACCCGGTTGAACAGTGTCGATTTGCCTACATTGGGCTGGCCCACCAGGGCAATCAGGGCATGCATAGCAGGACTATTGTCAATCTCATATCGTCAAACACGTCGGCTCAGTTTTGACCGACCAAGCATCGGGAGTTGTCCCTAGCTGGGCGGGCTGAAGCCCGCCCTACGGAAAAATGCACGGTCTGTTGCAATCGAGCCACGCTGAGCTTTACCTCGAGCTTGGCGGGCTGAAGCCCGCCCTACCTTATGAAGCCCTACCTTATGAAGTAGGGTCGGTTTCAACCGACCCACGGTGCCAGACAAGTCGTTGGCGCCGACCGGCCACTGTTCGCTTCTTAAGGGCACGGCCGGCGCCCGGAGCGTGCGCCAGCCATACCACATACAGGAGCTGCTTGCGCCAACGGCGTAGGTTTAGCGCCGGCGACGGGGCGCAAGGCCTGCAGCCAGCCATTGCCAGTGTACACATACGCCACCCCGGCATGGACAACCGGCGCGACCTTGATCGGTGCTTTGGCGACCCGCACCCGCGCCAGCAAGCGGCCATCCCGGCGCGCCAGCCAATGCACGAAGCCCTCCCGATCGGCCACCGCCAGGTACTTCTCGGCCACCGGTACGGGGCGCGTCAAATGGCGCCCGGCCAGGCGATCCTGTTTCCACATCGGCGCGCCCGAATCGCGATCGAGGGCAAAGATCTGGCCCTGCTCAGCGGTTAGATACAGATGCCGCTCGTCCGTGGACACGCCGGTATAGGAGGCAATCTCGCGGGTCCAGCGCAAATAGCCCGTGCGGCTATCGGCCGCCACGACCCGGCCGTGATAGCTCGCTGCATAAATCACGTTATCGCCTGTAGCGATGCCGCCGTCGACATCCACCATACGTTCCAGCTCCGAGCGCCCGCTCGGCGCGGCCAGGGTGGCCTCCCATTGGATATCGCCGCTAGCGGTAGCGATGCTCAGCAGCTTGCCGTCATCAAAACCAGCAATCACCCGCCGTTCGGCAACATCGGGTGAGCCCACCCCGCGCAAGCTCAACAGGGGCGTATCCCGGGCAACCTGCCATTCCACCTCGCCCGTTGTCACGTTGACGGCGTACAGCTTGCCATCGGTGGTACGCGCCACAACTTTGCCTAGGGCGGTGCCTCCCACGGCCAATACTTCGCTGGCCAAGGCGATGCGCCAGCGCAGCTCGCCATTGCTGGCCCGCAACGCGATCAACTCGCCGTCATGGGTCCCGAGTACCAGGGTTTGGGCATCGCCGCCGATACCGCCGGCAAAGTCCACCGTCGGCGGCTGCCGGGGCGGCGGCGTATGCATGCGGGCAACGCGATGGTGTTCCTCATCGACTGGAGACTGGGTTGGAGGAATGGCATGCCGCCAACGGATTTTGCCCGTTGCCCGCTCGAGCGCCGCCACTTCGCCGCGGTCATTGGCCAGAAACAAGGTTTGCCCGCTGAGTCGTGGCCGCAAGGGCGAGCTGACGCCGTTGGTATCGGTCAGACCGAATAATATCTGCCAGTCCTGGGCAATGTGCAGTTTAGGCGTAAACGCCGGCAGCTCGGCGGCCGCGGGCGAAATCACCGGGCTTAGCCAGGCAAGCCCCAGCAATCCGCTCAGCAGCCAAGCGTCAACGGTTTTCATGGGGTCGCGGCGGCGGCCGCTGGCTCGCCGCTGGCTGCCGGCTCGACCCGGCCAAGCTCGGCGCGTTTCATTTCCAGATAGGCACTACTCTGCTGGCTGGTTGCCAAGGCCCGATCATAGGCCACTCGTGCCTTGTCCAGCTCGCCCAGGGCCCGGTGGGCATCGCCGCGCAAGGCCTCGGCCAAACTGGTATAGACCGACTCCGGCGGGATCGCATCCAGGGCTTGCAAGGCCGCTTGCGCCTTATCGGTGGCCACCAGTAACCGGGCCAGGCGAATACGGGCCAGTTCCTCATAGGCGGGGCGGTCGGCATGCTCGATAACCCAACGCAGAGCCTGCTTGGCGGCCTCGGGCTGCTCGCGCTGCACCTCCAGCTGAGCCAGGGCCAGAGAGGCCAACAGGGCATAAGGTGTATTGGCGTAGTCATCGCGCAACCCATAGCCCATTTCCCGCGCAGCAGCTGGCTGGTCTTGCTCAATTTTGCTGAGCATAGTCTGGTACTGAGCCGAGGCATCCAAGCGCTGCTGGTGCTGATAGCTCTGCCAGCCCCGCCAGCCAAACAGTGCCAGCAAGGCGATCAGCACGCCGGTCACCAGTCCCCGCCAGTTGCTTTGCCACCATTGCCGGAGCTTCTCGCCGCGTTCCTCATCGGTATATTCTTGGTTCATTGCTCGCTTTCTGGAATCAAGTTTGAGTGGGTAGTCGTTGCCGTCAGTTGCTGCGCCAGGATACTGGGCAGCTGGGCCAGCGCCACGGTGGTCTGCGCGCTTGCCTGCTGGAGCCATTTCAGGCTGGCTTGGCCAGCGGCCAGCTCCTGCTCGCCGAGGATCACGGCCACTTCGGCCCCGGCCCGGTCAGCGCGCTTGAGCTGCGATTTCAAGCTGCCGCCGCCGGCATTGAGCAGCACTTGGCAGCCCGGCAAGGCATCGCGCAATTGCTCCGCTAATACCAGCCCCTGCTCGCGGGCGGCAGCGCCAGGGGTCACGATGAACACTTGCGGGGCCGGTGGCGGCGGGAGCAAGTTTTGCGCTTCCAATAGGGCCAGCAAGCGTTCCAGCCCCATGGCAAAGCCGATCGCCGGCGTCTCCCGACCACCGAGCTGACTCACCAGCCCATCATAGCGCCCCCCCGCACACACCGTCCCTTGGGCGCCGAGGGCATCGCTGACCCATTCGAAGACAGTATGCGAGTAATAATCCAACCCGCGCACCAGCCGCGGATTGACCGTGTAGTCGATCCCGGCCGCGTCCAACAGCTGTTTGACTTGATCGAAATGCGCCTTAGAGGCCTCGTCGAGATGATCCAACAGCCGCGGCGCTGCCGCCAGGCACCCGGCCAGCGCCGGGTTTTTGCTATCCAAAATCCGCAGGGGATTGGTATATAGTCGCCGGTTGGCGTCCTCGTCCAACAGCTCGCGATGTTGCTCCAGATAGGCCACCAGGGCGTCGCGATACTGGGCCCGCACCGTCTGGCTACCCAGGGAATTGATCTCCAGGCGCACATCGCCGAGCCCCAGGCGCCGCCACAGGCGGGCACCGAGCAGAATGATCTCGACGTCGATATCGGGCTCGGCGAAGCCATAGGCTTCCACGCCAATTTGATGGAATTGCCGATAGCGCCCCTTTTGCGGGCGCTCGTGTCGGAACATCGGGCCGCTGTACCACAGCCGTTGCTGTTGATTATGCAGCAAGCCATGCTGGATACCGGCGCGCACGCAGCCCGCCGTCCCCTCCGGACGCAGGCTGAGGCGGTCGCCGCTGCGATCCTCGAAGGTATACATTTCCTTCTCGACGATGTCGGTAACCTCGCCGATGGAACGGGCGAACAAAGCGGTTTTTTCCACAATCGGCAGACGAATTTGCCGATAACCGTAGGCGTCGAGCAAGCTTGCGCAGCATGCTTCGAGATACCGCCAGGCAGGCGTACTGCCGGGAAGGATATCGTGCATACCGCGGATGGATTGAATGGCTTGGCTCATCGCTTCACTGCTGGTGATTACTATAGCTGGCTGACAAAGGAAGCCACTAGCGGACGCTGAATTCCGCCGTGGCATTAGATTTATGATAACGCTGATGTTCGAAGGTCTCACCTCGATAGCGAATCTCGACCCCCGGCGCATTACCGAGAAAGACCTTGAACGGCGGCTCGCCCTGCAGGCTGCGCTGCTCGCCGGCATCCATCAAACCGTACAACAGCCGTTCGCCGCTGGCATCGCTGACCTCGACCCAGGATTGCTGAGTAAATCGCATCCGCATGCTGGGGGATGCGTCGACCGCCGGCGCCGGCTCAGCAGGATTGGTCGCCTCAACGGCTTCGGCTTCGGCTTCGGCTTTCGCTTCGCCAGGTTCGCTGGGACTCGCTTGGCGGGGCGCAGGCTTGTTGTCGACCCCGGCTGCCGCCGAGGGTGATTGTGCCGTATTGGCAGCGGCCCCGGCCGCTGGCGGAGGCGCAGACCGGCTCGGCACGTCACTGGCCGGCTCGGCGGCAGCAGTCCCCGTGGCCGCATTTTCGGCAGCATCTTCAGTAACCGCTTCCGGCGCGAGCTCGGCCAGTAAATCGTCAACCGAGGTCTGTTGTTCCTCGGTTCCAAGCGACCGGGTCCAAACCCAACCGCCGATAATCAGGACGATCACGATGGCCAGCGCGATCGCTACCCACACATAGCGCTCGCGGACGTCCTCCGGATCGCGGCCGGCGGCGCGACTCGGCCCTGTCCAGCCCCCGGTGCGCGGTAGGATATCTTCGTAAGCCGCCAGTAACGCCTCGCTGTCGTGGTTCAGCAGCTTGGCATAGGCGCGGATGTAGCCGCGCAAAAAGGCTGCTTCCGGCAGGGCTTCGTAATCATCCTCTTCAATGGCCGTGATCAGCTCCAAGGGCAGGCGCAGCTCGCGGCATACCCGCTGGCGCGACATATCGGCCGCCTCGCGGGCGCGCCGCAACGCCTCGCCGGGGCGCTCCGGAATGCCGGTGTCCTGGCTTAGATAGCTCACAATCGGTTCGGTCATGGTGATACTTGGTTCAGTTCAGCCGCTGCCTCGGAGTCAGGAAAATCGGTCAGCAATTGTTCGCGGCAGGACTCGGCGGCCGCCGTGTTGCCCAGTTTGCGCTCGGCCAGCACACACAGCTTCAAGGTCTCCGGAATAGGGTCATAGCGCTCGCTATAGCGCTGCAAATAGGCACGGGTTTGCATAAAATTGCCTTGGCCGTAGCTTACCACCGCCATCAGATACAATGCCTGGGCCAACTGCGGATTACGCTGTAAAGCCTGGCGCAAAAAGCCCTCGGCGCGCTCGAGCTGACCCGTGTTGACCAGGCACAGGCCGGCATTGTAATAGGCCTGCTCGGGCGCCGGATCATACGGGTCGGAAGCCGCCCGCTCGTAGACCTTCAAGGCCTTGTCGATTTGCTCCTGGCGACAAAGGAAATTACCGTAATTCAGCAAGGCCGTCGTATCTTGCGGATCGAGTTTGATGGCCCGCAGAAAATGGCGCTCGGCTTTGACCGGCTCGCCGACCCGCTCCTGCAGCACGGCATAGACCCAATGCGCGCGCGCCTGTTCGGGATCGAGCTCAAGCGCTTTTTCCAGCTTCTGTTTGGCGGCGGCGAGCGCATCGCGCTGCATGGCATCGATCCCAAGCTGTATATTCGCCACCGCCCCCTGGCGTTGTTTGTCCGTGGTCTTGTCCCCCGCCAGCAAAGCGCAGCCCTGCAGCGTCAGCAATAGGCACAATACCATTGCGGCACCCGTTACGCATCCGAGATGGCCTCGGCCGGGGCTCGCTGCCCGTGCCGCCGACGGTAAGACGAACATTGCCTTAAACCGCTTCGTCATGCACGGCCGGCACCACCGGCCAGACGCGCTGCTGGTTGGCAGGGCGCCGGTTTTGCACTTGCCCGACCAACTGACCGCAGGCCGCATCGATGTCCTCGCCGCGCGGGCGGCGGGTTAAGGTCGTGTAACCCTGGCGGTACAGCAATTCGCGGAACCGTTCCAAGCGCTCCTCCGAAGAACGGGCGAAACCACTGCCGGGAAATGGATTGAACGGAATAAGGTTGATTTTGCTCGGAATCCCCTGCAGGCATTTGCCCAGGGCCCGGGCATGGCGATCACTGTCGTTAACACCGTCGAGCATGACGTATTCAAAGGTAACACGCATGCGCATATCCTGGGCCGCCACATAGCGCCGGCAGGCACCGAGCAAGGCTGCCAAGGGATATTTGCGGTTCAGCGGCACGAGCTGATCGCGCAGCTCATCGTCCGGGGCATGCAGGGACACCGCCAGGGAGACCGGCAGGCGCGCCTTGAGTCGATCGAGGGCCGGCACCACACCCGACGTGCTTACCGTTACCCGCCGGCGGCTCAGGCCATACCCGAGATCATCCAGCATTACCTCCATGGCGGCGACGCTATTGTTGAAATTCAGTAACGGCTCACCCATGCCCATGAGCACGACATTGGACACGGCCCGATCGCGGCTATCAGCCGGGCGCAGATGCCGAGACACCTGCCAGAGCTGGCCGATGATCTCGGCAGCGCTCAGATTGCGGCTAAAGCCCTGCCGGGCCGTCGAGCAAAAAGCACAATCCAGGGCGCAGCCCACTTGCGTGGAAATGCACAGCGTGGTGCGATCCGGCTCGGGAATGTACACCGTTTCGATGCAGTTACCATCGGCCAGACGCAGCAACCATTTGTGCGTACCGTCCTGGGCTTCCTGGACCATGACAACCTCGGGACCGCGGATTGCAGCCAACTCACTCAGCTTGGCGCGCAGGGGCTTGCTGATATCGGTCATGGCCGCGAAGTCTTCCAGACCATGGTGATGGATCCATTTCATCACCTGGGTCGCGCGGAAAGGCTTTTCACCGAGAGCGGTAAAAAAACCGGCCAGCTCGGTCCGCGTCATACCCAGCAGGTTAGTCATTTCAGAAACTTGAGTCATCGGCCTGGCTCGCTCATGCAAACAGCGTTTTATTACCACCCCATGACTGCTGCGCTTCACTAGCCCGCTGCAGTCATGTGCAGCAATCAATATAGAATATTTGACACGCTCAATAGTCGTCCTGACAGGTCGTTGTAAGCGGGTTAAACGCGCAGCAGTGGCTCGCTCATGGCGCGGTGATCGGCTTGTTGATCCTGGCGGTGGGCGACATGCTGAATATCGTGGCGTGCCATCAAGTCGCCGAGCGTCATGTCCTGCAAAAAGCCGCGGATTTGCTGACTCAGCTCCAGCCACAGCCGATGGGTCAGGCAGGGTTGATCGCATTGGCAATCGCCATGCCCGCCGCAGCGGGTTACATCGACCTGCTCGTCGACCGCTTCGATGACGGCGCCGACCGGTATATCCGCCGCTGCCCGGCTCAAGGTATAGCCGCCCCCCGGCCCACGCGTGCTCGTCACCAATTGATGGCGGCGCAGGCGCGCGAACAACTGCTCCAAATACGACAGCGAAATCCCCTGTCGGCGGGAAATATCAGCTAAGGCGACCGGCCCCGCATGATCATGAATCGCAATATCCAGCATCGCCGTGACGGCATATCGCCCTTTGGTCGTCAACCTCATTCCAACGTCTCCACAAGAGTTGCCCTTGCGCAATTCTAGCAATAACTGAGTGGGTTAATCCACTACTTTCTCGGCGGCCCGCTCGGTCGCTACGGCCTCGTCGTCGACCTCGTCAGCCGTTGCCTGCTCCAGCGCAATGCCCTCGATCTGCTTGGGATCGATTTCCGGCAGGCGACTATCATCGACCACCGCGCCGAGCTTCTTCAACTCGTGGCTGGTGACATCGACCCGCTCGTCCAACAAATGCAAATGCTCGAGAATGCAATTGATGGCGTTGGCGACCGGGTCGGGCATGTCCTTGGTCGCCCCGTAGGCATCAAAGCCCATGCGCGAGGCCATTTCCTCGCGGCGGCGCTGGCCCTCGTCACGTTCGCGGGGGATGACCCGCGCCGGAATACCGATCGCGGTGGACGCGGCCGGGACGTCTTTGACCACCACGGCATTCGAGCCGATGCGCGCGCCATCACCGATATGAATCGGCCCGAGCACCTTGGCCCCCGCGCCGACCACAACATTATTACCTAGACTGGGATGGCGCTTGCCTTTCTTCCAACTCGTCCCGCCTAAAGTGACCTCGTGGTAGAGGGTGCAATCATCACCCAGACTGGCTGTCTCACCGATCACCACACCCATGCCGTGATCGATAAAACAGCGGCGCCCGACGCATGCAGCCGGATGGATTTCAATACCGGTGGTCAAGCGTGCCACATTGGAGCCGACCCGGGCCAGCCAGCGCAACCCCCAACCCCAAAGCCGATGGTTGATACGGTGCGCGATCAGGGCATGAATGCCCGGATAGGTGGTAATGACCTCGAAGGACGTGCGCGCGGCCGGATCGCGCTCGAAGACACAGTGGATATCCTCGGCGATGGTTTTGAACATGGCACTTGGGCCTCATCAGGAAATGCATGGGGCACGATGTCAGCACATCCGACATCATGACGCTATGAGCATGAACAAAGGCCTAACACTTGCGACGGGCTGCCTGCTCGGCCGCGGTCAAAATGCCGCGCAGGATGTTCAGCTCGGTGCGGGTCGGCTCGGCGCGGGCGAACAGACGGCGCAAGCGGCGCAGCAGCAATTTGGGCTGGTCGGGATCGAGAAACTCCCAGGCGATCAAAGCCTGTTCCAAATGGGCATAGAAGCGCGCCAAGTCTTCCTGCCGGGCCGGCCGCTCGGCCGGGTCCTGGCGCTGCGGCGGCGGCACGGGCAAGTCGGCCATACGAATCTCATGGCTCAAAATCTGGACGGCGGCAGCCAGATTCAAGGAGGCGTACTCGGGATTGCTCGGAATGCGAATCTGCGCCTGGCAGCAATCCAGCTCCTCATTGGTCAAGCCGAACCGCTCCCGGCCAAACAAAAAAGCGATCTCCTCATCTTGCCGGGCACCCGCTACAGCCCGTTCGGCAGCCTGGCGGGCGTCCATTTCCGGCCAGGGCAAATGCCGTTGGCGGGCACTGGTTCCCAGGACTAGCGCGCAGTCGGCAATGGCCGGCGCCAAGCTGTCACAAACAACCGCCGCCGCCAGGACATCGTCGGCGCCGGCCGCCCGGGCGGTCGCCTCGGCATGCGGATAGACCTGGGGCTGCACCAAATATAATCGCTTCAGCCCCATGGTTTTCATGGCCCGCGCCGTCGCGCCGATATTGCCCGGGTGGGTCGTTCCGATCAGGACCACCCGCAGCCGCTCGCTAGTTGTCATTTGCTCTTACCGCCATAACAATTGGCTCGAATCCTCGTCATCCCACTTGCGTGCTCTGTTATCATTATTCTAATTTGTTGATTTGTTAATTGTTGACTAATTCCACGCTCATCAAGCAGAACGCCCATGCATCCCATGCTCAATATCGCGGTGCGCGCCGCGCGCGCCGCCGGCAATATCATCGCCCGCCACATGGATCGTGTCGACCGCCTGACCATTGCCAATAAAGATCGCAACGATTTCGTCACCGAAGTCGATCATCAGGCCGAACAGGAGATCATCCGGATCATCCAGCGCGCTTACCCGGACCACGCCTTCCTGGCCGAGGAACGCGGTTCGCAGGGTGAGAGCGAGTATATCTGGATCATCGACCCGCTGGACGGCACCACCAATTTCCTCCACGGTATTCCGCAATTCGCCGTGTCGATCGCCCTGCAGCATAACGGCCGCCTGGAGCAGGCCGTGGTCTATGATCCGGCCAAGGAAGAACTGTTCACCGCCAGTCGCGGCGGTGGCGCAGCACTCAATAACCGCCGCATTCGCGTCAGTCAGCGGCCGGCGCTCGATGGTGCCCTGCTCGGCACCGGTATCCCGTTCCGCGACCATCAGAACCTGGACCGCTACCTGGCCACCCTGCGCGCCCTGCTGCCCGGTACCGCCGGGGTCCGTCGGCCCGGCTCGGCAGCTTTGGATCTGGCCTATGTGGCTGCCGGGCGGCTCGATGCCTTCTGGGAATTCGATCTGCATGCCTGGGACATGGCCGCAGGCGTGCTATTGATCGAGGAGGCCGGCGGGTTGGTCAGCGACATGCAGGGCAATCCCCGGCATTTGCAAAACGGCGATGTCGCCGCCGCCAATCCCAAGCTGTTCCGGCAAATGATCAAGCGCATTCACGACAGCCTGCAGGCCTTCGACAGTCAGTCGCAGTGATTCAAGTATTCGCTTTAGGCGTTTGTTTTGATCTATTGCAAGTAATTGAGAGCCATACCGGGATTAATATTAGGCATAACCTTCCTTGCCGGACAATGCCACCATGACCTGGAAACGCAGTACCTGTTACGAATGCGATGCCAATTGTGCCATCGATGTCGAAGTCGACGCTGCGGGTGAGCCCGTCAGCATCAAGGGCCCAGATTGCCCGCGCTGTTATGCCCAGATCGACCGCCGCAATCATCCGCGCCGCCTGTTGCATCCCCTCAAACGCGTCGGCCCGCGCGGCAGTGGGGAGTTCGAGCCGATCGGCTGGGACGAGGCGCTCGACACCATCGCCACTGCCCTCGAGCGCACCAAGGCCGAGCATGGCGCGCCGGCGGCCGCCTTTTTCGCCGGCTATACCAAGGAGGCCCGGCCGCAATTGCAGCGTCTGGCCCATGCCTTCGGCTCACCGAATTACATGACCGAAAGCGGCTGCTGTTTTTCCGCCACCATGGTCGCCGAAAAGCTCACCTTCGGCCATAAGATCAAGACCACCTCGACGGTGCCTTCGCCCAAGACCCGCTGTGTGCTGGTCTGGTCGACCAATCCGCGCGGCTCCATCCCGCCCTTCGACACCCATGGCCTGGCCCAGCAAAAGCCCGGCCGGCGTATGATCGTAGTCGATCCGCGCCGCACCCCGCAGGTCGACATGGCCGATATTCATCTGGCCATCCGTCCCGGCACCGACGGCGCCCTGGCCCTGGGCTTTCATCATCTGATCTTTGCCAATGGCTGGCAGGATCAGGCCTTTCTGGACGAATGGGCCAATGGGGTCGCCGCCTTCCGCGATTATGTGGCCGAATTTCCGCCCGAGCGCGTTGCCGCTATCTGCGACATCGAGGCCGACGACCTGCGCCGGGCCGTCGAGCTGTTCGCCACGACGCGCCCGGCCCAAATCACCCTGTCGCCGACTGCCACGGTGCAGCACAGTAACGGCTTCCAGAACCATCGCGCGCTGATTCTGCTGGCGGCAGTGACCGGCAATCTCGATCGCGAAGGGGGCAATCGGTTTTTCAACGACAAGGTAACGCCCAAACCGATTGAATTATTTGACCATTGCCTCAAGAATCTGCCGCCCCGCGTCGGTGACGAGGTTTATCCGATCTGGACCCGCTATTGGCCGGCGGCCCAGAGTATGCTGCTGCCCGACTGTATCCTCGACGGCCATCCCCAGCGCATCCGCTCCCTGCTGGCGATGGGGATCAATACCGCTATGTGGCCGAACTCCAAGCGCATGGAAGAAGCCCTGCAGGCGCTCGACTTTTTCGCCGCCAGCGATTTCTTCCACAATGCCGCTACCCGGCAGGCCGATATCGTCCTGCCGGCAGCCACCAATCTCGAGCGCCCGGCCTTGATCGCCTATCCGGGCTGCGCCTATCAGGGCGAGCTGCGCTACCGTCAGCCGGTGGTCGCACCCAAGGGTGAGGCCCGCCCGGATGCCGAGGTCTACCTGCAGCTCGGGGTGCGCCTGGGCATGGCCGAGCAGTTCTGGCAGGGCGATCTCGAGGCTTGCTGGGCCGAGGCCGCCGAAGGCATTCCTGAGGAGATCCGTGAGCAGGTCATGACCGACCCCGATGGGGTGACCGTTTATGCCCAGGCCATCGAGGATTTAGTCGACCATGGCTATATGGATGCCGACCGGCTGTATCGTATCGACGGCTTCAAGACGCCCACTGGCAAGGTCGAATTCGATGCCGCCGAGCTGCGTGAGGCCGGTTATGATGGTCTGCCGAGCTATCGCGAACCGGCCGAAAGCCCACTGGCCACCCCCGAGGTGGCCAAGGAATTTCCGCTAGTCCTTACCAGCGGGGCCCGCACCAAGTTCGATACCCATTCCCAGCATCAGTACATCGAACGCATGCGCCGTGCCATCCCGAATCCGTTGGTGGAAATCCATCCCCGCGATGCGGGGCCACGCGGTATCGATGACGGAACATGGGTCTGGGTACGCTCGCCCCGGGGCGCTGTACGCTTTGTCGCCAAGGTGACCGAGGCCATCAAGCCGGGCGTGGTGCATTGCACCCATGGCTGGAATAGCGCCAATATTAACGAATTGACCGACGACCGCCAGCTAGATCCCATCAGCGGTTTTCCGCCGTTCAAATCTTTGCTGTGCCAAGTGGCCCGGGATGCCTGAATTTGCGCATCGCTCGCGGGCCCAAAAGCCGATTTACTCGTTGGTTACTATTGCTCGAACAGGTGATTACCGAGCCGCATTCGGGTTACGGGTTTCCATGCGCCGCGTGGAAACCCGTAATGGTGTTGGTTAGGGTCGGTTTCAACCGACCACGGTGCCGGAATTGGCGCCCGGCGAGGCGGGTTGAAACCCGCCCTACCACTTATGAACAAGCGCAAACGCGTTGGTGCGACTCGAGTCGCAGGCCATCAGGTATACCGTTTGCTGGGAACGACCAAAGTTATGGCGTCACTCCCTAGGTATTATAGGTTGTGAAACCGCTATTACCGAACATTTAGTACGGGCGGCCCTCAATTACACCCGCCGGACTCCGCCGTTTTGGTCGCCACCGACACAGCGAGCTGGGCCTCGGGTGGCACGGCATTGGGGAAGACAAACCTTGGCGGCAGCTCCTCGGTCTGGCCGGTCAACCAGGCCTTGGCGCCCGCCCAGGCGGTCAGCTGATAGGGGTTGGCTGCGCCCTCGGGCGCAGCGGCTGCATCGGTCGCCGTGCCGGTGTCCAGGCTGGCAGTCTGGTAAGGGGCGGCAAAGCCCGGGGTATCGGCAGCCGGCTGCCACTGCACCACCTGCTGCTGCCAAGCCTGCGCACCGCCGTCCAGGGCCTTGGCCCAGATCCGCCGCTTGCGCAGGGCCCGCAACAGCTCGCCGTCTAGCTCGCCTGC
The DNA here is from genome assembly GCA_964345605.1 of uncultured Ectothiorhodospiraceae bacterium. GTDB lineage: Bacteria > Pseudomonadota > Gammaproteobacteria > CAYFSA01 > CAYFSA01 > CAYFSA01. The sequence continues at coordinate 19,573 of CAYFSA010000033.1, forward strand.
CGCGGTAATCAGCACTACCGGCTGAGCCGCCGGCGCATTCCGGTTCGCCAGGGTATCCTGGATAGTAACCAACTGCTCGCGCACGCCGCCTTGGGGTGGCAACGCGACCGGCACCGTGCCGGGAATGGCCGGCGCCTGCCGCTGCCCGGGATCGCGCAGATCCAGCACCGTGGCATTGGGCTTGTCGCCTTCGTTGGCGCGGTAGGCATTTTCGATCAGCCAGCCAGCCAGGGTTTGCGCGCTCACTGCCGTGACCTCGACCGTCGCTCCCAGATCCGCCGCCGGCAGGGGCTTGTCTCGCAGCAATTCGGGATGCGGATTGGACACCTCCAGCCAGATGATTCCGGCGGCCGCCGCCCCGGCCAGGCTCGGCCCCGCCCAGCGCCAGGCGGTCGGCCAGACGGTGGGCGGGCGCGGCGGCTCGGGCTGGCCCTGCTGCTTGGCCTCGAGTTCGGCGACCGTACGCAGGGCGAAGCGCTTTTCGATAAACGGCACTACCACGAACCCACCGAAGGCCGCGGCCATAATAATCAGAATCCACGGCCAGGCCGGCCCGTCGCCGTACAGTTTGGTCGCCTCCGCCGAGGCCGGGGCATAGAAGCTCTGGAACCATTGGCTGGCGCCCACGGCATCGTAGAGCGCGGCAAAGCCGTAAATCCCCAACATGGCCCCGAACAGGAAGGCCCAGCCGTCCCAGCGCCCGCGGATACCGGCCACCGGCGCGGTCCCCGGACAGAAGCCGCCGAGGTAAAAGCCGAAGCCGAACAGCAGGCCGCCGAGTGCCAGCGACCAGAAGTAATTCTTCTCGATATAGATCAGCGAGACGTTAACCAGACCCGCATACTGCAACAGATACGCGCCGAGCATACCGGTCAGCACGGCCGTGAACATCACCCGAAAAACGCGGAAATCGCGCAGGGTGAAAATCTCGGTGATACGCTTGGCCGAGCCGAACCCGGCCCGCTCCAGCGAGAACCCGAACAGCCCGCCGATCAGGAAGGTCAGAAACAGATACCAAAAAGTCGGCATCCCCAGCGAGGGGGTCAGGGGCAGGATATCGTTCATCGCCATACCCTCCTAAAGAAAAAGGCCGTCAGAAAGCCGCCGATAAAGACCGCCAGCACGAAGACCCAGGCACTGGTCGCCAGCAATGAGCCCCCGGAGATCGCCTGGTGCGAGGTGCAGCCGCGGGTGAAGCGGGTGGCGAAGCCGACGATGGCCCCGCCGGTGATCGCCAGAAAGATGCGGGTGCTCGGCGAGATCAGCTCACCGCGATCCACGCCGGGGATCAGCCGCCCGCCGGCTGCCGCCGAGATGAAGGCCCCGGCCACCGAGCCCAGGCCCAGCCACAGCAGCCAGTAATCCCAGAAACCGCTGAGCAGGGTCGGTCCCCAGTAGGCATTGGCCAGGACATGATCCTCGGCGAACAGGGCCAGGCCGTTCGCCCCCATGCGCGAGAACAGCCCGGAGGCTCCCAGGCCGTGACCAAGCAAGACGAAGGCCAGCAAGACCGCCAGGCCGATACCGAAACCGGCGCTGTAGGGCGACCACAGCGGCCGCTGCGGGCGGTTGACCACGGCCCGCCAGACTGCGCCGAGCTGTCGGCCGAGGGCTCGGGGTATGCCGAAACGTTCGCGCGGGCGGATCGGCTCGCCGCCCCGCGGTTTGACCTTCTCGTACCACTCGGTGTGATGATGCTCGGCGTAATCCTCGGTCACCGCGCCTTTAAACATCGAGCGCAGTGCCGGACGCTCCTCCTTGAGCAGGGCCGCCATGGTGAAATGCACGATAAAGAAGGCAATGACCACCCCGACCGCGAGCAAATGCAGCAATACCATCCACTGACTCACCGGCCCGCCGCCGGTGCCGATGAACATCAGCAGGCCGGTCAGGGAAATCACCGGGATCCCTAGCACCACGGTCCAGCCGAAGGCCTTTTGCCCGGCGTTATAGGCCCCCTGCGGCGGCAGCTCGACGCTCTCATCGAGTTCGGACTTGCCGCGCAAGGCGAACCATTGAAAATCGTTCTGGGTAAAGCGCAGATCGCGCAGGAAGCGTAATGCAAGCCCATAGGGATCGATCAAGAAGGTCAGCACCACGATCACGAACCAGACGATGCCGACATAGATATGGGCGTTCAGCAGGTTCACCGGCCCGCCGAACAGGGCGAGCATGGCGTCGGTATAGAACTCCGGCGCCAGCCGATAGCCCTGGGAAGTGATCAGGGCAATACCGGTCAGCCACAGGAACAGGAAACAGGCGGCATTGAACCAATGCACCAGGCGCTGCGGCAAGGGATGCTTGAGCAGCTCGGTGGTGTCGTCGCTGGGGGTGGTGTCGCTGGGTACCGTGTTCAGGGTCTCAGACATGATGTTCGGCCTCCCGACTGTGCGGCTCGTCTTGCCCCGGCTGGGCTTCATCGGCAGCCCGCTGCTTGCGGGACTTGAGAAAATGCAGACCCAGCATGCCGCCCATGGCCAGCATCGCTGCATAACCGAGGAACTGCACGGCCAGTCCCGCGCCATGGGTCCAGATACTGCCGGCCAGGCTCGCGGTCTGGGTCGGCGGCCGCTTGGCATGCAGCAGCTCGAGCTTGTCCGGCTCGCCGCTGAAGGCCAGCCGCGGGCCAGGATTCACTTGGGCATTGATTAGCCGGGTTTCCGCATGGCCGGGATCGACCGCATCGACATCGCCGACCCGGATGGTCACCGGCTCGCCATCGATCATGTGCACTTCCTCGAACAGCCGCGCGCCGGCCGGGCAGACCTCGAAACAGGCCGGGGCCTGCCCGTGTTCCACCCGGCTCTCGCACAGGGTGCATTTCTCCAGCTTGTTGGTCACCGTATCGACCAGCCGGGCATCGTAGGGACAGGCATCCACACACAGCCCGCAGCCGATGCACAGTGGCTTGTCCACCAGCACCCGGCCGTCCAGGGCGATGTACGAGGCCCCGGTCGGACAGGCCGGCACGCAGGGCGGGTCGGCGCAATGCGAACATAAATAGGGCGCGAACACGGCCGGGGTGTCCGGCTGCTCGCCATCGGCCTCCAGATACGGCACCCAGTTGCGGGAAATCGACGGGGTGATGTCATTGGCCGTCACACAGGCCACTTCGCAGGCCCGGCAGCCGATGCAGCGGCTGATATCCAGCCGCATGCGGAAATACGCCTCGCCAGGTCGCGCTTGGTCGGTTGAGGATTGACGCTCAGGCATGATTACGCTCCGTGCTCGCGGCTTAAGCGAACGAAATTGACGCGCAGGGCGGTGGTGCCGGCGATGGGATCGACCGCGTACTGGGTGCTGAGCTCGGTATCACTGGCCCCGGCCCCGGCAAGCTGCAGATGCCGGCTGTTATGGCCGTGGCCATGCGGTAGGAACACCACATCGTCGCGGATGCGGGCGGTCACCTTGAGCCGGCAGGGCCCTTCCTTGACACCGTCCTGATTGATGAGGATGACGCTTTCCCCATCCTCGAGCTCGCCGAACGCCTTGGCGATCCGCGGCGACACCCACACCTCGTTGACCGCCACGCGGCCATGCAGCGGTGCCAGGTTCTGCGTGCGGGAAAAGCTGTGCACCGGCGAGCGCCCGCTGATCAGGCGCACCGTCCCCGGCGGGCCGCCGCGGGGCCGATAATAGGTCGGCAGAGGCTCCAGGCCCACGGCGGATTCGCCCGCCTCGAGCTTGTCCCGATAGACTTTGGCCAGATCGTGGGAATACAGGCGCACCTTATTATCGGTAATCCGGCCGTCGAATTCCGGAAACTGTAGCGGCACCCCGGCGAGTGCCTGCCCGTCCGGGCCGCCGCCAGCCCCGGCCCGATAAATTGGCGTATTGCGGGCCGGATAAGCCACCCCGTTGGCCCGCAGCGCGGCGAGATCGATGGGCCGGTCGGGATGGTCGGCGTTATAGGCCGCGATGGTCTTCTCGGTGACCTCGGCGTCATCCCGCCAGGGGAAATACTCGCCCAGCCCCAGGGCCTCGGCCAGCCCCTTAGCGATCTCCGACTCGCAGCGGGCCTCGCCCACTGGCGGCGCGGCGCGCTGGTTCAGGGCGACATAGGGCTCGCGGGCATAGGCCGAGCCGACATAATCGGGATGCTCGAGATAAGAGGTCGCCGGGAACAGCACATCGGCATACTGGGTGATTTCGGTCGGCAGGATATCCGCGACGATCAGGGCATCGAGCTTATCGATGGCCGCGCGGGTCTCGTGCGCCCCCGGCATGGCCCGCAGCAGATTGGTGCCGGACACTACCCAGGCCTTGATCTTGCCGTTCAGCGTTGCATCGCGCACCCCGTTGGAAGTCACCGTGTAGGCGAACGGATAGCCCGGATCGCGACGCGGCGCGGGCTCGGGATAAGCCGGCATGTCCGGATACAGGGCCTGCACAGCCGGCAGCGACACCTTCTGCGGCAGGAAATACCCGCCCTTCGCCCCCCAGGCACCGGTCAGCGCGGTCAGCAAGGCGATCGCCCGGGAGCGCTGGGTGTCGTTGCCATGCCACACCGCGAACCGGCCCGGATGGAACAGCACCGCCGGGGCGGCATCGATGATCGCTCGGGCAGTCTGCTCGATTATCTCGACCGGCAGCTGCGTCTCGGCGGCGGCCCATTCGGGGGTGTAGCCGGCGACATGCTCGCGCAGCGGCTCGAACCCCGAGCAATGCTGACTGACAAACTCATGATCCCAGGCCTGATCGCGGATCAGGATATGCAGCCAGGCGAGCTGCAGGGCCATATCCGTGCCCGGCTTGATGGGCAGCCAGTAATGGGCCTTGTCGGCGGCGGTGGAACGGCGCGGATCGACCACAATGATCTTGGCGCCGTTCTGCCGGGCGGTGACGAACTCCTGCGCCTGACTGTTGTGCATGTTCTCGCCGATATGGCTGCCGAACAGGACGATACAGCGTGAGTTCTCCATATCCAGCGGCTCGGGCGAGCCGACGATGCGCCCGAACGTCAGGCGGAAGCCGACATCCCGTGGCCCCTTGCACTGGGCATAGGCGGGAAAGGCCTGATGCGGCGTACCCATGGCCTTGGCCAGCAGGCCGAAATGATGCTCGGACAGACCGTGGATCATAAAGGCCACCGCGCCGACACCGTGCTCGTCGATCACCCGCTGCAGGCGCGCAGCCGCGTCGTTAGTGGCCGCCTCCCAGCTCGCCGGCCGGAACAGGCCCAAACCGCGAGCGGCCTTGCGGATCTGCGGCTGGGTCAGGCGATCCGGGCTGTCGTGCATGCCGATGCCGCCGACCCCGCGCGGACACAACCGCCCGCGGCTGGAGGGATGATCGGGATTGCCGCGCAGATGCAGCGGCCTCCCCTCGGCATCCTGCTCGACTTGAATCCCGCACTTCCAGAAACAGACCCCGCAGACCGTGCTGACGGTGTTGATCGAAGTCGGCGGATGCTGCCGGGCATGGACGACCCCATCCATCCCCTCACGCTCGATCTTGGCCTGCGCTGCGGTCCCGCTCAGGGCACCGCCAGCCAGCACCCCGCCCGGCGCCAGGCGGAGAAAATCGCGTCGATTCATGCTCATACAACACACCTCACGAACCCGCCGGAGACGGGAGACAAAGCGCCGCGACCCCAGCGAGCCTAGCTTGGGACTCGAAGGAATACGGCGGCAAGAGAAGGCAATAATGGAATAGGCCTATCAGAATAGACGAATCTTTGCATGTTGCGATGCACGATACGCGAATCGGCTATTCAAGGAATTGATCGAGGGCAAGGATGGGGGTTAGGCAAACATGAGCGAGTTTCTAGCCAGCACAGGTCGGGTTAGCGCAGCGTAACCCGACTGAATCGACTAAAGCTATGCTAGGTCATTGTAGTATGGCATTTACCGGGAGTTGCCTAACGCCAATGGGCCGCATAGGCTCCGTTCGGTACGCGCTGCATGCCCTACTACTACTCACCGCTGCCTTTACCTGCTTAGGCATCAATCGTCCCGGGAAGTATCGTCCCGGCGGCTTTGCAG
>CAYFSA010000034.1:0-1278 GCA_964345605.1 uncultured Ectothiorhodospiraceae bacterium
GTTAGATTCGCAGGCTGGGATCGGGTTACGCTGCGCTAACCCGAGCTGCAACGCCAATTCGAAAAATCAACGCACAATCCGCACCGGCAAGGTCACCAAGGCCGTCTCGCTCAACAGATCCCCGCCAAGGCGTTGCAGGCGCCGATCGAAGGCCTGCATAGGCTCGGCCTGGCCGGTGGCGGTCTGCAGATTATTGCCGGCATCGGCGGCGAGCTTGGCCAACAACGCCGGTCGACGGCTGGCGACGACCAGAATGGCCTCAAGCGCTTCGGTTTGCCCGGGCAGCGGCGCGCTCTGCAAGGGCGGCTCAAGCATGATCGGGCCGTCAGCGGCCACCGTCTGCGCGGGCTTCGCGGCGCTCGGTAACGGATAAAGCCGGCTGATCCGAGTTTGCCCGTCGGTATCGTCGAACAGGTTAAAAACCGCCACCTGCACCGCTTCGGCAGCCGCAAGCTCCAGGCAAAACGGCGTATAGGCCGCCGTGGTGAACAGGGGAGCAGGCTGCTCGGCGGCCGCGGCTTTGGCTTGGCAATGACCGGCGGCGGCACTGCGGTGCAACCGTGCCTGAATTTGCGGTGCAGCACTGCCATAGCGCTGCACCTTGCCGTTGCATTGCGCTTCCATTTGCAGGATTTCGCCCGCTCCTGGGGTTGTGCGGGTGCGGTAAACACAATCGGCCTGGGCAACGCGAGCGGTGGGGGTTTGCAGGAGGGTGTAACTGGCCAGTTGGCGATTGACCAGCAAGGTCTGCTGGTCCACCTGCACCCCAATGGCGTGATTGATGATCTCGGCAAAGGCTTCCAGACGTGCGCGCCGTTTGGCCTCGAGCGGGGTGATGTTCGCCAGAGTGGCGGTACCGGTGGCTTGGTAACGTGTCTCGGGCGCCGGCGCCGAGAGGCCGGGAACGCCAAGCAAGAGGATCAGCAGCACGGCCAATAAACGGTTTGGCCCGAGCGCTTGGCCAGCCTTGGTAAGGCAAGCCCGTTTAGGGGGTGTTGGCCGCCGCCGCTGCCGTTTCATTGTTGGCTCGCAATAGTCTGGGATAGCACTTGAAAATCGGCTACGCTTTCAGCCCTAGAACCATTTAACGATGGCCGCGATAGCCAGGATCTGGGTGAACATTAGCGGCACCAGCCACTTGAGTAAATCCGCTTTCACGCGTGCGATTTCACCGCGGTTCTGCTCGATTTGCAGGGTCAGCTCGCTGCGACACTGTTCAATATCGAGTTTTAGCTCGGCGCGTACTTGCTCTATCTCTTTTTGCAGGCGTGCTTCGAC
>CAYFSA010000034.1:1378-25449 GCA_964345605.1 uncultured Ectothiorhodospiraceae bacterium
CGAGTTTTAGCTCGGCGCGTACTTGCTCTATCTCTTTTTGCAGGCGTGCTTCGACTTCCCTGATCTCTTTTTGCAGACGTGCTTCGACTTCCCTGATCTCCTTTTGCAGGCGTGCTTCGACCTCTACGATTTCCTTTTGCAGGCGCAGTTCGCTCTCGCTGACATGGTTTTGCGTCGCGAGGTTATGAATTTGCGGGAAGCGCGCCTCAAGGGCGTCGAAGGCGTCGGCGATCAGCCGCGCCCGGGTCTTTTCATCCGGGGCCTCGGTCAGTTGGGCATAAAGCTCAAGGGCTGCGCTCATGGTGGTTGGCCTTATTTTGGCACAAACGTTATTTTGCCATGTGTTTGATCGGCTGAGTAGACTAACGCCCCAGCCGCATTGGCCAAGCCACCTAGGCCGGGTCGCCCAACAGTCAGTGCAAGCGTTTGATGTTCAGAGCATTTCACAAACCCGTTGGCAAAGATTGCGCCTCGTGCCATGAGCCTGTAACTTGAGTGTTAATAGCCGTTTGAACCGTTCTTGATGCAACAACAACCGATTTTCAATCCCCAATGCCAACGCTGTCCGCGCCTGGTAGCACATCTTGCCGACGTCAAAGCCGCTCATCCCGACTATCACTGTGCCCCGGTCGCCCCTTTCGGTGATCCTGAGGCACGGTTACTGATCGTCGGGCTAGCGCCCGGGATGCATGGCGCCAATGCGAGCGGGCGGCCATTCACCGGCGATCATGCCGGGATTTTGCTCTATCGCCTGCTGCATGAAACCGGCTTTGGCAGCCAGCCCGAGGCCCTCGCCCGGGACGACGGCCTGGAACTGCGGGACTGCCGGATTACCAACGCGGTGAAATGCCTGCCGCCGGCCAATAAGCCCAGCACGGCCGAGATCATTGCCTGCAATCCGTATCTCGCCGCCGAATTGGCGACCCTGCCCAGTCAGCATGTGGTCCTGGCCCTGGGTACGGTGGCGCATCAGGCGGTCATCCGGGCGTTAGGCCTACGCTTGAGTGCGCATCGATTCAGCCATGGCGCGCTTGGGGAGCTCACCGGCGGCATCCGCCTGCTCGATTCCTATCATTGCAGCCGCTACAACACCCAGACCGGCCGGCTAACCGCAGCGATGTTTCGTCAAGTGCTGCAGCAGGCCCGGACGCTGCTGGCAGCGTGACCCTGATGGCTGAATCCGCATTCGACCCCAAGCCCATCCTCCAGACCCTGCCGCATTCGCCCGGGGTATATCGGATGCTCGATGCCCAGGGTGACTTGCTGTACGTGGGCAAGGCGATCGATTTGAAAAAGCGCGTGGCCAGCTATTTCACGCGCTCGGTGACCAATCCGCGGATCATTGCCATGGTGGCTCAGATCCGCGCTATCGAGGTGGCGGTCACGAACACCGAAGCCGAAGCCTTGCTGCTCGAAAGCAATCTCATCAAGCAGCATCGCCCCCGCTATAACGTGGTCCTGCGCGATGATAAATCGTATCCTTATATCTACGTCTCCAGCGAGGACCGCTACCCCCGGATGGCCCTGCATCGCGGCGCGCGCAAACGCCGGGGCCGGTATTTCGGCCCCTATGCCAGCGCCACCGCCGTGCGCGACACCCTGAATTTGCTGCAAAAGCTGTTTCAGGTGCGCCAGTGTAGCGACAGTTTCTTTCAGAACCGCTCGCGGCCTTGCCTGCAGTATCAAATCAAGCGCTGCACCGCGCCCTGTGTCGGCTATATCGATGCCGACGACTATCGCCAGGATGTCGACAACGCCATGCAGTTTCTCCAAGGGGAGAGCGCGAACGTTATCGATACCCTGGTCGCGCGTATGGAGCAAGCTGCGGCGGCTCTGGATTTCGAGGCGGCGGCACAATACCGCGACCGCATTGCCCAGCTCCGCCAGATCAGCGAACAGCAGCATGTCAGCCACGACCGCGGCGATGTCGACATCGTCGCCGCCTGCCTGGCGGGCGGCCTAGCCTGTGTACAAGTCTTTTGTGTGCGTGGCGGCCTGAACCTGGGCAATAAGGACTTCTTTCCCAAACTGCCGGAAGCCGCGACCGAAGGCGAGGTTATCGCGGGTTTCATTGCGCAGTATTATCTAGAACGCGATATTCCGGCCGAAATCGTGGTCAGCGCCCTGCCGGATGAGCGGGCGTTGCTCGAAGAAGCCCTGAGCAGCCAGCGTGGCCGCAAAGTCAGCATCAGCCGCAATGTCCGCGGCGAGCGAGCCCGCTGGCTGGAATTGGCCCAACGCAACGCTGAACTGGCCTTGGCCGCCCGCCAGCAGATGCACAGCGATTACCGCGATCGCTTGGAGGCGTTGCAGCAGGCCTTGGAACTGCCGGAACTGCCGACCCGGATGGAATGTTTCGACATCAGCCATTCCCAGGGTGAGGCCACGGTTGCCTCTTGCGTCGTGTTTGACATTAACGGTCCAGCGAAATCAGATTATCGCCGTTTCAATATCCAAGACATCACGCCGGGGGACGATTATGCCGCGATGCAGCAAGCGCTGACCCGGCGCTACACGCGGCTGAAAAAAGGCGAAGGTAAGCTACCGGATGTACTGCTGATCGACGGTGGCCGCGGTCAAGTCGGCCAGGCCCAACAGGTGCTCGAGGATTTACAGGTCGACAGCGTGACCGTGGTCGGCGTTGCCAAAGGCGAATCCCGCAAACCCGGCCTGGAGACCTTGATCCTGTGCGAGCCCGAGCGCAGTTTAAGTTTACCGGCGCAGCATCAGGGCTTGCATTTGATTCAGCAAATTCGCGACGAAGCCCACCGCTTTGCTTTGACCGGTCATCGCCAACGCCGCAGCAAAGCCCGCAACACCTCGCCATTAGAGCAAATCCCCGGCCTCGGCCCCAAACGGCGCCAGCAATTGCTCAAACAATTCGGCGGGCTGCAGGGAGTTAGTCGGGCGGGTGTCGAGGAAATCGCCAAAGTGGAAGGCATCAGCAAGCGGCTGGCGCAGCAAATTTATGACCATTTTCGGTAGTTGGATTTGACGTAGGCCGACACGCCTTCAAACAGCTCCCGCGCAAAACACGGGAGCTGTATCGGCTGCTGGCTTAAGCCACCAGAAATAGGCTTACTCGACCACCTCGGCGGTCACTTGCTTGGTGAAGGTCAGGCCATCGCCGGCAAAATCGACGTAGACCGTGTCGCCGGGAACAAACTGGCCGGCGAGGATTTCCTGGGCCAGCGGGTTTTCGATCTGCTGCTGGATAGCACGGCGCAGCGGCCGAGCGCCGTAGACCGGGTCGAAACCGGCTTCGCCCAACCGATCCAGCGCGGCCGCCGACAATTCCAACCCCATGTCGCGGCTGGCCAGGCGCTCGCGCAGATAAGCGAGCTGAATCTCGGTGATCGCGCGGATTTGCTCGCGGCCTAGCGCATGGAAGACGACGACTTCATCGACGCGATTGATGAACTCGGGACGGAAATGATGACCCACGATATCCATGACCGTCGCTTTCATCGCCGCGTAATCGCCTTCCCCGGTCATTTCCTGGATATGCTGAGAGCCCAGGTTCGAGGTCATGACGATCACGGTGTTGCGGAAGTCAACCGTGCGCCCGTGGCCGTCGGTCAAGCGGCCATCGTCGAGCACCTGCAGCAGGACGTTGAACACATCCGGATGGGCCTTTTCGACCTCGTCCAGTAGCAGCACCGAATACGGCTTGCGGCGCACCGTTTCGGTGAGATAACCGCCTTCCTCGTAGCCGATATAGCCGGGCGGCGCACCGATCAGCCGGGCCACGGCATGCTTTTCCATGTACTCGGACATATCGATGCGCACCAAGGCTTCCTCGGTATCGAACAGGAAACCGGCCAAGGCCTTGGTCAGCTCGGTCTTGCCCACGCCGGTGGGCCCTAGGAACAAGAACGAACCATTGGGCCGGTTGGGATCGGCCAGGCCGGCCCGCGAGCGGCGAATGGCATCGGCCACCGCCCGCACGGCCTCGTCCTGACCCACGACCCGGGCCTGCAACGCCTGCTCCATGCGCAATAGCTTGTCGCGCTCACCCTCGAGCATTTTGGCCACCGGGATGCCGGTCCAGCGTGATACCACTTCGGCGATTTCCTCGTCGGTCACCTTATTGCGCAGCAGCTTCATTTGCTGCATTTCGGCCTGGGCCGCCATGTCGAGCTGGCTCTCAAGCTCTGGGATGCGGCCATAACGCAGCTCCGACATGCGGCTTAGGTTGCCGGCCCGGCGGGCAGTTTCCAGCTCGATGCGGGCCCGCTCGAGCTCCTCCTTGATATGCTGGGTGCCCTGCAGGGCCGCCTTCTCCGAATTCCAGATTTCTTCTAAGTCGGCATATTCCTGCTCGAGCCGCTCGATCTCGGCATCCAGATCGGCCAGGCGTTTTTTCGAGGCTTCGTCCGTCTCGTTTTTCAGGGCCTCGTGCTCCATCTTGAGCTGGATCAGCCGCCGGTCCATGCGGTCCATCGCCTCGGGCTTGGAGTCGATTTCCATGCGAATCCGGCTGGCGGCCTCGTCGATCAGGTCGATGGCCTTGTCCGGCAGGTTGCGGTCGGTGATGTAGCGCTGCGATAGCGTCGCCGCTGCGATGATGGCCGGATCGGTGATTTCCACGCCGTGGTGCACCTCATAACGCTCTTTCAGGCCGCGCAGAATGGCGATGGCGCTCTCGACATTGGGCTCATCGACCAGCACCTTCTGAAAGCGCCGCTCCAGCGCCGCGTCCTTTTCGATGTTTTCGCGGTACTCATTCAGGGTGGTCGCCCCGATGCAGTGCAGTTCACCGCGGGCCAGGGCTGGTTTGAGCATATTGCCCGCATCCATGGCGCCTTCGGCCTTGCCGGCCCCGACCATGGTGTGCAGCTCGTCGATGAACAGGATGATCCGCCCCTCCTGCTTAGCGAGATCGTTCAGCACGGCCTTCAGGCGTTCCTCGAATTCCCCCCGGTATTTGGCCCCGGCCAGCAGCGCGCCGAGGTCCAGGGCCAGGACGCGTTTGTTCTTCAGGCCCTCGGGGACCTCGCTGTTGACAATCCGCTGCGCCAAACCCTCGACGATCGCGGTCTTGCCCACGCCGGCTTCGCCGATCAGCACGGGGTTGTTCTTGGTGCGCCGCGCCAGCACCTGAACCACGCGGCGAATCTCATCATCGCGGCCGATGACGGGATCGAGCTTACCCTGCTCGGCGCGCTCGGTCAGATCGATGGTATATTTCTCCAGGGCCTGACGCTGATCCTCGGCATTGGGATCAGCGACGGTCTGGCCGCCGCGCAGCTCCTCGACCGCCCGCGTCAGGGCGTCCTTGGTCGCGCCGGCGTGGCGCAGCAACTCGCCGAGCTGACCCTTGTCCTCGATCGCGGCGAGCAAAAACAGCTCCGAAGAGACATAGTCATCCTGGCGATTTTGTGCCAACTTATCCGTCACATTGAGCAGTCGTCCCAGGTCATTGGAAATATGCACATCGCCCGCCTCGCCGGCTACCCTGGGCAAGCGTTCCAGGGCATCGCCGAGCTGGGAGCGCAGCAGATTGATGTTGACGCCGGCCTTTTGCAGCACCGGCCGGGCGGTCCCGCCTTCCTGGTCGAGCAAGGCAATCATCATATGCACCGGCTCGATCATTTGATGATCGTGCCCTAAGGCCAGGGACTGGGCGTCCTGCAGGGCCATCTGAAATTTGGTCGTCAATTTATCCAAACGCATGACTGTCGGTCCTTTTGCCAAGTGGTTTAACAATTAACTTAAAAATGCGGATCGCTGGCAGGGGTTTCAAGTTGACTTGCAGCGAAGGTATCTTTAATGAATCTTGAGAAAACCGTCTTTGCCTTTATCATCGTGTCCGCCATGACGCTGAATTTCGGCTTCTTCCTCGGCGACCCGGGCAACCCGGAATACCATAATGTGTACGAGCTGTTCGGCGCCCTGGTCATCAGCCTGATCGCGACCATTATGAAGCTCGGCGAGCGCTCGCATATCGGCGCCGTACTGCTGGCCACCAGCCTGGTCGCCGATTTGCAGCTGATCACCGCCGCCGTGGTCTGGGGCTACGCCTTGCATATCTCACCTGCCGGCACGACCACCTATATGATGGCGAGTATCGTCTCGCTGTCCGGTGGCGCCCTGCTGGCAAACTTTGTCTCGGTCGCCTTGCTGGTGATCGAAACGGTCATGACCCGGCGTTGAACGCTCGGCGAGCACGGTCATGACTGAAGCATTTCACTTAGTCTTTCGGCGCATGCGCCTGCCGCTGAATATCCTGATTATCAGTTACGCGGTATCCATCCTCGGCTTCGTGCTGATCCCCGGTGAAACGCCGGCCGGCGAACGCGAACCGATGAGCTTTTTTCATGCATTTTATTTCGTCAGCTTCATGGGCTCGACGATTGGTTTTGGCGAAATTCCCTATCCGTTCACCGCCGGACAGCGCCTGTGGGCCATGTTCAGCATTTACGCTACGGTGATTGCCTGGCTCTATGCCATCGGCACCCTGCTGGCCGCGATCCAGGATCCAGCCTTTCGCCGCCAGCTCGCCCGCAATGGTTTTACCCGAGCGGTACGGCGCATCAAGGAGCCGTTTTATCTGGTCTGTGGCTATGGCGACACCGGCAGCCTGCTAGTCCGTGGTCTCAGCTATAACGCCATTCGCACCGTAGTGATCGACCTCGATCCGGCCAAGATCGAAGCCCTGAAGGTAACCGATTTCATCGAGCACGTCCCGGCCTTGTGCGACGATGCCACCCAGCCGGAGGCGCTCGCCGATGGCGGCGTCAAAAACCCGCTGTGCGCTGGCGTGATCGCCCTGACCAATGATGACCAGGCGAATTTGAGCATCGCCATCACTTGCAAGATCTTCGTCCCCGACCTGCAGGTGATCGCTCGCACCGAATACCAGGAAACCGCCACTAACATGAAATCCTTCGGCACCGATCACACCATCGATCCCTTCGACCGCTTTGCCGACCGCTTCAGCCTGGCCATTCACTCACCGGCTTTGTTCATGACCTATATGTTGCTCACCAGCCCACGGCATATCCGTATGAACCGCGCCCTGCAGCCGCCGCGCGGATTATGGCTGGTCTGCGGGTATGGCCGCTGCGGCAAGGCCCTGTATCGGCATTTGCAGTTTGACGACATGCAGACTCAGGTTATCGAGGTCGATCCCGGCCATACCAAACCGCCGCCGGATACCATCACGGAAACCGGCACCGAGGCCGATACCTTGCGCAAGGCTGGGATTGAGCAGGCGGTCGGCATCATCGCCGCGACCAATCACGACGCCAATAATCTGTCCATCGTGCTGACCGCCCGCGAGCTCAACCCCGAGCTGTTCACCGTGGCCCGGCTGACCCGCGGCGCCAATTATCCGCTGTTCGACGCGGCTTGGCTGGACATTATGATGCAGCCGGCAACGATTATCACTCGGGAAGCTTTGGCACTGATTAACACGCCCTTGTTAATCGACTTCATCAATCTTATTCGTGAGCAATCGGACGAATGGGCGAATATCCTGTTCAGCCGTATAATAGCCGTCAGCGAGGACGACGACCCACCGGAAACCTGGACCTTAACAATCTGCAGCCAACAAACCCCTGCCATCATGGATTTGCTGCGGCGCGGCACGCCGGTGGATTTGAGCATTTTTGCCTGTGACCCCCGGCATCACAAAGATCGTCTGGCGGCTTTAATCCTCCTACAGCGCCGCGCAACAAGCGATATACTGGCGCCGGACAATACTGAACCGCTGGCCCCTGGTGACCGTCTATTGTTTTGTGGTACAGCTTATGCAAAGCAATTGAGTATGTGGACGGCGGTCAACCACGGCACCTTGAACTATGTACTCACCGGCAATGAGCGTCCCGATGGCTGGCTCTGGCGCTGGCTGAGCCGGCACCGGCATCGCCTCACTCCCGGCACAAACGGCTCAGCCAGCCTATAATCTTAAACAATTCCGGTGAACAATTACGGCTGGACCGCCCAAGCGCACTAAAATAATGCAGGTGGAAAATGGTTGCAGTTCACACTCAAGATGTACCAGCATGGGTTAGACTCGCAAGGCTGGTATTCTGACCGGGATGCCGAAGCTGCGGCCAGCGGGTCCGTGAACCGGGTCTGCTAGGCTGAGTCTAATTGCGAGTTAAGTAATTAACTAAACTACGGTCTTACGGCAGGGGGTGTACGATCGTGGTAGCCGTATCCCGAACGGGTCTGGGAAATCTCATCAACAATCAGGTTCATTACACACAGCCCGCTATGAGGTTCGCTTGCAGGATCCCGCGCGCCGCGCTCAGACCCCGGTCTACCGCCGACGCCACTTGCTGCAAAACCGAGCGCGCCAATGCGCCAGTATCGCGACTGGTGCATAACCCGCTAACCCAATTCATGGCCGCCAAAGCGGCCAGGCCACCGAAATTGATTTGCCACTCGGCCCAGCAAACCGATGTGCGCATCACCGCAACCAGAGGTAGCGACCATGTCTATTTTTAACCATTATCGGTCCCGCTACGAAGAGCGTAAGCAAGAAGAGCTGACGCTGCAGGAGTACTTGAATCTCTGCCGTGATGATCCGATGGCCTATGCCAGCCCGGCCGAGCGCATGCTCGCGGCCATCGGCGAGCCCGAGCTGATCGACACCCGGCATGATTCCCGACTGTCGCGACTTTTCCATAATAAGGTTATTCGCCGCTATCCCGGCTTCGAGGAATTCTATGGCATGGAAGAAACGATCGAGCACATCGTGTCATTCTTCCGGCACGCCGCCCAGGGCTTGGAAGAGCGCAAACAGATCCTGTATCTGCTCGGCCCGGTCGGCGGTGGCAAGTCGTCCCTGGCCGAAAAGCTCAAGGAGCTGATGGAGAAGGTGCCGTTCTATGCCATCCAGGGCTCGCCGCTGCAGGAAAGCCCGTTCGCCCTGTTCGATCCCGCCGAGGACGGCCCCATCCTGGAAGAGGAGTACGGCATCCCCAAGCGATACCTGAATACCATCATGTCGCCCTGGGCGGTCAAGCGCCTACATGAGTATAACGGCGATATCACTCAATTCCGGGTGGTCAAGCTATACCCCTCCAAGCTCGATCAACGGGCCATTTCCAAAACCGAACCGGGCGACGAGAACAACCAGGATATCTCCTCGCTGGTCGGCAAGGTCGACATCCGCAAGCTCGAGCATTATGCCCAGGACGATCCGGACGCCTACAGCTATTCGGGCGGGCTATGCCTGGCGAACCGCGGCATCATGGAATTCGTGGAGATGTTCAAGGCGCCGATCAAGGTATTGCATCCGCTTTTGACCGCGACCCAGGAAGGCAACTACAAGGGCACCGAAGGGCTGTCGGCCATGCCGTTCGAGGGCACCATCCTCGCCCACTCCAACGAGTCCGAATGGCAGCAATTCAAGAACAACAAAAAGAACGAGGCCTTCCTCGATCGGGTCTACGTGGTCAAGGTACCGTATTGCCTGCGCGTCACCGACGAGATTCATATCTACGAAAAGCTGCTCGTCCATAGCGCCCTGGACAAGGCGCCCTGCGCCCCGCATACCCTGAAAATGATGGCGCAATTCGCCATTCTCTCACGCCTGAAGGAACCGGAGAATTCCAGCATTTACTCCAAGATGCGGGTTTATGATGGCGAGAACCTCAAAGATACCGACCCGCGCGCCAAATCCTATATGGAGTATCGCGATTTCGCCGGGGTAGATGAGGGCATGACTGGGCTGTCGACCCGCTTTGCCTTTAAGATCCTGTCCAAGGTTTTCAATTTCGACCATAGCGAAATCGGGGCGAATCCAGTGCATTTGCTGTATGTGCTAGAGCAGCAGATTCATGAGGAGCAGTTCCCGCCCGAGGCCCAGGAACGCTACATGCGCTTTATCAAGGAGTTCCTGGTGCCGCGCTATGTCGAGTTTATCGGCAAGGAAATTCAAACGGCGTATCTGGAGTCCTATTCCGAATATGGCCAGAACATTTTCGATCGCTATGTCACCTATGCCGATCATTGGATTCAGGATCAGGAATTCCGCGATCCGGAAACCGGTGAGATTTTCGACCGCGCGGCCTTGAACGAAGAGCTCGAAAAGATCGAAAAACCGGCCGGCATCGCCAACCCCAAGGATTTCCGCAACGAGGTCGTCAATTTCGTACTGCGGGCGCGGGCCAACAATGCCGGCAACAACCCGACCTGGACCAGTTACGAGAAGCTGCGTGAGGTGATCGAGAAGAAGATGTTCGCCAACACCGAGGAGCTGCTCCCGGTGATTTCCTTCAGTGCCAAATCCTCCGCCGAGGACGCGAAGAAGCACCAAGAGTTCGTCGACCGCATGGTGCAGAAGGGCTACACGCCCAAACAGGTGCGGTTACTGTGTGAATGGTACTTACGCGTACGCAAAGCGAGTTAACCTTGTCTCATTTCATCGATCGCAGACTCAACCCGAAGAACAAGAGCACGGTCAACCGGGCCCGGTTCATCGAGCGCTTCCGGCATCAAATCCGGAAAGCCGTGTCCGATGCGGTGAGCCGTCGCTCGATCAAGGAAACCGATCGAGGCGAGTCGATTAATATCCCCACCCGGGATATTTCTGAGCCCAACTTCCGCCATGGGGCGGGTGGCCATCGCGAGGCAGTGCATCCCGGCAACAAAGACTTTTTGACCGGAGACCGCTTTGCCCGCCCACGCAGCGGTTCGGGTCGGGGTAATCGAGCCTCGAACGATGGCGAGGGCACGGACAGCTTCACCTTCGAGCTGTCCCGGGATGAATTTCTGGATTTCTTCTTCGAGGATCTGGAACTGCCCGATCTGGTCAAGACCGAGCTCAGCGAGGAGCCCAGCATGCGCTCCGAGCCGGCCGGTTTCGTGACCGAGGGCAACCCGAGCAGCCTGCATATCGTTCGTTCCATGCGCCAGTCTGTGGCTCGTCGCAAGGCCCTGGGCTCGCCCTTGTCCAAGCGGCGCCGCGAGCTCGAGGCGGAGCTTGAGGCTCTGCTCGAGGAAACCGACGAAGAGGATCCGCGGGTGATCGCCCTGCGTGAACAGATTTCGACGCTGCGCCAGCGGATCACCAAGGTCCCCTTCCTCGATAAAATCGACCTGCGGTATCAAAACCGCATTCAGGTTCCCTTGCCCTCCAGTCAGGCAGTCATGTTCTGCCTGATGGACGTATCGGGCTCCATGGACCAATTCAAGAAGGACTTGGCCAAGCGATTTTTCATACTGCTCTATCTATTCCTGCAACGCCATTACGAGCATACCGACGTCGTTTTTATACGCCACCACACCGTGGCCAAGGAAGTCGGCGAGGAGGAGTTTTTCTACTCCCGCGAAACCGGGGGCACTGTGGTCTCCAGTGCACTGCAGCTGATGCTCGACATCATTCGCGAGCGTTATCCCACCGATAACTGGAATATCTACGGGGCCCAGGCCTCGGATGGCGACAATTGGCCGGAGGATATCGATAATTGCCAACGCCTGCTCGACGGCAAGATCATGCCGCTGGTGCAATTCTTCGCCTACGTCGAGATTGCCTCGGATGCCCCGCAAGGCCTGTGGGAGGAGTACGAGCGGGTCAGCAACAGTCATCGCAATTTTGCCATGCAACAGATCGACGGCCCCGCTGATATTTATCCCGTATTTCGTAAGTTATTTGAGAAGCGCCAGGCATGACGACACCCTTGAGCACCGACGCGGAATGGACGTTCGAGCGCGTTGAACGCTATAACGCAGCCATCGCCGAGGTGGCCGCCGAATTCGGTTTGGATACCTTTCCCAATCAAATCGAGGTCATCACCTCTGAGCAGATGATGGATGCCTACGCCAGTATCGGCATGCCCATCAATTATCACCATTGGTCGTTCGGCAAGCAATTCCTGGATATCGAGCGCCATTACAAGCGCGGCCAGATGGGGCTGGCCTATGAACTGGTGATCAATTCCAATCCCTGTATTGCCTATTTGCTCGAAGAAAACACCATGACCATGCAGGCACTGGTCATCGCCCATGCCTGTTATGGCCATAACTCTTTTTTCAAAAGCAATTATCTGTTCCGGACCTGGACCAGCCCGGATGCCATCATCGATTACCTGGTCTTTGCCCGCAATTTCGTCGCCGAATGCGAGGAGCGCCACGGCCGCGAGGCGGTCGAGATGATCCTGGATTCCTGTCACGCCCTGATGAATTATGGCGTGGATCGCTATAAACACCCCGCGCCGCTGTCCGCCGCCGAAGAAGAGGCCCGCATGCGTGAGCGCCAGGCCTATATTCAAAGTCAGGTCAACGAACTCTGGCGACGTACCGTGCCCGAACAGCGCAAGACCAAGGATGGCGAGGCGGAGCGATTCCCCAGCGAGCCCCAGGAAAATATTTTGTACTTCATCGAAAAAAACGCGCCACTGCTGGAACCCTGGCAGCGCGAGCTAATCCGCATCGTCCGCCGCTTTGCTCAATACCTTTATCCGCAGCGTCAGACCAAGGTCATGAACGAAGGCTGGGCCTGCTTTTGGCATTACACCATCATCAATACCCTGTATGATCGCGGCTTGCTCAGCGATGGCTTCATGCTCGAGTTTTTACAAGCCCATAGCAATGTCATCTATCAGCCCCCCTTTGATCATCCCGCCTACTCCGGCATCAATCCCTATTCACTCGGCTTCGCGATGTTTCAAGATATTCGCCGTATTTGCGAAGCGCCCGATGACGAGGACCGCTATTGGTTTCCAGATATCGCGGGCAGCAATTGGCTGACGACCCTGGATTTCGCCATGCGCAATTTCAAGGACGAAAGCTTCATTCAGCAATATCTTTCGCCGAAAGTCATTCGGGAGCTGCATTTGTTCAGCATTCTGGATGACGATCGCGACACCGAGTTGGAGATTACCGGCATTCATGACGAACAGGGCTACCGCTATGTCCGCAAGGCCCTCTCAGAGCAGTACAACTTAGGTAGCATTGAACCCAATATTCAGGTCCATTCGGTGAATCTGCGCGGCAACCGTTCCCTGGTCCTGCGTCATTACCGCCATAACCGCCGGCCGCTGGCGGACACCACCCGAGAAATGCTCAAGCATGTGCACCGATTGTGGGGATTCGACGTTAAACTGGAAGCCATCGAGCCCAACGGCGACAACATTTTGCTGGAAAAAGTTAATTTAGTTGACAAGAACCGCTAATCGACACTGCCACCCCACAGCCTCTCATCAGCGGGCCGGGTACTGTCATCGCCGGTAAACAAACTCTTCATGGAAATTTTTTCGCCAGTAGTCTATACTGTCTTTGCCAGTCGCGGAAAGGCCTTCCAAGCCCTTCCCGAGTAGGGGTAAGTACTGATAGCCGGCGATGCATCTTGGCGTTAGTCTTATCCCCCTATACCAGCTGGCTTCGTTGTCAATTTGTAGAGGTGTAGTCTCGCATGAAAACCGGTACGGTTAAGTGGTTCAATGATACCAAGGGCTTTGGGTTTATCGCGCCGGAGGACGGTGGTGAAGACGTGTTCGTTCATTTCTCGTCCATCCAGCAGGATGGCTTCAAGAGCTTGAACGAGGGTCAGCGTGTATCGTTTGAGGTAGAACGTGGCCCGAAAGGATTGCAAGCAACGCAGGTTGTTTCTCAATAAGAGTTAGGCGTTCACAGTCTTCGATGGGAACCCACTGCTAAAACGGGTGGGTTCTTTTGCTGAGGGGGATACGCGCCCGCTACTGATGGCGGGCGTTATTATTGCCTCGGTTAGCTGTAGATCAACGACAAGGTTTCCCCGACCATCCCTTCCGCCGCCTCCCGCAGCGCCGCCAGCTGTTCAGAGGTTGGCTCCAATGTATCCAGCACCACCGGCGATAGCGATGCATAGCAGGCCTCGGCCTCGAACGGTTCCACCGCAATCGCCCAGGCCGTATGCACAATGCAGGTTTCCAGCGCATAGGACGAGTCTTGGTCCGGCGTCACATGCTCGCCA
Organism: uncultured Ectothiorhodospiraceae bacterium; assembly: GCA_964345605.1. Taxonomy (GTDB): domain Bacteria; phylum Pseudomonadota; class Gammaproteobacteria; order CAYFSA01; family CAYFSA01; genus CAYFSA01. Next base: position 15,288 of record CAYFSA010000034.1, read on the forward strand.
ATAACCCCGACAAACAACTCCGGCATTTTCCAGCGTTCAGCTAATTGGCTGCCCACCGCCGCATAGTCGAACCCCAGCAGGTCACGCTCGGCTTGATACAAGGGGATTTGCTTGTCGCTACTATGGGTATACACGGCTTGCATCTGCCGCGCCTCATGCTCATAAAGCACCAAATGACCGATATCGCTGAGCAGGCCCAGCAGAAACAGCCGGTCACTGGAGGATTTGATGCCCGCCTCTTGCGCCAGAATCTTGGCGGCACTCGCACGCAGCACACTGGTCTTCCAGAATTGATAAACATTGGTGGCGTCGTAATTCAGCCCCTTGAACATCGTTGCGATAGTGGTGGACAACACCAGGTCATGGACCCGCTGGGTCCCCAACAGGGTCACGGCCCGCGAGACGGAATCCACCTTAGCGGCAAAACCGAACAATGGACTGTTCGCCACCCGTAACAGCCGCGCCGCCACCGCCGGATCGGTTTCCAGAATCGCGGCAACGCTGCCTAAATCCGACTTGGGATCGGCCAAGGCCCGGCGCAGGCGCATATACACATCGGGTAACGACACCAAATCGCAGACCCGGTCAATTAGGCGATTCAAATCCAGCACGATTAGACTCCCATTGCTAATCCCAAAAATACCGTCCGCCAGCGCCACTTTGCCCAGAGTGAATCAAATCAAGCGCCGTCGATAAAAAGTCTGATTGGCGCGCTCGTCATTATCTTTTTGCTCGCGGCGCTCGACCACGGCCTGCTCTTGCAGCTGTGAGCGGGCCACCGCTTTATCAAGGGCTGCCACCCGCTTGTGCCGCTGGGTCCATTGGCGCTGGGTCCGCACCACCTCTTCCTCACCTCGGAGTATGGCATGTTTTTGGGCTTCGATCGCCTCGCCCAGACGGCCCAAAAATTCCCGATAATCCTGCAGGCGTTGCCCCAGCAAGCCGCCGCCCGCAGTGTGGACAAAGCCTTCAAGGTATTCATTGCGGTATTGCTCGAGCTCTTCAAGGCGGTTGTGCTGCGCTGTCAAATGGGCTTTAGCATCATGCAATGCTTTGGCGGCCCGGTTTTCGCGATCGCGCTCCAAGTCCACGAGCGGCATAAGGCGTTGCGATTTCACTGGCATGCCAAGCGTCCTAAGTTAACATCAACAATGGGGCTCGCGGTCCTTGTCAGGACACGCCGAGCCATGAGCGGCGGCACACGGGCCAGCCGGTTCAGCTTCCCACCAGCTTTTGCAAGGCGGCAATACTTTCAGCCAAATTAACCGATTCCTGCATATCCTGCTGCAAAAAATCGACCAGCTTGGGATATACCTCGATGGCCTTGTCCACCCGCGGATCGTTGCCCTGCTGATAAGCGCCGACCGTGATGAGATCGCTATTTTGCTGATACAAACTGTACTGCCGGCCGAACCAGGTTGCGGCCTGGCGATGCTCAGCTGAAATGATATCGGTCATCACACGCGACACCGAGGCTTCAATATCGATAGCCGGATAACGCCCGCTTTCGGCCAATGGCCGCGACAGGACAATATGGCCATCCAAAATGGCCCGCGCGGCATCGGCGATTGGATCATTTTGATCATCGCCTTCGGTCAGCACGGTATAAAACCCGGTGATCGAACCACCATCGGGCTGATCGCTATTACCAGCGCGCTCGACCAGACTCGGTAATTTGGCAAAGACACTTGGCGTATAGCCTTTGGTAGCGGGCGGTTCGCCGATCGCCAAAGAGATCTCGCGCTGCGCCTGGGAAAACCGCGTCAGCGAATCCATCAGCAACAGCACATGGCGGCCCTGATCCCGAAAGTATTCGGCAATGGTCGTTGCCAGCCAGGCGCCGTACATGCGCATCAAGGGCGGATGATCCGCCGGTGAGGCAACCACGACGGATCGCTTGAGCCCCTCCGGCCCCAAAATACGCTGGACGAATTCGTTGACTTCGCGGCCCCGCTCGCCGATCAGGCCGACCACGGCAATATCGGCACTGGTATAGCGAGTCATCATGCCAAGCAGCACCGATTTGCCCACGCCCGAACCGGCAAACAGCCCCATGCGCTGCCCCCGGCCTACGGACAGCAAGGCATTAATGGCGCGCACACCCACATCCAGGGGCTCGGTGATCGGCTGGCGCTCAAACGGATTGATGGGCCGGCCACCCAGTGGCGCCTGTTGCTGGCATCTGACCGGCCCCCTCCCGTCCAGCGGTCGGCCCACCCCATCCAGAACCCGACCGAGCAAAGCCTCCCCAACGGCCGCATCGCGCTGGCGGCGACTCGGCACCACTTGGGCACCAGGCGTCATGCCACCGACCTCACTGACCGGCATGAGAAAGGTCCGATCCTCGGCAAAGCCGACCACTTCCGCGTCGACCACCGTGCCATCGGCATTATGGATACGGCAGCGCCCGCCCACGGGGACCTGCACCCCGATGGCTTCCAGCGTCAACCCGACCATGCGGGTCAGGCGGCCGGTCACTTGCAGCGGCACTGGCTGCTCGGCTTGCTGCCGATAACCGGCCAGCACCCGGCGCCAAATATCACCGCGCTGCGCGGCCGGTAAAACCGTTTCAGCCATCGCTTTCGTCGTCCTCGCGCTGCCCGCCGAAAACCGCGGACAGGACCTGCTGCAGCCGCCGTTCAACCGTCGCGTCGATGCTCGAAGCATTGGAGACGACCCGACAGCCGCCTCGGCTCAAGGCCGGGTCCTCTTCAATACGCCAGGGACGCTCGCCCTCGCTGACATTCAATGATTCGCGCACCAGCGCCGCATCATCGGGATGCAAATACACCTGCGGCTGAGAAGCGCCCATCGGCAAGGCATTCACCGCTTCGCGTACTGCTGCAATGATTTCGTCCGGCTGCAGCGCCAATTCCCGCCGCACCAAATGACGCGTCAAGGTTTGCGCCAAGCTCACCAATTCCTGCTCGACTTGTTCATCAAGCTGAGCATAGGGCTCGGCAAGGCCATCCAACAGGGCTTGTAAAGCCTCCACATGCGGCTGCAATGCTTGGCGACCGGCCAACATGCCTTCTTCATGGCCGGCTGCGTAACCGGCTTCATGCCCGGCGGCTTGACCTTCGGAATAACCCTGTTGATAGGCTTCGTCATAAGCAGCCCGCTGTATTGCCTCGACCTCTTCGGCAGTCGGCAATGCTGAGCAGGCACTGTCGGCTGCATCTTCCGCTGGCTCATCGGCGGTCGACTCTGCAGTCGACTCTGCGGTCGGCTCAGGGGCGGGGTCGGCCGGCGGCTCTGGCGGCGCAGGCGCTTCCTCCGGCTCCGGCAGCGGGGTAAAATCCGGCAAATCCCAGCGGCGATAAGCCCCGCTCTCCTCGGCCGGGATGAGCGTGGTATTAGCATGCTCAGGTCTTAACACCATCGCTTGTGCATCTCTTAGATCATTTCATCGCCCTTGCCGCCAAGCACGATATCGCCATTTTCGGCCATCCGCCGGGCGATCGCGATAATCTCTTTCTGCGCGGCCTCAACCTCGGACAGGCGCACCGGCCCTTTAGCTTCCAAGTCATCCTGCAGCATCTCCGAGGCCCGTTTCGACATATTCTTGAAGATCTTTTGCTTGACGGCATCGTCAGACCCCTTGAGCGCCAGCACCAACTGTTCGGTCGAGACCTCACGCATCAAGGCCTGGATGCCGCGATCGTCGACCTCGGCCAGATTATCGAAGACGAACATCAGATCCTGCAGCGACTGCGCCAGCTCACTGTCGACATCGGAGATGGCTTCCAGAATCGGCCCTTCACTGCTGGTATCGAGAAAGTTGAGGATCTCCGCCGCCGTACGCTTGCCGCCAACCGCCGAGGACTGCACGCTCTCACCGCCGCTGAATTGTTTCTCCAGGATCTTATCGAGCTCTTGCAAAGCCTGCGGCTGGACGCTGTCGAGCGTGGAAATACGCATAATAACATCTGAGCGCCCCCGCTCGGGAAGGTAACTCAGCACTTCGGCCGCCTGATCCGGTTCGAGGTGAGTCAGGACAATAGCAATAATCTGCGGATGTTCCAGGCGGATGATCTCGGCAATAGCGCGCGGCTCCATCCAGCGCAGTGCTTCGATCCCCTTGGAATTGCGACCGAGCAGGATGCGGTCGATCACGGCCCCGGCTTTATCTTCCCCCAGGGCCTGGGTCATCATCTTGCGGATGTAATCATCCGAGCCGATGCCAAGGGCAGTCTTACCCCCGACTTCATCGACAAATTCCTCGACCACATCCTCGACCTGCTGGATGCTGATATTGTTGAGATTGGCCATGGAATGGCCGACCACCTGCACCTCCTTGGGCTCGAGATGGCGCAGAATTTCAGCGGCATGCTCCTCGCCGACCGTCATCAAAAAGACGGCCACCTTTTCAGGTATGTTCAATTGCGGCACTTGGGGAGGGTCTTGTTCAGCCATTGTCGCTCGCCAACCATACTTTCATTACTTGGGCCACTCGCCGTGGGTCTTCTTTAATCATGTTTTGCACCAGTTCCAGACGCTCCCAGTGCTCCTCACTATGGCCGCCCGCCTGAGCGATATTGGATTTGCCTTCTTCCCCTGCAGCGCCTGTACCGCTGAGCGAAAGCTGATCCTCGGCCAGTTCACCCGGCGGCAGCGCAGCTTGTTCTTCCGCCTCCGCCTCGGGCTCCTCTTGGGCCGAGAGATTGCGCATCATAGGGCGCAACACGAACAGGATCAGCGACAAAATAATCAGGAAGGCACCGGCCTGCTTCATCAGCTCCACCGCCCAGGGTTGCTGCCACAGCGGCACGGGCGGCACCCCTGCCATGCGTTCCCGGCCCTCGAAGGAGGCATTGACCACTTGCACCCGATCACCCCGGCCATCGTTGAAGCCAACCGCTTCTTTGACCAGGGCGGTCATGCGCGCCATTTCCTGATCGTCGCGCGGCACCGTTTCCGTTTCCCCATCCTCGTTGATGCGCGTCCGATGATCCACCACCACCGCCACAGAAATACGCTTGACCCGACCGACGGCCTCTTGAATATGACTAATGGTACGATCGATTTCGTAATTGCGGGTGGCCTCGCTTTTATACCGGCTCAACTCGCCGCCGCCGGCATTGCCGCCGCCCGGTTGGGCCGCGGGCTGCCCTGCCGGCGGCGGCTGATTGGTGAGCGCGCCGGGAATCCCTTGCGGCCCGAGCTCACCGGCTTTTTCCTCGCGCATTTGCTCACTGCGCAAAGCCGTGCTCTCAGGGTCATACACTTCACTGGAGCGCTCGATACGATCGAAATCCAAATCGGCCGTAACCTGAGCCCGCACGCCGTCGGGCCCGACGATGGGCATGAGAATATCCTGCACCCGCTGCTGCAGCTTTTGTTCGAGCCTTTGCGTATGTTTGAAATGCTCGTCGCCGCGTTCGCGCTCATCGGAGTCAAAATCACTCAGCAAGCGCCCCTGCTGGTCGACCAAGGTCACGTTGGCCATGGTCAGCTCCGGCACGGCGGCAGCCACCATGTGGGCAACACCCTTCACGCGCTCGGCCGACAGTTCCCGGCCGATACCCAGCTGCAAGGCGACCGAGGCGGTCGGCTCGATCTGGTCGCGGATAAACACCGAACGCTTGGGCATAGCCAGATGCACCCGGGCGCCCTGGACCGACTCCAGCGTGCTGATGGTCCGCGCCAGCTCACCCTCGATGGCCCGTTTATAGCGGGTTTTTTCCATCAATTGGCTCATGCTCAGACCGTTTTCCTCGTCCAGCAGCTCATAGCCCTGGCCATCGGTCTGGGGAATGCCGTCGCCGGCCAAGCGCAAGCGGGCGTCATAGACTTTTTCGGCTGGCACCATGATGGTCCCGGTCCCCTCCAGGCGGTAGGGAATCTTGTAGCGCTCGAGCGCGTCCACCACCTGTGATGCGCCTTTCTCCGTTAACGAGCCGTACAGCAGCTTGTAATCCGGCTCCTGCGACCATAGAAAAACCACGATCGCCAAAGCAACGCTCGCTGCCAGGCCGGCAATCAGGCCGATTTGCCGCAGCCCCGGCAACTGCCGAAACCGCTGAACTTGGTCGTTAATGTTGGCGGGCAACAGGGCCATGGGTCATCATCTTCGCAAACAGGGTCAGGGATCGAGGCACGGTGAACCGCTAAACTTTCATGTTCTTGATTTCCTGATAGGCCGACACCAAGCGGTTGCGCCCCTCCTTCATGGCATCGAAAGCAAGCCCGGCCTTTTCGCTAGCAATCATCACCTCGGTCAGGTTCGTTTCCTCCGGGGCCTTATGAAATGCTTTCTGCAGCTCGCCGGCATGCTGCGAGGCCTCGTTCACCTGGTCGATAGCCCCTTTGAGCAAACTGCCAAAATCCGGACGCTCAGCCGCCTGGCTTGCGTCAGCGGCTGGCACATCCGGGGTTTGGCTGGCCCCAGCCTGCAACGTGCGCATTTGCTGGAGGACATTGTTGATATCGATTTCACTCATGATCGACGCTCCGCTTCTCAGTCACGTCATGCGGCATTATTGGGGAATCGGGATGCCCGCCTCACGCATTTTCGCCAGTTTGTAGCGCAAGGTCCGCGGGCTGATGCCGAGTTGCTCGGCCGCCCATTTGCGACTGCCGTTGCCGGTGCGCAGGGCCTCGAGAATCAGCTCTTCCTCACGGGTACGCAAATCCTGTTCCAACACCCCGGCCTCACCCCGCTCCACGGCCATTCCGGGCTGGATTTCCCGGGCCGGTGAGCCGCCCAGCTCCATCGGCACCAGCAGTTGCTCGATGACGATATCCTGGGGACGCAGCATGTTGCCGCGCTTCAAGATCAGGGCACGCTGCATGACATTGTCCAACTCGCGCACATTGCCCGGCCAGCTATGATTGTGCAGCAACGCCTCGGCTTCATGGGACAACGCCACCCGCTGGTCGGTCGCCCGCTTCATGAAATTGCGGGCTAACGGCAGAATGTCTTTGGGCCGCTGACGCAAGGGCGGCACGGTCAAGGGAAACACATTCAGCCGATAGTACAGATCCTCGCGAAACCGGCCTTCGTTGACTTCGCGGCGAATATCGCGGTTGGTGGTCGCCAGAATGCGCACATCCAGGCGGATTTTCTTGCGGCCACCGATCCGCTCGACCTCGCGTTCCTGCAGAACGCGCAGTAGTTTGGCCTGCAGCCCGAGATCCATTTCCGAGATCTCGTCGAGCAAAAGACTGCCGCCCTGGGCTTGCTCGAATTTGCCGGGCCGGGCCTCGCTTGCCCCCGTAAACGCCCCCTTTTCATAGCCGAACATCATGGCTTCGAGCATATTCTCGGGGATCGCGGCGCAATTAAGCGCCACGAACGGGCCCGCGCTCCGCTGCGAATGGCGATGAATATATTGCGCCACCACTTCCTTGCCGGTGCCCGATTCACCCGCGATCAAGACCGTGGCATCCGTCGCGGCCACACGGCGGGCCAATTCCAGCAGCGCGCTGCTGCGCGGATCGGCACACACCACACCATCGGCGTCGATTTCGTCGGTCGTCAAAAAACCGCCGACAAGATCGACCAAGCGTTTGCTATCGAAGGGTTTGACCAAGTAATCGGCTGCGCCGGCGCGAATCGCAGACACCGCCTTTTGGATCGTGCCATAGGCGGTCATCATGATGACCGGTAACTGAGGCCGGCGGGTCTTGATCATCTCCAGGAAGGCATGGCCGTCAACCGGGGACATTTCCACATCACTGACCACCATGTCGACATTCACCCGGTCCATCTGGGCGAGCCCTTCCTCGCCGTTACTCGCGGTGATCACGGCATAGCCGGCCAGTTCGAGGGTATCGGTCAGGGCTTCGCGCAAACCGAGATCATCCTCCACTACCAGGATTTTCGCTTTATTCATGACAAAACCTTTGCAGCGCCTGCCGGCGCTTGACGGGTATGAGTTCCGGGATTAGCGGCACTGGCATCGCTGGCAAGCTGGCCGGCGACACCATCGACCGGCAGATACAAGGCGAAGCAAGTGCCCTGACCGGGCTGGGAATGGATTTCGACCTGGCCGCCATGGCTTTCGATAACCGTGCGCACCACACTTAGGCCCAGACCAGTGCCACCAGTTTTGGTCGTGTAAAAGGGTTCGAACAAGCGCTCGCATTCACTCGGCAAAATGCCGGGCCCCTGATCGATAACCTCCAGGCGCAACAGATCAGGGCTTGTGCACTCGGCCCGCAGTTCGATGACCGCCCCCTCGCCGACGGCCTCCAAGGCATTGACAACCAGATTGCTCAAGGCGCCGACCAGTCCTTCGCGATTGACCGTGACTGCCTGGTGTGCGGCTGCATTGCTGATGGCCAGGCGCGCGGACTGCTGAGCCAGAATCGCCATCACCGCCAATTGCACCTGGGCCAGCAAATCGCTTACCCCGACACGCTCCAACCCCCAACCCCCACCCCGCGAGAAGGCCAGCATGTCGTTGACCATGCGATCGAGCTGCTGCAGACCGTCGGTGGCCTTGCGGGCGAACCGAGCCCGTTTATCAGCACCAAGCTCAGGTACCGCCAGATGATGGACATACAACAACGCCGTCGATAAAGGGGTACGAACCTGATGGGCAATCCGGGCAGTCATTTCGCCCATCGCCGCCAGGCGCCGGTTGCGCTGCACTTGGGCTTCGAGCTGCTTGATCGCGGTCAGGTCCTGCATGAGCAGGATTTGTCCCGGCTCGGGGGCGAGGGTACTGCTCGAAATGCTGAGGATACGGCCATCGATCAGGCGCACTTCGCCGGGCTCGGTTTGGCCGGCCTCGAAACAGTGGGCGCGCACCGTTTGCCAGTGCTGGTCGATCAGCTCGATGCCAAGACAGGCGTGGGCGGCGGGATTACTCTCCAGAATGCGGCCGTCCGCATCCAGCACCACCACCCCGCCGGGCAGCGCTTCAAGCAAACGTGTTAACCGGTTGGCCAGGCGGGTCTTTTCGGTAAGCTCCTGGGTGCGTTCCAGGCGCGTGGCCTCGAGCTCTTCGCTCAGGCAGGCCACCCGTTCCTGCAAGCCATGATAGGCGGCACTCAGCTCGGCCGAGAGGGTGTTAAAGGCCTGAAAGGCTTCAGCTAGCTGGGCATGCTGGCTACTCACGACAACCAATCCCCTAAAAAAACAAAATGACCGGGGTCTGCCGCTATGGCTGCCCCCTATGCGATGTCTTGTGCAGGGATTAGCAATTAATACGCCAATATATTTTTTATATTATAATTAGCATCTTATAAATAATATCGCACAGATAAACCCAAGCAAGTCAAATCTCTGACGACTCCTCGCCACGCTGTACGCCATACTTGCGCATTTTCTCGACCAGCGTCGTGCGCCGCATACCCAGCAATTTGGCCGCATGCGCCACCACACCGTCGGCTTCGTCGAGTGCTTGGCGAATCAAATCCAACTCGAGGTTGGCCAGATGCGCCTTGAGATCCATCCCCTCGGAAGGCAGATGGGCGCCGGCCTCTTGGCCCGCCGGGAGCGCTGCATCCGCTGCGAGGGTGCCAGCGCCCAGCCCCGCTGGGTCGGCAACCTCGGCCTCACTGTCCAGCGGCTCCGGCAGGCGGAATTTGGCCGGCAAGTCGGCAGCGTCCACCACATCGAAGGGGTGCATGATCGTCAGACGCTCGATCAGATTGGCCAGCTCCCGCACATTGCCGGGCCAACTATAGCGCTGCAACGCGCGCACAGCCCGGTTGGTCAGACGAACCGAACCGCGGCGCTCGGCTTCCAGCCGCGCGATCAGGTCATCGATCAACGCCGGCAAATCCTCGACACGCTCGCGCAGGGCGGGGACTTCCAGAGGAAACACATTCAACCGATAAAACAAATCTTCGCGGAATGAGCCTTTCGCAATGGCTTGCTCGAGATTGCGGTGGGTTGCAGCGATGATGCGCACATCGGTTTTAATCGGCTTGTTGCTGCCGACCCGCTCGAACACGCGCTCCTGCAAGACCCGCAATAATTTGACCTGCATAATCAAAGGCATGTCGCCGATCTCATCGAGAAACAGCGTGCCACCCTGGGCCAGTTCAAAGCGGCCCTGGCGCGCGCTGATGGCGCCAGTAAAGGCGCCGCGCTCATGACCGAACAGCTCGCTTTCCAGCAGCTCGCCCGGAATCGCCCCGCAATTGACGGCGACAAAGGGCTTTTCCTTGCGCCGCGAGGCAAAATGGATGTTGCGGGCCGCAACCT
>CAYFSA010000035.1:0-4301 GCA_964345605.1 uncultured Ectothiorhodospiraceae bacterium
GTCAGTAGTCGGTACTTTTTGGTTACCGCCGAAGTCCAACTTGAGCGAGGCCGCCTGACGACCTACAGCATCCTCGCCCGCGCACCCAATGGCAAGCTCGAGGTCTTGCGGCGCGGGCTGGGCACCCGGTAGGCTGACGTGTTTTGCCCGAATGGGCCCAGTCGCTGCAACTGATCATTATCTAGCCACTAAAAGCCAATCCTGTCCCATGATTCATTTTCTGCTGCGTCCCGATCCCTACACCGCTGATCTCTACAGTTGGTGCGTCGTTGATCAACGCGGGGAGTTACTTGAGCCACCCGGCCAAGGGTCCATCACGGCAGCGGCGGTCCCGGCCGCCAATCGGCGGGTTACGTTGCTGGTCCCAGCCGCCCTGAGTTTGCTGACCTGCGTCGCGATCCCAGCCGGCGCGGGTCGGGGCCAATTGCAACAAGCCGCGCCTTATCTGCTGGAGGAAGAAGTCGCCCAGGACATCGACGAGCTGCATTTCGCTCTGGGCCCGCGTACGGCCGAGAACCGTTTGCCGGTGGGCGTTATCGCCCGTCATGATTTGGATCGCTGGCTCGCTGACGCCGAGCAGGCCGGTATTGCCATCCAATCGGCAACCATGGATGCGTTATTGCTGCCCTGCTCGGCCGACGCCTGGAGCATCTTGCTCGAACCCGGCCAAGCGCTGGTGCGCACCGGTCCGACCAGCGGCTTTGCTTGCGAGCTCGACAACTTGGCCGCGCTGTTGGCTGTCTGCAGTGCCGACTCCGATAACGCCGCACCCGCTGCCTTGCGCTTGTGGTGCTGTGACCCAGTTGCCCCGCCCGTTGAGCCACTGCTGCCTGACGTTCCCCATCACTGGATGGACCCGCCTGCCAACAGCCTGACGCTGCTCGCGCAAGGCATCGGCCTGCGCTTACCCCTGGAATTGCTGCAGGGTCCCTATCGCGTCAAGGATGCCGTCGGCAAGGCCCTGAAACCCTGGTATGGCGCCGCTGCCGCACTGCTGGTTTGGTTCGGTACTGCCACTGCGCACAGCTGGAGTGAGCAGCAGCGCCTGGCTCAGACCAACCAAGCCTTGGATCAAGCTATTGAGCAGGTCTACCGCGATACCTTTCCTGATGCCCGCCGGGTGGTCAACGCCCGGGTGCAGATGGAACAGCGTCTCGAACGCCTGCAACGCGGCCAGGCCGAAGCGGATGTCGGTTTGCTGCCCATCTTGGCTCAAACAGCTGGGGTGCTGGCGCGTTATGACGCCGAGATTCGCGAGCTCAGCTACCGGGGCGAGCGCCTGCACCTGGAGCTCGCTACCGAGGATGTACAAATCCTGGAAACCATCCGCCAGCAGCTTGAACAACTTGCAGCCCTGCGCGCCAAGCTGGTCACGGCCGAGACCAGTGACCAAGGCGTGCTAGGTCGCTTGCGCATCGAGCACAATTAACCGAGGACATTCGAGACCATGCAAAATTGGTGGGCTGGGCTGCAGCCACGCGAGCGTTTAATCCTCGCCGCAGCCGGCGTTGTGTTAGTCATTTTGGCTATTTATCTACTGATCTGGGAGCCTTTAGCCCAGCAGCGCGCCAGCCTGCAACGCAGTGTCAGCGCCAAACAGGCACAGCTGGCCTGGATGCGCGAGCAAGCCGTAACCGTGCGCGCGCTGCGCCGTGCCGGCGCGACCGCGGGCAGCCTCGATAAGCGCCGCTCGCTGCTGGCCGTGGTCGATCAAAGCCTGGCCCGCGCTGGGCTGAAAGGGCAGCTGCAGCGCATGGAGCCGGACGGCGCGGATGCCGTCAAGCTGTGGTTTGAAGGCAGCGACTTCGACGTCCTGATGCGCTGGCTGGCGCAAACGCGCCAGCAATACGGGCTGCGCGTGGGCAGCCTGCGGATAGAGCCGCAGGACAAACCGGGCCTGGTCGGCGCCAATCTCAGTCTGAAAAGGCAAGCCTCCTGATGAAACAACTGCTGCTTTATGGCCTGCTCGGGTTACTCGCCTTTGTCGGGCTACTCATTGCCAAAACGCCGGCGAACTTTGTTACCGAACGCTTTCAAGATGTCCTGCCGGCAACGGTCAGCGGCGTCGAGGGCAGTATTTGGCAGGGCCGCGCCGCGCAGCTCAGCTATGCCGACACTCAATTGCAGGACCTGCGTTGGCAGCTGCATCCCCTGTCGCTGTTGACCGGCCGCATGCGCGCCGATATCGACTTGATCGATGGCCCCATCACCGGCCAGGGCCAAGTCAAGATGGCGTTGGACCGCTCGCTCCAAATTACCGAGACTCGCCTGCGCATTCCGGCTCGCGAAATCACCTTCCCGGATCTGACAGCCGACTTTACCGGTGAGCTGTTTGTGCGTATCGAGCATCTCGAGCTTGCCAATGCCGCCGCTCCCTGGCCCCGCGGCGACGGCCCCGTACCCGCCATCCAGGCCCAGGTCGTCTGGCAGCAAGCCGGTATCAGCGCACCCCTGCAATTGGCTTTGGGGCAATTCTTGCTAGAATTGGCCGACCGTGACGGGGAAATTCGTGGCGACTTGAGCAGCCCGGAAGGTCCCCTCGAGACCCAGGGCAATATCCGTATTCAAAAAACGGGGGCATACGATCTCGTGCTGCGCCTGCACCCGCGCGATGACGCCCCCGATGACCTGCGGCAGATGCTCGAGCTGCTCGGCCGCCCGGATCGCAGCGGCGCCGTGACTCTGCGCCAGTCCGGCAATATCAAGCAGTTTTTCTGATTGCCTCAAACAAATGCCCAAAAAAAAGGACGGCCAATGCCGTCCTTTTTTATCCACGCCAGCTTGATCCACGCCAGCAAGGCTGCCTGATCAGCTCATATACAGGCCGCCATTGATGGGAATACCCGCACCGGTAATGTAGCCCGCCCGCTCATCGGTCAAAAATGCCACGGTGTACGCCACCTCATCCGGTTGCGCCAGCCGCCCCAAAGGCACGCTTTTAACAATGGCGTCGAGGACATCTTTGGGCATGGCTTCGGTCATGGGCGTAGCCACGTAGCCGGGAAAGACGGTGTTGACCGTGACACCCTTGAAGGCCAGCTCCTGGGCCAATGCCTTGGTAAAACCATGCATCCCTGCCTTGGCGGTGGAATAGTTGGTCTGCCCCATCTGACCCTTTTGGCCGTTGACCGAGGAGATGTTGACGATGCGGCCCCAGCCGCGGGAGCGCATACCTTCGACGAATTGGCGTGTGACGTTGAACACGCTATTGAGATTGACGGCGATCACCGCGTGCCATTGATCCAATTCCATTTTGTGCATCATCTTATCCTTGGTAATGCCTGCAGCATTGACCAGGATATCGACCGGGCCAACGTCGGCCTCGATGCGCTGGGCTACTTCCTGACAAGCCGCAAAATCGGCTACATCGCCGGCGTAGGCATGGGCATCGACACCCTCGGCACGCCGTGCTTCCAGCCAAGCCTTGGCTTGCTCTTCTTCGGACGGATGGTAGCCGGCCACAATGGTCCGTCCTTGCTGCCACAGCTCATCACAAATCGCTGTGCCGATGCCACCGATACCGCCGGTGATAAATGCTACCCGTTTGTCTGCCACGATTGCCGTCTCCGCATGGTTGAGTTCAACACAAAACAACAACGGAGCCCGGTTTGCCCGGCCTCCGTTGGCAACTTTCGGCGACGGACTAACCGCGAATCGCGTCAGGCTTTGTTGGCGCTGTCACGAACCTGGCTCATGCCCTTTTCCACCAATTGATTCATATCCTTGATGGACTGATTGAACACCTCGGACATCTCGCGCGTGGCATCGACCCACTGATTGCCGAAGTCCTGCAACATTTGCGCCTGTTGCGTCATCGCTTCTTGATAGTCCTTCGCCTTGGCCAGATTATCCAGATTCTTGGCGCCCATTTCTACGTAAGAACTAGACATCTTGAACTGACGCTCCATCATCTTTTCCCAGGTGCGCATATTGATATCGCTCAGCTGGCGCAGATTATCCAAGAACTGCTGGGTGTACTCGGTCATATTGCTGTAATTGTCAGTCATCGGGAGGACCTCCGGTCGGTTGTTGTGCGGTGCAGCATTTGTTGCAATGCACAATAGTCGAGCATCACAACTTTGTCAAACCCTCTCGGCAAATTATTGCGTTCATTCGCACCCAATCCAGTCATGGACCATTGCCGAAAGGTCTGCTCACGTATTGGGGATGGTTGGCCTTACAGTCAAGTTTGATGCGACTTAACAACGCAGCGGTTTGGCGTATAGGTTTGAAAGGTTAGCCAACGCACTGCTTATCCAGGCGGTTAGGCCACACTGGGAGTTTATTACTGGGAGTTTATT
>CAYFSA010000035.1:4529-14816 GCA_964345605.1 uncultured Ectothiorhodospiraceae bacterium
CTGGGAGTTTATTACTGGGAGTTTATTACTGGGAGTTTATTACTGGGAGTTTATTACTGGGAGTTTATTGATATCGCAACGCTTATTTCAGGAATTCACTTAAGGCTCTAGCCAAGGGATCGTAACGGCCAACTCCCTTTCCAGAATACTGCCTGCTCAGTTTCATCCACTTTCGAACATCATCCACACCATTCAAACAGCTCGATCTCATCCGCCTTGCAAAGCCGACAACCCCGGCATGGCGTCCCGGCAGGTAATGCCCGGACTTTACCTTTGCATTCCCATTGGCGCAGGGCATGGCGAATTACAGTTTCGTCACTGCCCAGATAATGTGCCATATCCTTCACTGAGGCGCGCCCGCGGACGCGCAAATAATCACGGATTTCCTGCAGCATGGCCGGGCCTACTAACAAGCTCAGCCGCAATGCCGGCAAGCCGCCTGGGAATCGACGGCCAGTTTGGAATAGCCAGGCAAGCCGCTGCCCTTATCACTACGATCGTTGCGGGCCTTATACCGCAGCCAGGCCACTGCTGCGGCCAATAGCAAGAGCAGGCCAATCACCCACGCCAGCGAGGTGTAAGGATGCTGCATGATGGTCGCAAGTTGGTAGAATATCGTCGCCAAGCCAAAGGCCAGGCTGGTACTCCAGACCACCGAAAACATCGCCCAACGCGGCCCGATTTCTCGGGCGAGCGCGGCAGTCGCCGAGGCACAGGGAAAATACAACAAGACGAATAACAAATAGGCGAATGCCCCGACCCCGCCATTGAATCGCGCCGCCATTTCACCGAATGTGCCGGCGCTCACCTCCAGCTCGCTAGCCGGCTCCTGACTTCGCAAAACGCGCAAGCCCAGCGGGTCGCCAAGATTGCGAGCGGTTTCCGCCAGCCCTGCAGGGATCGCTGCAAACGCTGAGGCGACTTGTTGCCATGGCTCCACTGTGGCTGCGGGTGAGCCGCCCTCTTCACGGGCTGCCAAACGCCCATAAAGGGTATCGAGCGTACCGACCACGACTTCCTTGGCCAAAATACCGGTCAGCAGACCGACAGTTGCCGGCCAATTGTCGGCTTCGATACCCATGGGGGCCAATGCGGGGGTCACGCTGCGGCCGACATCGGCGAGCACGGATTCATCGCTGGCCACGGTATTGCCCATGCGCCCATCCAGGCTGACCGTGCTCATGACGTTCAATATCAGCACCATGAGCACGATGATCTGGCCGGCACCGATCACAAACCCCCGCAGGCGGTCCCAGGTCCGCAAGCCAACCCCCCGCAGGGTGGGCACCTGATAACTGGGCAGCTCCATCAGGAAAGGCTGGCTCTCGCCGGGAAGCATCGTACCTTTGAGCAGCATGGCCGTCAGCATGGCAGCGGCCACGCCGATGAGATACAGCAAAAACACCAGGTTCGTGCCATGGGCGGGGAAAAATGCCGAGACGAACAAGGCATACACAGCCAGGCGAGCACCACAGGACATAAATGGGGCCATCAGGGCGGTAATAATCCGCTCACGCGGGTTGTCCAAAGTCCGCGCCGCCATGATGGCCGGGACATTACAACCGAAACCGACCACCAACGGGACAAAGGCTTTGCCCGGCAAGCCCAGGGCACGCATGAACCGATCCATGACGAACGCGGCCCGCGCCATGTAACCGGAATCTTCCAATAGCGACAGGAACAGGTAGAGGAAACCGACGATTGGAATGAAAGTCGCCACCACCTGAATCCCGCCGCCGATGCCGTCGGCAAGAATCAAGCGCAGCCAATCCGGGCCACCGAGACCCGTGATAAGCTGGCCGAATTCATGCACGAAAATCGCCCCCGATAAGGTCTCGAAGGGGGCAATCAGCACATCGGCAAAGTTAATGCTGAATAGAAACAGCAAATACATGACGCCGAGGAAAATCGGCACGCCGAACCAGCGATGCAGCATGACGTTATCGATACGATCCGACCAGGTGCTCACCGTAGCATCACTCGTGTGCAGGGCAGTGCAGGCAAGCTCGCGGGCCGCAGCATAACGGCCATCGGCGATCAGAATATCGACGTCCTCGCCTGTTTCGGCCTCAATCGTCTCGCGTAACCGCACAGCCTGCTCGACCGTGGTCGCCCCCAGCGTGGCGGTCCAATCCTCACGCCCCTGCAAAGCCTCCAAAGCCAGCCAGCGGGGCCGCGGCCAGTTTTGCGCTTGACTGTTGCCGGCAGCGTCTTCGGCCAGTTCATCCAGGGCACGCTCCACCGGCTCGGCATAAACCACCCGATGCTCGCGGGTGAGCGATTCACTTTGCTGAGCCACCATCGCCGCTTTCAGGGCCTCAGTGCCGTGCAAGCGGTGACCCACTGTGGTCAGCACCGGGCAGCCATAGCGTTCAGCGAGAATCTCAGTGTCGATCTCGTGCCCGCGCGCGTAAGCCACATCCATGCGATTGAGCACCAGCAGCATGGGCAGGCCCACCTCGGCAACCTGCGTGGCCAGATAAAGCCCGCGCTCCAGATTAGCCGCATCGATAACCAACACAATCAGTTGTGCTTCACCCGAGAGAACGAAATGGCGCGCGATCCGTTCGTCTTCCGATAAAGCCGTATCGTCCAGCGCATAAGTGCCGGGCAAGTCGATCACTTGATAGGTTTGCCCGGCATGGTCGAAACGCCCTTCCTTACGCTCCACGGTCACGCCCGGCCAATTCCCGGTATGCTGCCGACTGCCGGTCAGGGCATTGAATAAGGTCGTCTTGCCGCAGTTGGGATTGCCCAACAAGGCAAATATCGGTGTATTCATGGCACAATACTCATGGCAGGAGACGGACAATCAGTTTTTTGGCCATGCCTTTGCCGAGGGCGAAGCGGCCGCTGCCTGTAGCCAGGACAATCCCGCCGGCACGATTGTGCAGTACGGTAACCTCACTGCCGAGCGGCAGACCCATACTGATCAACCGCGCATGCAGGCGGCGGCCGGCCTCGATCCGCTCGAGTCGCAGGCGCTGCCCCGGCCGGGCCTCGCTGAGGTAAAACGGGTCGCCCGGCAACACACTGAGCGCCCGCTCCGTCCCTAGGTCGGTAGGCGGACTTGCCGGAGACGATGCTGGGTTAGGCTGGTTCGATTGGTCCATAAAACGATGATAGTGAGAACGGTTATCAAAAACAAGAACATTTGTATATAAACACAAACCCAACGTCAATCGAAACCGGGCGACCGACAGGTCGCCCCTCTTATGACAAGATGGGCATTATTCATTGAGTTTAAACTGATACAGTATTGGTTCCCTGACAATGACATGCTTTACCATTGCTATTTAATGCCGATGGCCGCTGTGAGCCACCTTTCACGGATTCAGCCAAATATTTAGAGGTATGTACATGAGCCGCCTGCTGCCGAATCTTTCGTTTCGTTATAAACTCTGGACCGGGATCGCCGCACTGGTGCTACTGCTGGTTCTGATCGCTCTGCTGGCCCTGCGTTTTATCGCCAACACCGAGCAGGTCGTGACCGCAGCCCAGGCCCAACAACCAACCCGCGCGCAAATCGGCACGCTCGTCATGACCAGCTTTGCTGCCGAACGGCACTTACAAGCATATCTGGCTGCACGAAACGAAGCCAACCGCGAGGCATTGATCACTGCCTTAAACCAAATCGGCAGCGATCTCGAGCCTCTGCAAAACAATCCGGTCGTCCAGGCGAATCCCGCCTACCGGGAACGGGTGAACCAGAGCGCCGCCACGCTCGAACGCCTGCAAGGCGAGCTCGCGTCCAGGACATCGTCAGCACCGTCCACGCCAGGCGCCACCTCGCAGCCGCGGGCATTTGCTGAACAAGCCCTGATCCAGCCGGGCCAGCAGATGCTCGCAACCCTGGCCGAGCTATTGGCAGCCACCCGCCAGCAGCCCATCAGCAGCACCCAGCGCGAATGGCTCCGGCATATCCAGGATCTGCGCTTTGCGATCGCCAACCGTGCCAATCACCTGCGGGCCTATTTGCTGAATCCGGGTCAATCGCAGGCCGAGCAACTCCAAGCCGATACCAACCAGATCCAAACCCTGTTAGATCAGCTCCAGCAACAGGTCGACGCCTTCAGCCCGGCGCAAGCACAGGCCCTGAAACAATTGCGCGTGGCCCAGGCCGATTTTCAGGACAATCTGCAGCGCCTGCTAGCCATGCCCGCCGAACCTTCCGTGGCAGCAGCCGACGCCATCGACACGCCGCCCCTGCTAAAGCTCGGCGCCAAACTGACCCAAATCAGCCTCAATCTGTATTCGACCGTCCAGGACAACATTCTGGCCAAGCAGCGAAAACTGGAAGCGACGATCGAAAAAACCTCCACCTACATTATCACACTGCTGGTTAGCGGCCTGCTATTGGGCCTCGCCATGGCCTGGATCGGTACGCTCGTGATCGTCAGCCCGGTCACCAAGGTTATGCGGGCCATGCAGGCGATTGCCGATGGCGAAGGCGACCTGACCCAGCGCCTACCACTCACCGGCAGGGATGAGATCGGCCAGCTCTCGGCCGCCTTCAACCGCTTTGTGGAAAAAGTGGAGAATGTCATCGGCGAAACCAGCACCCTGGTCGCGCAATTGGCCAATTCATCCGAGGACATGTCGAATGTGGCCCAGGTGACCAGTCAGGGCGTCACCCGCCAGCAGAGCGAAACCGATCAGGTCGCCTCGGCCATGAACGAGATGACCGCCACCGTCCAGGAAGTCGCGCGCAATGCCGGCGAGGCCGCCAGCGCTGCCAGCCAGGCCGAAACCGAAACCCAGAGCGGCAGCACCGTAGTCCGCGAATCCATCGACGCGATCAATCAGTTAGCCAACGATGTCGAGCGAGCCGCCAAGGTCATTCACCGGGTCGAAAACGAAACCTCCGATATCGGCGGCATCCTGGATGTCATCCGCGGCATCGCCGAGCAAACCAATCTGCTGGCCCTCAACGCCGCTATCGAAGCCGCCCGCGCCGGCGATCAGGGCCGCGGCTTCGCCGTAGTGGCCGACGAGGTCCGCACCCTCGCTCAGCGTACCCAGCGCTCGACCCAGGAGATTCAGGAAATGATCGAACGCCTGCAATCCGGTGCCCATGAAGCCGTCCAGACCATGGAAGAAGGCCGCGAGCGGACCCGCGCCAGTGTCAGCAAGTCCGAACAGGCCGGCACCTCACTGGAGACGATCTCGGGCGCCGTCTCCACCATCAACAACATGAACACCCAGATCGCCAGCGCCGCCGAGCAGCAAAGCCAGGTTGCCGAAGAGATCAACCGCAACATCGTCTCTATCAGCCAAGTGGCCGACGAAACCGCCGGCGGGGCTTCACAGATGACCAATACCAGCGTACGGGTCGCGCAGCTGGCCGAACAAATCAAGCATCTGGTGGAGCAGTTCCGGGTGAAGGCATAACCCCACTGGCCGGCGGCGGCCCGGCCCGGTCAGGTCATTTGATCTCCCTGATACCGGGGCTGCCGCCACCGCCAGCAGCAAAGTTCGGGAACCCGATAACAAAAGCTTTGTAAAAAGGTATTAACTCGAGACCCACAAGGTCGCTCGCGGGCACCTGCAATGTGCTGGCCTCGACTTGTTTTCACCTCAACAGGCCTGCTAGGTTAACGCCCTTAAGACAGGCAGAGTGTTAAGAACTCTGCTCAACAGGCTATTGCCAACTCCATCGGCATGCCTCTTCAGCGACCACGGCTGACTCAATGCCGTGAGTCACTGTTCGCGCCGTGCCTCGTGCGCCGGCGTTTCCGCAGCTGGCAGGCAGGACTCGCCCGGAGTCGTGCGGCCAGCGAGGGCTCGAGCGAGCACGTGTAGGTATGGCGCACTGCCATTAGCTCCCTGTCACCAGAGTCCGGGCCGGCTCCTGAGTTTGGCTGTGGACTCGTGTAAGCGCCTGCAGCGCGCTTGCCGGGCCCGTCACAACCCAAACCGCAACGGAGCTAATCGATGCCAAACCGTTACGATACCGACTACGAAGTCGGCCAGGACAATATCCGTGCCTGGGGCATGGACCTGCACAATCCCGTCTTCGTCATCTCCAGTCTAATGGTGCTGCTGTTCGTGATCGGCACCCTGATGTTTCCCGGCGAGGCCAAGCAGGCCTTCGACGGCAGCAAAGCCTGGTCCATCGCGAATTTTGACTGGTTGTTCCTGGTCGCCGGCAATATCTTCGTGATCTTCTGTCTGATCCTGATCGTTTTGCCGGTCGGCGGAGTGCGCTTAGGCGGGGCTGATGCCAAGCCAGAGTTTTCCCTGCTCTCCTGGTTCGCCATGCTGTTCGCCGCCGGTATGGGAATCGGCTTGATGTTCTGGAGTGTCGCCGAGCCGGCCGCTTACTACAGCGCCTGGTACGGCACCCCACTCGGCGTCGAAGCAAATACCCCGGAAGGCGCCACGCTGGCGCTGGGTGCCACCATGTTCCACTGGGGTCTGCATCCTTGGGCCATCTACGCGGTAGTCGCCTTGTCACTGGCCTTTTTCACCTATAACAAAGGCTTACCGCTGACCATCCGATCGGCGTTCTTTCCCTTTATCAAGGACCGCTCCTGGGGCTGGTTCGGCCATATCATCGACATCGTCGCGGTCATGGCGACCATCTTCGGTCTGGCCACCTCGCTCGGCTTCGGCGCCCAACAGGCGACCAGCGGCTTGAGCTACCTGTTCGGCATCCCGGACACCATCAACACCCAGATTGCCGTGATCATCGGTGTGACCGCCTTCGCCATCGTCTCGGTAGTACGGGGCCTGGATGGCGGCGTCAAGCTGCTCAGCAATATCAATATGTCGCTGGCCCTGGTGCTGATGTTGTTCGTCATTGGGGTCGGAGCCGGCCTCGGCATTTTCGGCGAAATCGCCCGCACCGCCGGGGCCTATGTCGAGAACATCATCCCCTTGAGCAACTGGATGGGCCGCGAGGACGACAAGTTCTATCACGGCTGGACCGTGTTCTACTGGGCCTGGTGGATTTCCTGGTCGCCGTTTGTGGGCATGTTCATTGCCCGGGTTTCCCGCGGACGCACGGTGCGGCAGTTCATTATCGCGGTGCTGCTGGTCCCGACCCTGGTTACCGTGCTGTGGATGAGCGCCTTCGGCGGCGCTGGCCTGGACCAAATGAAAGAAGGGGTCGGGCAACTTGCGGGCGGCATCAGCGAAGTTTCGCTGGCCTTGTTCCAGATGCTGGAGAACCTGCCGCTGGCCACAGTGACCTCGTCGCTGGCGATTATCTTGGTACTGGTGTTCTTTATTACCTCGTCGGACTCGGGCTCGCTGGTCATCGACAGCATCACCGCCGGCGGCAAGCTCGATGCGCCGGTGCCGCAGCGGGTGTTCTGGGCCACTATGGAAGGCCTGATTGCCGGGGCGTTATTGTTCGGTGGTGGTGCCGATGCCTTAGGCGCGCTGCAAGCGGCGGCCATCACCGTGGGCCTGCCCTTTACCCTGGTGCTGTTAGCGATGTGCATTGCGCTCTACATGGGACTGCAGCATGAGTGGCGGTTCGTTTTAGGCAAAGGCAAAAAAGCCCCGCAGACCGCTCAAGCAACGGCCAAATAGTCGGTCAGCTAGCCCGAGTGGGGATCGCTGCGGCCAGCAGTGTCCCCACTACCGCTTACGGCAGGTGAGTGCTGCCTCGCTGCCGGCGAACTGGGCGAAATCAGCTGCCGCCAGCGGCTTGGCGAAGTAATAGCCTTGGACCTCCCGACACCCCTGCGCATGCAGAAATTCGGCCTGCGCAGCGGTTTCCACCCCTTCGGCGATCACGGCCAGATCGAGGTTATGCGCCATGGCGAGGATAGCCGAAGTGATCGCCGCATCATTGCTGTCCGTGGGAATGTCTTGAATAAAGGACTTGTCGATTTTGAGCTTGTCAATCGGCAAGCGCTTTAAATAACTCAACGAAGAATAGCCGGTACCGAAATCATCGATAGCCAACTGCACGCCGAGCGCGCGCAGGGCATTGAGTTCGTTGATCGCGGATTCGGCCTCCTGCATGATAAAACTTTCGGTTATCTCCAGCTCCAACCGATCTGCCGGCAAGCCCGTCTCCTTGAGAATGGTCGCCAGGCTGTCTGCTAAGCCGCCGCGCTGAATTTGCGGGCCGGCGACATTGACCGCGATGCGCCCGAATGCCAAGCCCTGCGACAGCCATTCGCTAGCCTGCCGGCAAGCCATGCGCAGCACCCACTGGCCGATCGGGAATATCAAACCGCATTCTTCCGCTAATGGAATAAACCGCACCGGCGAGATTGGACCCAACTCAGGATGCCACCAGCGAAGCAACGCTTCCACCCCACAAGTGCGCCCTGTCGGCAAGGCAACCTGGGGTTGATAGAGCAGCGACAGCTGGTCCTGTTCCAAGGCTTGTCGCAAATTGTTTTCCAATAACACCCGCTCGAAGGCATTACGGGTCAGTTCTTC
This sequence comes from uncultured Ectothiorhodospiraceae bacterium, assembly GCA_964345605.1. Classification (GTDB taxonomy): domain Bacteria; phylum Pseudomonadota; class Gammaproteobacteria; order CAYFSA01; family CAYFSA01; genus CAYFSA01. Next base: position 12,933 of record CAYFSA010000035.1, read on the forward strand.
GGTATAAAACTCATAGGTATTGCGACCGCGGTCTTTTGCCCGGTACATCGCGGCATCGGCATTGCGCATCAAGGTCGAGGCATCGGCACCATCTGTTGGATACGTGCAAATACCGAGGCTCGCGGTGATCCGAATGTCACGCTGCTCGAGCACCAGCGGCGCGTTCAAATCGCGAATCAGCTGGCAAGCCAGATTGGCGACTTTATGCGGATCCGCGAGATTTTCCAGCAGCACCACGAACTCGTCACCACCGACGCGTGCCACGGTATCGTCCTGCCGCACCGACCCCACCACCCGCCGCGCGACCTCATGCAGCAGTTGGTCGCCGGCCGGGTGCCCGAAGCTGTCGTTGATATGCTTGAAATGATCGAGATCGAGAAAAATCAGGGCAAAGCCCTGCTCGCGCCGCTGGCAATGGCGGATGGCCTGCTCGAGCCGCTCGGTCAACAATAAGCGATTCGGTAAATCGGTGAGGGCATCGTGATTGGCCAGGTATTCCAGCTTAGCCTGGGACTGCTTGAGCCGGCTGACATCCGAAAACACGCCGACATAGTGGGTCACCTCCCCCTGGGCATCGAGCACCTGGCTGATGGTCAGCCAGGCCGGGTAGATCGAGCCATCCTTACGCCGATTCCAAATCTCCCCGCGCCACAGCCCCGCCTCAAGCAGACTGCGCCATAGCGTCGCGTAAAACGGCCCATCATGATGGCCGGATTTCAACACGCTGGGATTGCGGCCGGTCACCTCCGCTTTGGCATAGCCGGTGATATCACTGAATGCCCGGTTCACGTCCAGGATCGTGCCCGCCGGATCAGTGATAATGACACCTTCGGCCGTGTTCTCGAAAACACTGGCTGCCAGACGCAGCCGCTCCTCGGCCCGCTTGCGCTCGGTAATATCGGTTTGCGAGCCCCAAACCCGCACCAGCTGACCCGCCTCGACAACGCCCACGACCGAATTCGAGAACCAAATATCATTACCCGCCACATTGGTTTCGTGCGATTCGGCCTGGCTGATCCGATAACCAGCCTGAATCCACTCTCGGAGGAAGGCAATATTTTCCGGCCGGTCAGCCCCTCCATGGAGCTCGGCCAGGGTAACCCCCATCAACGCCTGGGCATCAGGATAGCCATACATTCTTGCCAAGGCGTCATTGCAAGCTACGATACGCCCTTGATACAAATGTTCTATCTGTTCATCAGCAGGCAAGTTGACCGGTACAGGCTCGGCAGTTTCAAAGGAGTACACCCCTTCGGTGGTGTTTTCGATGAAGCTGCGATAGCGGGCATCGCTGGCGCGCAACTCGGTCTCCACGCGCTTGCGCTCACTGACATCGAACAGCGTGCCGATCGTGCCCAGCACCTCGCCGGCCTCGCTCAGCTTCAGCCGGGCATATACCTCAACCCAGCGGCAACCGCCGTCACGCTGCAGATAACGCACCTCATGGCGGCAAAAGTCCTTCTGCCGCCGGATCAAAGGCAAGAACTCGGCCTGATTCGCGTCACGATCATCCGGATGCACATAGTCAAGAAACGGTGTAGCCAGGCTGGTCTCGACCTCATATCCCGTCAGCTCGGTCCACGCCGGATTGAGAAATTGCCATAAACCTTGCGCATCGGTTTGAAAAATCACCTCTTTGACATTATCTAGCAGAACGCATATGGCTTTCTCGTCAAGCGGCTGAAAAGGCGATGAATAGGGCGATGAATAGGGCAATGAACGATCCATTCAGGGATTTGATGGCAAGTGATAGAAGGTAGCTTGGTGACGTCACTTTAGTGACTTGGTTGCAAACCGACAAGGTATCAAAGTATTAACTTGGACCCTTTTCAATACGCTGCTAAGTAGCGCTGAACGATCGCGCCCACATCCACTTCGGCGCGC
>CAYFSA010000035.1:14916-24938 GCA_964345605.1 uncultured Ectothiorhodospiraceae bacterium
TCAATACGCTGCTAAGTAGCGCTGAACGATCGCGCCCACATCCACTTCGGCGCGCAATCGCACGGCCAACATAAACAGCCCGCCAAGCTTGCGCTGAACAAACATCAGCTCGGGTGTCGGCAGCTTCAGGAAGCGGCGGTCAAAGTCCATTTCCAATAAGCGATCACGAATCCGACTATTAATGCGGGTTTGGCCAAAATCATAACTGCCGCCGCGCAGGGGCTCGGCGGCGATCAGGGCGAGCTCGGCGAAATCCCGATGATAGCGCTCGGCCTCTTCGGCCGCGAAATAGCCGGCGGCCACGGCGGCCGCCACCATGGTATCACCGTCCTGCTCAATGGCAGCCCGACAAAAGGCAGCCAAATGCTGCTGGGTATCCTCGCCGAACGTGCGAGTAGCGCCGAAATCGAGCAAACCGATCCGGCCCGTTTCCCGGTCATAGCGATAATTGGCGAAATTCGGATCGGTCTGCACCAGTCCCCAGCCAAAGATTTCCCGAAAGGTCAGCTCGATGAACTGTGCCGCCACCTCATTGCGCAGCCATTGCGGGGCATCGAGCAGGCTTTCGATGGGCTCGCCGGGGACATAGGTCATGGTCAGCACATGCTCGGTGGTCAGATCCTCGACCACCTGCGGCAGGACGAAGGTATCCTGCTCGCCCAGGCGCGCCGCATAAGTGCGAATCCATTCGCCTTCCTGCCGATAATCCGCCTCGGCGTAGAGCTGTTGCTTGGCCTCCTCCATCATCGGGGTCAAGTCCATATCCTCGGGAAAGATACCGAACAAGCGGATCAGGCGGGCGACATTGTCCACATCGCTGGCGATACTTTCACGCACACCGGGGTATTGGACCTTTACCGCGACTTCGGGACCCTCCTTGAGCCGGGCCTTATGCACCTGGCCGATCGACGCCGCCGCCATCGGCGTGAACGGAAAATGCACAAAGCGCCGCTCCCAGCCCTCGCCCCAGGCCTCATCCAGCACCCGAATCAATTGGCGATGCGGCATGTAATGGGCGTCCTCGCGCAGGCGATCGAGGACCTCGACAAACTCCTTGGGCAAGATTTCGCCGGCCTCCATGGACAATAACTGCCCCATTTTCATGGCCGCCCCCCGCATTTGCGAGAGCTGGTCGGCCATGCGCTGGGCATTGCCGGGCGTGAGAAACAGCTCGCGGCCGGACGGGCGCTTGCCGCTCGACCACTGGCGCATGCCTTCGGATAACATCCCCCCGGCCATACCGCCGGCCAGGCGGCCAAGACGCCATAAACGGGTACCGCGATGCTTTGGAACGGCTGTCGATCGACTCATAATGGTTGCTTCTTGCTCCAAGAATGATTAAATAAATTAGGTTAAGTCCTATGTTTGTCCGAGCAAATCGACAAACATTCCCACTTGCGTAAGCGCGCCTGCACTATGATTGAATCACCAGCAACACCGGCAGCAACTGCACGGAGGTCCTATGCAACCTGAACCCGTAGCCCCGTCGCATCCCGCCCGCTATGCCGACCTGTTCGCCTTGCCCGAGCATCAGGTCGGCGAGATCATCGCCGGTGAATTATACGCCCACCCCCGGCCCGGCCCGCGGCATGCGCGCGCCAGTTCGGCCTTGGGCATCAAAATTGGCGCTCCTTTCGATCAGGGTAATGGTGGCCCCGGCGGCTGGTGGCTTCTCGATGAACCCGAGCTCCATCTGCACGGCGACATCTTGGTGCCCGATCTCGCCGGTTGGCGACGGGACCGCCTGCCCAAACTGCCCGACACCGCCTGGTTCGAACTGCCCCCGGACTGGGTGTGCGAAATCCTCTCGCCAGCCACCGCCCGGGCCGACCGCATGCTGAAAATGCCTCGCTATGCCACCGCCGGGGTCAGCTATTGTTGGCAGATCGATCCGGACACCCGGACCCTCGAGGCCTTCGCCCTCAAAGACGGCCAATGGGTATCGCTGACCAGCCTGGTCGGCGACGCCGAGGTCAGCGTCGCGCCATTCGATGCTATCTACTTCGCGCTCGGCGCGTTGTGGGCGGATTAACGAATATGACTACAATTGCCTATATCGTTGCCCTTCACAAGCGTTCAACACTATGGCCCTCGACCCCGATACCCCCATCACCCTAGCCCACGGCAATGGTGGGCGCTTCATGCACGACTTGATTGATCAAGTTTTCGGCCGCCATCTGGCCAATACCGGCCTGGATCTGCAAGCGGACGCTGTGCCGTTGACGCTGGGCGCAGGCCTACCCGTCATGACCACGGATGGCTTCACCGTCAAGCCGCTGAGTTTTCCCGGCGGCGATATCGGCTCGCTGGCCGTGCATGGCACGGTGAACGACCTGGCCGTCGCCGGTGCCCTGCCCCGTTACCTGACCCTGAATGCCTTTATCGAGGCAGGACTGACCTTTGGCGAGCTCGATCACTACATCGCCAGCCTAGGCAAGGCTGCCAGCGGCTGCGGCGTGCAGGTGGTCGCCGGCGACACCAAGGTACTACCGCATGGCGAATGCAGCGGCCTGTATCTGGCCACCACCGGTATTGGCCTGCGTCCCGCCGGAGTGCAGCTCGGTATGGATCGAATTCAGGCCGGCGATCGGCTGCTGATCAGCGGCTCGGCGGGCGATCACGGCACTGCCGTGATGCTTGCCCGCGAGCAATTCGGTTTGCGCGGTGATTTGCAGTCCGACAGCGCCAGCGTCCTGCCGCTCTGCCAGGCCCTGCTGCCGATCGCTGGCACCCGCTTCATGCGCGATCCCACCCGCGGCGGCCTGGCCACGGTCGCCAATGAAATCGCCCGCGCCTGCCAACTCCAGGTTACCCTCGAGGAACCGCAGATTCCGGTCAAACCGCCGGTGCAGGCGGTCTGCGACATGCTGGGCTACGATCCCTATTATCTGGCCAACGAAGGCCGGGTGGTCGCAGTGGTCGCGCCACAGGCCGCCGCCACCGCCCTGGCGGCCTGGCAGGCCCTGCCTGGGGGGGCGGACGCCGCCATTATCGGTGAAGTTACCACTGGCCCGGCCCAGGTCGTGCTTACCACGGCCTTCGGCGGCCAGCGGCTGCTCGACGAGCTGGAGGACGACCCCCTACCCCGTATCTGCTGAAGCTGCCGGTACATACACCACCTCGGTGGAAATGCGGCCTTTCGGCCAAAGCTGCAGGCGGCGATAGGCCGGCGGCAGGGTCTCTACCTCGACATCGCTAACCCCGCCGGTCGGCTTGAACTGGATACAGGTCGACGGCGAACCGATGAGTTCGCGGCCGTCTGCCCGGCGGTGGAACTCGCGATGGATATGCCCCCACAAGACGCCGCGCACCTGTGAATAATCCGCCAAGGTATTGAAAAACGTTGCCGGCTCGGCCAGCATCCATTGATCCATGGCGGCATTGCCGGTGGGCACAGGATGATGGTGCAGACAGATCAGGACATGCTCGGCACCCTCGGCAAGCTGCTGAGCCAATTGCTGATAGGCAGCCGGCGCCAATGCCCCGCCTATTTGGTTGGGCACCCTGCTATCCAGGAGCACGACTTGCCAGGGTCCGGCCTGCCAGGCCGGCGGCATGTGGACATGGCCGCCGACCAAATGTTGTACCATCAGCGCAGGCTCATCATGATTACCAGGCAGGCACAACACAGGTAGGTCGAATTGTTGCAAGCGCTGGCGCAAACGCTGGTACACTTCGGCACAAGGGTCCTGAGCCAGATCCCCGGTTGCCAATATTAAATCGATGGGTGATGCTTGCGCGGCGATAGCCGCCAACACGCGCACCAGACTTTCATCGGTATTGACGCCGGAGCCCTTGAGGTCACCCGGCGGCTGGCAAAGGTGGATGTCGGTAAGCTGCACAACATGCAAAGGGGATTCGGACCGCATCGTGATACACATCCGTTCTTGGAGAAAAAATGATCGACCACATACGCCAAACATAGTCTATACTTGGCCGCTTATGTGATCATGTCTTAACTTGTCCAGCAGTGTGGAGGATTGGCAGTATGGGTGTGACCTTACCCGAGGGTTACAAGCCCAGTGAAGACGAGGAGTACATGGGCCCGCTGCAGCTCGAGTACTTCCGCCGTAAACTGATGGAATGGCGCAATCACTTGCTTTCTGAGTCAGAAAGCACCATTGACCATTTGCGCAACGAGAACTGGCAAGAGCCGGATGTGAACGACCGCGCTACGCTGGAAGCCGACGCCACTTTGGAGCTGCGCACGCGTGACCGTTATCGCAAGCTTATCAACAAGATCGATGCGGCGCTGCGGCGTATCGAGGAGGGCGAATACGGCTATTGCGAAGAAACCGGCGAACCGATCGGAATCGCTCGTTTAGAGGCCAGGCCGATCGCGACCATGACCATCGAAGCCCAAGAAAAGCACGAACGCCTCGAGCATCAAACCTGGGAAGCCCGCTAACGCAACGGTTTGACAAAGACCAATGAGTTACGCTGGTAATTGTACAGTTGTTGGCGTGCGATCGGGAGACTGTCCAGACTGGCGGGGCGAAAGCCCCGCTCGCGGAACCAATGGGCCGTCCGGGTCGTTAACACGAACAGGGTCTGGATCCCATTTCTCAAAGCTAGGGCCTGGATTTGCTGCAGAAGGCGATCACCGCGCCCCTGGTTGCGATAATCAGGATTGACGGCCAGACATGCCAGCTCGGCGATTCTGCCGTCGCCATAAGTGTAGAGCGCGCCGCAGGCGATCACCATGCCATCGCGCTCCTGGACGATAAAGCGGTCGATTTCTAATTCCAGTTGCTCGCGGGAGCGGCGAACCAAGATACCTTCCTGCTCCAGCGGCTCGATCAGCGCCAGGATGCCGTTGACATCGGCAATCGCCGCCGACCGGATGTCTTCATAGCGCTGGTTGGTCACCAGCATACCCACCCCGTCACGGGTGTAGATTTCCAGCAGCAGACCGCCATCATGGCGCGCATCGATCAAGTGCACCCGCGGCACACCATCCAAACAAGCCGCCGCCGCTTGCCGCAGCCGCTCCGCCATGACCGGCGTCCTCGCCTCGTCCTGCGCCAAAGCCCGCGCCTTAGCGGGACCTAGCTCCCGCCTGTTCAGCTCGCCGGGCGCTTGCGCCTGGCCCGTGAAATCGACCGTCTCGAGATAAATCAGCTTATCCGCGTGCAAAGCCGAAGCCACTGCCTGCCCCAAGGCCGCCGCATTGAGATTGAACACCTCGCCGGTTCTCGAAAAACCCAAGGGCGGCAGCAGGCAGAGATAACCCCGGTCGAGCAAACCTTGAATAGCGCTGGTATCGACCCGCCGCACTTCTCCGGTAAAACGATAATCAATGCCATTGCGCACCCCGACCGGCTTGGCAATGACGTAGTTACCGGAGGCGACGCGAATACCATCACCCAAGCCCGGAGTATCGGCTAGCCCCGCGGTTAACAAGGCTTCAATATCCAAGCGCGCTTGCCCCACCGCTGCCTTGAGCGCCTGCAAAGCGGCCTCATCGGTAATGCGCAAACCTTGGACATAGCGGGACTGCGAACCCGCTTGCGCAACACGTGCCTCTACCTGCGGCCTGGCGCCATGCACTAGCACCACCCGCATCCCCAATCCATGCAGCAGTGCCAAATCCTGAATCAACCGCTTGCACTGCGCACCGCCAAGGACCTCCCCAGCCATCACCAAAACCAGCGTGTGGTTGCGATGGGCATCGATATAGGGCGCCACCTGCCGCAACCAGTTGATTTGTTGCGTCACCGCTTCTGTCATTTGCTTCACATAACCCCTGCGACTGATCCACCGCGTTTAGATTGTTCCTCCATGAAAGGAATGTTCCTTCGGGACGTTGCCTTTTAAGCGTTTGCCCTCTAAAGTAAGTGAGGCAATGCTTTGCAACGAATTTGCCTCAGCCATGCGGCCACGTTTCTTAGGTCAGTTTACCAATACTGCGCATTGAACACGGGGGTTGTGCATCGCTTTGAGAACACTGCCTGCCACTGTCCTGAAGGGCGCCTGAAACCATTCTGCCGACGTTCACGCCAAAGCGTTCAAGCGCAGCGCCCGCGACTTCAAAAGGTTTTGAGTGCATTGTTTTTCTCCATATACCCCCGGGGCTTTAGGAAGCCAAGTTGATTGGGAGCGCAAAGCCAATAGTACGTATGAGTCGGCTACTCGGCTCGTTAACCGGCACGAATTTGTGTGGTTGGTTCGTGTTGGCCCAATTGCAAGCAACCCACTTTATCGAGGAAAATCCATGAATCTATATGTGGGGAATCTCCCCTACAATGTAACCGAAGACGACCTTAACACCACGTTTTCCGAGTTCGGCAAGGTCGAGTCCGTTTCTTTAATCAGCGACAAGTTCACGGGGCAGTCCAAAGGCTTTGGGTTCGTCGAAATGCCGAACAACTCGGAAGCGGATAAAGCCATCAAGGGCTTGAACGAAACCGCGTTCAAGGGCCGCAATATCAAGGTCAATCAGGCCAAGCCGCGCGGCGAGCGGCCCCAACGCCGCTCCAGGTTCTGATGGTTTGATTTAACTATATAACTTGAAGGGAAAGCGTGTTCGATCGCTGCCATCCTAGCGCTTTTCCTTCCATCAGGATAATCACGATACACCTGCTAACACTTTGTACCGCCTCACCAAATTCCACGTTCGACAATGCTGGCGATCGCAAGACAACAACCCGTTGGCTTGAGCACACTTGCTGAAGGGCGCCAGTTCCCTGGAGTTGGCCCAATTGTCGGGATAACATTGCAAATAAGAATCATTCCTGCGATAATCCCTGATCATTTCACCGCACACGGGCTAGCGCTTTGAATCGACATCTAATTGCGATAAACCTTGCCAGTTTTCTGGCCGCATGCTTGTGGCTGCCGGGCGCGCTGTTCGCTGAGGACGCCCTGCAGACCGCCGAGCAGGAGCAAACCGAATTAAATCAGGACACGGCCGCCATGCAGCGCCGCATCGATTCCCTGGATGACGAAACCCGGCGGCTGCTCGACGAATACCGTAAGGTCAGCGCCGAATTGGCGCAAACCCAGCGCTATAACCAGGAGCTGACGGCCAAGACTGAGGCCCAGAACGAGCGCATTAGCCGTTTACAGCAGCAAATCGGGACCATCGAGCAAACCCGCGAAGCTATCACGCCGTTCATGGCCGCCATGGCGGATAAATTGGTTGCTTTGCTCGAGCTGGACTTACCCTTCCAGCATGAGGCCCGGCTAGCGGATGCCAAGGCTTTGCGCGAGCAGCTCTACGCCCCGGACAGCACCCCGGCCCAAGCCTTTCGTGAGATTTTGCGGGCCTATCGTGACGAACTCAAACATGGCCGGCGCATTGCGACTTATCGCGGCCAGATCGAGATCGAGGGAGAGTCCCGCAACGTGGCGTTTTTGCGCATTGGCCGGCTGGCTTTGTTCTATCGGACCCTCGATGGCCAGCGTCAGGGCCAATGGGATCGCAACAGTCAACGCTGGCAGGCTTTGCCAGGGCGCTATGGCGATGCCATCGAACAAGGGATTCGGATTGCCAAAGAGCAAGCCGCCCCCGAGATGCTGACCCTGCCGATGCCGGCCCCGCAGGAGGATGACGAATGAGGCTTATCCTAGGACTCGTATTGCTCAGTACCTGCCTGCTCGGTGGACTGCCGCGGCTAGCCGCGGCGGCGGATAGCGCGGCGGATCTGCAGCAATTACTGGAATCGGTCCGCGATCATGCCCGCGCTGAGCGCGCTGAACAGCGCGCCCGGGTTAACAAGTTTCTGGAGGCCCGTAATCAGCGCCGGGAGCTGCTTGCTAAAGCCCAAGCCAAACTCGAGCAGGCCCAGCGCCAGCGCGAGCAATTGCTGACCGATTTCGAGGCCAATACCGATGAGTTAGCCGAGCTGAAGGCCGAACTCACCGAGAAATCCGGCGATCTCGGCGAATTGTTCGGTGCAGCCCGGCAAACGGCCCGGGAGGTCAAGGCCGTGCTCGCCGACTCGCCGCTGACGGCCGAGCACCCCGAACCGCTCAAACCGCTGACAGCCCTGGCCAGCAATGAAGCGCAGCCAACCATGCCACAATTGCGCCAGCTTTGGTCGACGCTGTTCGAGGCCATTGTCGCTAGCGGTGAGGTCAGCCGGTTCCAGGCACCAGTGGTCACCCCGGATGGCCAGCAAGAGACCCGGCAGGTGGTACGAGTTGGCACCTTCAACGTCGTCTCGGCCGGGCGTTATCTCGACTATGACGGCGAGTTGGGCAAGCTGGTCGAATTGCCGGCACAGCCCCCCGGTCCCGTGCGGGCCACGGCAACCGACCTGATCGAGGCCGACAGTGGCCCGGTACCGTTTGCGCTGGACCCAACGCGCGGGCAGTTGCTGTCGCTGCTGATCCAGCGCCCCACTCTCCCCGAACGCCTCGACCAGGGCGGGTTGATCGGCTATCTCATTGTGCTGCTGACCGCCGGTGGCTTGGTCCTGGTGATCGAGCGCGGCATTCGGCTAACCCTGGCCGAGCGGCGCATCCATCGGCAGTTGGCGGGGACCGGCGAGGCCCACCCGGCTAACCCCCTGGGGCGGGTCATTCAGCATTATGAAAGCCAACGCGAGGAAGACACCGAAACTCTGGAGCGCAAACTCGATGAGGCCATCCTCAAGGAACGTCCAGCGCTGCAGCGCCGCCTGCCGCTGATCAAGCTGCTTGCCGCGGTGACGCCGTTGCTCGGCCTGCTCGGCACGGTAACCGGCATGATCCAGACGTTTCAGGACATCACCCTGTTCGGCACCGGTGATCCTCAGGTGATGGCCGACGGCATTTCCCAGGCCCTGGTCACCACGGCCCTGGGGCTGTCAGCCGCGATCCCGCTGATTTTCTTGCACACCCTGCTCAGTGCCCGCAGCCGGCATCTGGTGGAAATCCTGGAAGAACAGGCGGCCGGTTTGATTGCCCTGCATGCCGAAGAGCGAGGCCGACCGGCATGAATACCTGGCTGATCTTGGATCCCTTCCAGCAGCTCATGCACCGGGGCGGCCCGGTGCTCTGGGTGATTCTGGTGGTCCTCGCGAGTGGCTGGGCGCTGGTGCTGGAGCGCTATTTGTTCCTGTTGTGGGGCTATCCGCGGCAGTGCCGGGCCTTAGTGGCGGCGAGCGCCCAAGGCCCGCAACCCCAGAGTTGGGCCGGCGCCCGTTATCAGGAGGCACTGATTTCCCAGGCCGGCCAAGCCCTGCGCCGCGGCTTGCCGACCCTGCGCACCATTGTGGCCATCTGTCCCCTGCTGGGGCTCTTGGGCACGGTGTTCGGCATGCTGGAGGTTTTCGAGACCATGGCGGTCCTCGGCGCCGGCAATCCCCGCGCCATGGCCAACGGGGTGTCGCAGGCCACACTGTCGACCATGGCTGGCATGATCGCGGCGCTGTCATTGGTGTATTTTCCATTCAATCTGGAACAACAGGCGCGTAACGCCCAGACCCGCCTGGCCGGGGCGCTGCAGCAGGCAAGCCCGGCACAACCTGCCTAAGGAGGGCGAATCATCATGCGTCGCAGTCGCCGTTTCCATGAATGCGAGGAAGAAACCGGTATCGACATCACGCCGATGCTGGATATCGTGTTCATTATGCTGATCTTTTTCATCGTCACCACGTCCTTCGTCAAGGTTGCCGGGGTCGAGGTCAACCGCCCGCGCGCCGCAACAGCCGAGCCGAATCCGCATGTCAATATCCTGGTCGCGATTCGTGCCAACGGCGCGGTGTGGATCGATGGTCGCGAGGTCGACCTCGGCGCGGTGCGGGCCAATATCGAGCGCCTGCATGCACAATCGCCCAAGGGGGCGGTGGTGATTGATGCCGATACCCAGGCTGAAACCGGTCGGTTGGTGCAGGTCCTGGATCAGATCCGGGCCGCCGGGGTCGAGAAAATTTCCATCGCGGCCCAGCCAGGGCACTCCTGATGGTACGCTGGTTACTGGCGGGTGTAGGTGGCCTGCTCACGGCAAGTGCCTTCTTCCTGCTCATGCAGGCCCTGATCGCGCAGGATGCCAAGGCACCGCAGGCACGGCCGAGCCTGGCGCAGGTAGACTTCAT
>CAYFSA010000036.1:0-24492 GCA_964345605.1 uncultured Ectothiorhodospiraceae bacterium
ACGAATTGGGGAATATCTACACATCGACACCCGGCACAACCCATGGCCATGGGAATGGCAACGATGTCCTGGATGGCGGACCGGGCTCAGATGACCTCTTCGGTATGGGCGGCGACGACATATTTGAATTTGAATTAACTGATGCGGGCTCGGCTGATAACGACACGATTTGGGATTTTAATATTGGAACAAACCAACTTTTCCTTACTAACAATGACACATCTATAACTACTGCTACCAGAGACGACTTAATCGCGAACCAAACAGCTAATGGCACTGACCGTTCAATCGTTTTTGACGATAGCGGAAGTCATCAAGTCACTATTACCATAAAGGGTTTAGGCCGGGATATCGATAGCAGCGACTTCACCGATAGCGTACCGCCGGTTTTGCTCGATCTCGACGGTGACGGCATTGAAGCCTTGGGTCTAGCCCATTCATCCGCACAATTCGACCTCAACAACGACGGCACCCCCGACCCAACCGCCTGGGTCGGCCCCGACGACGGTCTCTTGGTCATCGACTTGGACGGCGACCGCGCCGTCACGCATCGCGCTGAATTCGTCTTCACCGACCATGCCCCCCAAGCCAAGACCGATATGGAAGCGTTGCAACAGGCTTTCGATAGCGACGGCAATCATCGCCTCGATGCGGCGGATGCGCGCTGGCAGGATTTCGGCGTCTGGCAGGATCGCGATGCCGACGGCCAGACTGATGCCGGCGAATTCCGTAGCCTGGACGAGATGGGTATCGAATCCATTGAGCTCGATACGACTGCTGTCGCTGAGTCCAATCCTGCCGAAGGCGTCTTCGTGCATGGCCAAAGCGCGGTCACCTGGCGTGATGGGTCGGTCGGACAGGCCTATGATACCGCTTTGTCTTACCGCCCCACTGCTCAGCCGGCGTCTTCAGCCACCGCCCCGGGGGTGTCATCACCCCATGCCTCCCCTGGAGAAATGCATACTTCGAGCCCCAACACGGCCGAGTCCCATCCCATCCAAACGACCACCTCGGAATCACTCAGCGGGGCTTATTATCGCGCCATGATTGCGGCGAATCTGCACACCAGCGAATGGGACCCGGATACGCAGACAGCGGCGAACGAGTCCGGCCTAATCGACCTTACCCGGGATGCGCCTGAGGTCAGGGCCAACGATGATGACCCTCACGAGCATGAAGCTTATGCCCCGGATATGGAGTTGCTCGAAGCATACGAGTCGGCTTGGGACTCTTCAGCGGGGGCTGTCATGACGGGCGGCGCACAAGTCGATGGCTGATGGACCAGGCGAAAGCCAACATGGGCATCCCGGTAGGGATTGCCAAATGCCTCGATGTTGCCGCAGCGTTCGCGGATACTGCTGCTTTGCCCCGGCGGGAAAGCAACAAACAAACGCCAGGCATGCAATTCGGGCGAATCTTGCGCCGTGGGAATTCGCACAGCGCTTGCTTTGCCTTGCTGCAATTGATCCAGCAAAGACCGCAAGGTGCTGTAGCCCTCGCCGCGGCGCAACAGGCCAGCGTGATGAGCACTATAATACACCTTTAAAAGATCGATTCGTTGCTCACGGTCGGGGGGCGCCATGACTCGCAATTCGCGCCCAAAGGCATTGAAAAGGCTCAAAATGCGCAGCAGCATTGCCTCGCCATGCTCAATGGAGGACGTTTCAGCCGCCAAGCGGGCCTGATTAAGAAGCCCTGAAAACGGCTCATACGCATCAGGCGTTAATCGCAGCGTGACAGGCGGCAGCCACAATACTATATGCCACCCCTGCGCAATGCTTATCTCCATGCCGCAATCCTGATCACGGCTCCATTGCTTAAGGCGTTGATTGGCTTCGCTACGCATTTTCCCATGGAACACTTTTCCCAAGGACCATGACACTGCGACAGGATCGAGAAGCTCACCCAAGAGTCGGTGAAGCTCGGCTAAACAATTCGCGACAGACGTATCATTCATGCTCGTTACCGGCGTCGCCTCCAATTCAGAATTTGGCTTTACTAAAGCGCGATGAAGATGATAGAGTGAGTCATTGCTGCAATCGTCGGACCTTGAACATCAGACCTTGGACAGGTCCGATGACCGCTATAAAAACCCATAATATGGCAGAACAATTGAATGTTGGCAATCCAACCCAACTCAAAGACGATGAATCATTGCCATGCTTCACCTGCTCATGCTTGTGCTGTATCTCTTATTATGCGCATTAATCGGTTTTTTGGGGCGCAACCGGTTAATGGGATTCTGGGGATACTTTTTCGGCTCAGTGCTGCTCACTCCCATTGTCAGCGCGCTGCTGGTACTCGTATCTAAACGCCAAAAATCAAAGCAATAAGAAAACAATGCCTGGATCAGGCCTGCCTGATAACAGACGTTGTGTATCACCGACGAGTCGGTTTTGCCTCGCTCTCAACGTACTTCTGGAGGTCTTTACATGACTGAAACAGCAGCATTAGCAGCAACAAACCCGGTCACTGCGGATACCGAGCAAACCTTAAGCACCCAGGATCGCGATTCCCAGGCGAATCGACTGATTCGCAATTATACCCTGGGGGCCATGGGGGTGGGGGTCGTTCCTCTGCCATTGGTTGACTTGGCATTGGCTTTTGGCCTGCAGCTCAAACTGATCCATGATCTGGCCAAGCTCTATGATATCCCCTTCAAAAAAGAATGGGCACGCTCAGCGATTTCCAGCTTGCTCGGCGGGGCACTTCCCCTGGCATCAACGCCGACTATGACCGCTGGTCTGGGCATGAGCCTTGGCAAGCTCATTCCAGTAGGCGGCCATGTTCTCTCAACCAGCAGTCTGGTCATCCTGAACGGCGCGGCTACTTATGCCCTGGGCAAGGTATTTATGCAGCACTTCGCTGCAGGTGGAACATTCCTGACCTTCAAGCCCGAAAATGTCCGCGAGTATTTTGCCGAGCAATTTCAACAGGGCAAGCAAGTAGCATCTGACCTGAAGAGCAAAGAACAAGCATAGAATGACTGTGACTTGACAGCGGCGAAAGGCAAACCGGGCGGGCTCTATTTACCAGGCCTTACCAGGCAACGCCCGATGACCCATAAGCCAGGGAAATCAACCAGCAATGCTTCGCTGCCATTAAGCGGGCCGGGTGGCTGGGGGCCGAGGCAGCGCCTTACCCCCGGCTGTTTGAGCTTGTTATCAATACCAATATTTGTATTAATCCTTGAAAACCAATTATCCAGCGCTTCCCCTCCCCCGAGGCGGGAAAGGCTGCCATGCAATAATGTTAAGGGCGCCTGCTACATGGGCAAAACGCTGCCTTGCCTGATTTATGAATAAAAACAAAACCCTAAAATCAAAGCCGCGTTTTCCACGCTTTCGCTACTTTTTAGTCAGAATCAAAGAACAATGGCCCTATCTGCTGTTGTTAGCCATGGTGATCACCTTGATTGCCTTAGTATTATGGCGTCATGTATTCATCATTATCCATGCAGGTGAGGGGGGAGTGCTTTATCAGCCACTACGTGGCGGCACGGTGACAGAGCGGGTTTATAATGAAGGCCTGCATATTCTGTTTCCATGGAACATCATGACTCGCTACAACGCGCGGGTTCAGGTTATTAAGCATGAATTCAGTGTCCTGACCAACGGCGGACTCCCCATCGAACTTAAAGTATCAGTACGTTATCGCCCTATTTTTGAGCTGCTAGGGATCCTGCATCAGGAAGTGGGCCCTGATTATCCGCAAATGGTCATTCTGCCGCAAATCGAATCCGTCCTGCGTAAAGGCCTGGGAAATCATACACCGGAAGAAGTTTATACCAATAAAGACGAACTTTTGAATGAACTGATCTCCCAAGCCATTGAAGAAGTCGGTCGCAAATATATTACTGTCGATGAAATTATTATCCGCAGCGTTTCTCTGCCGACGGAAGTACGCAATGCCATCGAAGAAAAATTGATGGAAGAACAGCGTCACTTGACTTATCAATACCGCATACGACGGGAACGTAAAGAAGCTGAGCGCAAGCGCATCGAATCTGCTGGAATCCGGGATTATGCACGGAATGTTGCGGCAACAATGGATGAACGAGTATTACGCTGGCAAGGCATTCAAGCAACCCTAGAACTGGCAAAGTCTGAAAACGCCAAAGTTGTTGTAATCGGTGCCGGAGATCAGGGCTTGCCGTTGATCCTGGGTAATGGCTGGCAAAACACGGCCATACCCTCTCGCCCTGACAGCGGCAATGACTCAAACAATAATTTAACCAATGAGGCCAACAGCCCGGAGAACCCACAAAATACAGAGCAGAGCAGCGCCACAAACACCAACCCCAGCCTTTCCCTACGGCAATCGACGGCGTCAAGTCAAAATCAACGTTAACGCATCCATAAAATGTCTCGGCGTATCCGCATTATACTTATCATCACTCTACCTTTCTGGCTGACTTTGTCAGCCTGCCAGAAAACGCCGCCGGACACAGAGAATAATATTTATTTGGGGGTAGCCTGGTCCTCTAAAGACAGCACTTTTTATAATGGGGTCAAGCTTGCGACTGAGGAGATTAATCAATCCGGAGGCATACTCGGTAAACAACTGAAACTTGTCTTCAAAGAACGAGATAAACGGGTTGCCAAGCTTCTCAAACGCTCTTCTGTGCTATTGCTGGGATCAAAATTAACAACGATTGCTCATCGTAAAGCCCGGCAATTCATGCAGGATTCACGCAATTTGCTCGGGGTTATCGGCCATCGTAACTCCTTCCTTGCTTTGCCTGCCGCCAATATCTATGAGCAAAATCAACGTCTTTATATCGCACCGACAGCAACCAACACCGAATTGACGAACTCTGGGGCTCAGCATGTGCTACGCATGCTGCCTGACAATATTGTATTAGCTAGCAAGCTAGCTACTTATGCCGACGCCCAAGGTTATGAGCGGATTGTCTTGCTCAACGATCGTAGCGAATACGCTCAGGAGCTGAGCTCTGCTTTTTCTTTTACCGCTACCGGCGAATATGGCATGAAGCTAGTCCTGCAGCAATCGTTTTTCGCGACTGCTGCTGACCGTTATTTTCGGTTGTTGGCCGTAGATTTAGTACGATTACAGCAAAACCAGCCTTATGACGTTATAATTCTTATCACCGGCACGAATAACTCACTAAAAATATTCCGCGAATTACGCCAGCGGGGACTGACCGAAACCCCGATCATTGGCAGCGAAGGACTCGATAACAAGCGCTTTTGGAATAGCCTGATCCAGTGGCTGGAAAACCATAAACGCTCGCCTCGTTTTACCGTTCCCAGTGCTTACAGCGCTCAGTTACCCCAGGCTCGTCAATTTATCACCCGCTATTATCGTCAGTATGGGCATATACCCGACCGCTATGCCGCAATCGGCTACGATAGCATTACCGCGCTCGCCTATGGCAGCTCTTTAGCTAACTCTTTAAGACCCATCGATATAGCGGATGAACTCAGATTCATGGAACCTTGTATAGGGGTAACAGGGTCGTTGGCATTCTACGACAATGGTGATGCCGAATCCAAAGAAATTTTTATGAAAACACTGACCCAAGAAGGCATCAAGACTCAAAGTCTCATCGGTGAAGTCGTTCCCCAGGAAATTTCAAAAATTATGGCATCCGAGTCCGACACCACAAAAGCTAGGCCACTCAAAGAATGTCTCGACTGGGACGCAGATAATGACGCCATTATCGATGCCTTGGATCAATGCCCCAATAACACGCCAGCCGAGCTACAGCGAGGCATTCACGAAAATGGCCCATTACAGGGTTGTCCACTCAGGCCGGAGTCTGGCTCACAACAAACCACAGAGCAAAGCAACAAGCCCGAACCCCAGCAACAACCCGGCGCTCAGCTGACTCGCTCTGCAGACGATCAGGATGCTGATGGGATTGCGGATACTCATGATGCGTGCCCCTATGATAAACCGTTTGCATTGAAGAAAGGTATCAATGAGCAAGGTTGCCCAATCGATAGCGACACGGATGGCATACCGGATTATCGTGACTTCTGCCCAGATAACACGGCAGCGGAAATAGAGGCAGGGGTCAATTCGATTGGCTGCCCGGCCGATCGTGATCATGATAATGTTTTGGATTATCAGGATCAGTGCCGCGACACCCCGCCCGAGCATATTACTCAAGGCATTGACTCTAAGGGGTGCCCGCTTGACAGTGATAAGGACGAGGTAGCTAATATCCGGGATGATTGCCCGCAGCAATCAGCTGAAGCAATTCAATATGGAGTCAATGCCAGCGGCTGCGCTATAGACCATGATCAAGACGGTGTTCCTGATTACCAGGATGCCTGTCCCGAGATGGGCGGCAATCTACCTCAAGCAGCCATCACCCAAGATGGCTGCCCTAGCGAGCATGCTAGTGACGTCTCGACAGCAGAAAAAGAAATCGCCTACACGACCACAATGCCCCTGCAAAGTGGCGTTATTGCCCCGACATCAGCCGTGCAAAAGCGTCTGGAAAAGCTTGTTGAGGCCCTGGGCCTCTCGCGCATTCAGCAAATCACGGTAATCGGCCATACCGATAACCAGGGCAAAGCTCAAATCAATCAACGCCTATCCAACGAAAGGGCACTGTGGGTCGCAGATTTCCTAGCTGATCTGGGAATCCCGAAAGAACGCATCACGAGTTTGGGTAAAGGCGAAACCGAGCCCATTGCCAGCAATCAGACCGCAGCCGGACGCGCTAGCAATCGCCGCTTTGAACTCATATTCCAATTGCTCACGCATCAACATGAGGCTGGTAACCCATGAACGTTATCCAGCTGTTCATCAACGATGCTAATTTTCCGCGCATTAAGATTGCTGCGCTATCCGTTATCAGCGGCCTCTCGAGCAGCCTGATTATGGCAGTCGTCAATTCTGCTGTGGAAAATGCCCGTGATGACGAGCTCATCATGCTCGAATTTTTCATGTTTGTCATATTGCTGGGGATTTTTATCATTACTATGCATCAGGCCTACATGGTAGCCGCCGATGCAACGGAGCAAGTTTTATACAATGTCCGCTTGCGCATTGCCAATAAAGTTCGTAACGCTAAACTGCGTTTTATCGAAGAACAAGGCAAAGCCCGCATATACGGCGCTTTAACCCAGGATATCAATTCAATTTCCCAGGGGGTTATTGCGGTTCGCACGATCCTTCAAGCAAGCTCGACACTCTTGTTTGTCTTCTTATATATCCTCTGGATATCGCCCGTCGGGTTTTTTCTGATCGGGATCGCTGCCTTGGTGAGCGCTTTAGCTTACAGTAAACTTCAGGTTAAGAGTAAAACAGCACTGGCCAAGCTCAGTGAGGCGGATCGCTTGTTTCTTTATATGCTGGAACAATTACTCGATGGCCTTAAAGAGCTCCGTGTCAATCATGTCAAAAGCCAAGACCTGCTGAGTCGCATCGATCGATTGTCTGATCATGTGCGCCACCTTAAACACGACTCCAATCACGTACAAGTCAGTGCCAGTGTTTTCGGCCAAGCCGCTTTTTACATCATGATGGGGGCCACGGTGTTCGTATTACCCCTCGTTTTTCAATCCTATGGCGACACAGTCAACAAATTGGTCATGGCGATTTTTTTCTTCATGGGCTCACTCGGCGCTTTAATCAGTGAACTCCCCGAACTGGCACGCATCAATGCAGCCGCGGAGAACCTGGGCAAACTCGAAGCGGATCTGGATCGGCTAGGTTACGACGAAACCAGCAAAACCCCGGCAAGCACATCCCCTTTCAAGGATTTCCAGGCCATTACGTTAAAAGACGTTCACTTCAACTATGCGGGCCCTGATACTCAGGAAGGCTTCGGCATCGGCCCGATCGATTTACAAATCAATGCGGGCCAATTACTATTTATTGTGGGTGGTAACGGCAGCGGCAAATCCACCTTATTGAAGGTATTAAGTGGCCTCTATTTTCCTTCGCAAGGCGAAATCCATGTCGACGACCAATTGATCCAAGACCAGCTCTACACAGATTACCGTGAGCTTTTCTCACTGATTTTCGCAGACTTTCATTTATTTGATAGGTTATATGGCATACAGGATATTGCCGATGAACGTATCAATGCCTTAATACGTTTAATGCAGCTCGAACAGAAAGTTTATTTTCAGGATGGCAAATTCTCTTCGCTGGATTTATCCACCGGCCAGCGCAAAAGACTCGCCTATATCGTCGCTCGCCTCGAAGACCGGCCCATCTATATTTTTGATGAATGGGCCGCTGACCAGGACCCTGAGTTTCGCAATTATTTTTATTATACATTATTGCCTGACCTGAAAGATGCCGGTAAAACAATTATTGCCGTCAGCCATGATGACCGCTACTTCCATCTAGGTGACCATGTCATAAAAATGGATTATGGCAGCATTGTTAGTTACAGTTAATTTACAGAAAAACCGGCTCATTTATGTTTTATATTTGATAGCCAATAAAATATACGTTTCACCAGAAAAGCGACAGATAATACCAAGTAATGAATCATCGGTTCCTCGACAAAGCAGGCTGGCTCAGATCTTCCGCGACATCCAACGCTGCGCAGACCCGTTTATTCTGCTTGCCCCATGCGGGCGGCAGTGCTTCAATGTTTCGAAACTGGCAGCCTAATTTGCCCGCAACAACTGAAGTCATTGCCGTACAACTGCCAGGTCGTGAGGATCGCCTCAGCACACCGGCAATCGCTGACTGGCAAACTTTATTAGATGAATTAATGACTCACATCGCCCCGCTACTGGATCGCCCCTATATGTTTTATGGGCATAGTTTAGGAGCGCTTATTGCTTATTGGAGCAGCCTCGAATTACAAGATAAGGGCTGCGCACTCCCTGCTCACCTATTTCTAGCTGCATGCCGGGCCCCCTTCATAGCACCCAGGCAAATGACACATCATCTAACAGATTCGGCATTTATTGAGCATCTTCGCGCGCTTTCACTAACCCCCCAAGCAATACTTGCGGATAGCGAACTCATGGGGTTACTATTACCAACTTTAAGAGCTGATTTCCGTTTAGCTGAAACGGCCCCTGAGCATCGAGAGATAATATCTTTGGCTTGCCCAATGACGATTCTTCATGGCACACACGATACCGAGGTGCCTTATTCAGCTATAGCCGCCTGGCAAGAGCTATGCAGCTATCAAGCGACTCTAGTAAATTATCCCGGAGATCATTTTTTCCATCTCGAAAACACCCACGACATCCTCAAATTAATCGGCAAAACAGCATATCTAATGTGACTACTATGAAATATTTACATTTAATACTGGCAGTTATCATTGCTACCCCCATCTCCTTAATGGCAGCTACCGAGCAAAACAACTTAGGGGATTTGAGTCTAAAGAATGTGGTTCAAATTACTTTAGATACATCACCGAACATCAAACTGCAAAGGTTAGGTGTTGACCTCGCCAAAGCACAAGAACGCATCGAAAAAGGGGCATTCAACCTGACCACATTCGCTTCTTTGACAGCACTTAACAAGCTAACTACAACAATGGTACCGGAAGATCTTGAAGCGAAGCCCTATGCCAATCCAGATGTCATTGAGGAAGCCAAAACCGGATTAAAACCCTTTGACAAATACAATGATCGCGATATTCAAAGCTTCAAAACCGGTGTCGAAAAAGCTTTTCGCACTGGCATACAATCGCGATTGCAATTACGAATGGTCAGAGAAGATTTTCTCCAGGGTGATGCGCTTTTTGACCCCAATGGTATCAAAAACCCCACGGAAAATAAAACTGATGTGGTACTCGAAGTCAATATTCCCCTGCTCAAGGGGCGCGGCAAAGTTTCGGCCGCGGGTGACGAAACAGCAGCACGCTTGAAGCGTAAAGCGAGTCAGGCCGATTATGAATTTGCCATTACGCGGCAAATATTGGCCACCATTCGCGCCTATTGGAATTACGGCGTTTCATTCGAAGTGCTCAAGCTTCAGCAGCGCTCGGCCAGTCGAGTCCAAAACTGGTTAGAGCAACGCGGTGGCGACGATGATAATCTGCAGGGTTATCTCGAACAAAAGCGCGGCGACATTAGCGACGCCGAACAAAGCACAACGCAGGCACGTATTGCCCTAGCCAACGCCATGGGAATTCCTTCCGCCGAAGCCGATCGGTTAGGCATGCCCTCGGCCACCGATAATTTTCCCTTGGATTGGGCGCCTATTCTCGAGACGTTTAACCTGGAACAGGCCCGGCGTAAATGGCTTGAAACCGCTCAGGCTAATCGCCTGGACTTGCGGGCTGCCAAATTGCGTCTGGAATCGGCACGGACCTTGGTTGCCAAAGCTCGCCGCGATCGCCTGCCGCAAGTCGATATTGGTGTGAGCGTTGGTTATCAGGGCCTCGATTACTACGACGGCTTTGGCAATTATGTCGATTCTATTCATCGCAATGTTCGAGGCCTGGATTATCGCGTTGGCATCAATTACCGGTATCCTTTAGGCAACGATACCGCTCGTGGCATACTCGATCTGAGACAAGTATCCCGGCAAAAGAATCAAGTTGAATACAATGAAGCCCAGCGATCAGTTGATCTTGCTGTCAGCAATGAAACAGCCAATGTGAATGGCCGACTGAACAAAGTAGTGCAAACCCGGAAAACCGCCGATTCCTATTTGCAGTCGATCATAAAAATACAAAAAAGCGAAGGCTACTTATCCAGCACAACCAAGGTACTCACGCTTATTGAGCTGGAAACGAATCTCGTCGAAGCCCTGAACGATTATTATGCTGCACTGGGTGATCTGGCCAACGCCATTGCAAAAATTCGTTTTGAAACAGGTACCTTACTGGACGTCCAGAAAGGTCCTGCAGGCAATTTAACAGGCCGGATCGATTTGCGTTCATTAACCCATCTATAACGCGTACCAGGGCAGCTTTTGCAACCGATGGCGGCTCTATCCATCCCATGATTTGTCCGTTAAAAACATTTGTTCAATTCATGCAGGGTTATGCCCGGCATGCGCCGGTGTTACCGGATGACATTTTCATCTGTTCTTACCCCAAATCCGGTAACACCTGGGCAAAATTCCTGCTGGCCAACTTACGCTACCCTGATGAAAATATTACATTTGCCAATTTAGAGAAAAAAATTCCGGCTATTTATTACTACAAATGCCGTCCCGAAAAAGCCGATCGCCCCCGCCTGATCAAAAGCCACGAGGCCTTCGAGCCGCGTTATCCGCGCGTCATTTATCTGGTTCGTGATCCGCGCGATGTGGTGGTTTCCTTGTATCATTATGCGATCAAGCGTAAGATAATCGATGAAAGTTATGGTATCGAGCGTTATGCTAATGAGTTTCTCACAGGCAACGTCAATCGCGAGTATTTTGGCAGCTGGGGCGAGCATGTCGGCAGTTGGTTTGGCGCCAGGCGTGATGATGCCGATTTCCTAGTATTGCGTTATGAAGATATGTTGCAGGATACTCCGCAAGCCCTGCACCGTATGGCACAATTCATTGGCCTTAAATCAACCCCTGAGCAGATAAACAATGCCGTTGATTCGAGCGCTTTTGATAAACTACAAACAATCGAAGCGACTCAATCCAAAAACCCGCTGATTGGTGGCGCACTCCTTGGCCGCAAGGATCTTCGCTTCATTCGCCGGGGCCAAGCCGGCGCCTGGCAGGATGAACTCCCCGCCGGGAATGCCGAGCGTATCCGGGAAAAATGGGGCCAATTAATGCAAACATTTAATTATTAATTCAATCAATCAACAATAACCAGCTGCATGACAGCACAAATTGTTGAAACAACATTGATTTAGCAAATCCAGTTACAGGCAGAGCCCTCCCCTGATGAACCGGTCCGTATCCAACAAAGTAACCATTGCTCCTGTCAAAGCCTATGATGGCTTATACCCTGACACCCTGATCGACTTATTGCAGCAGCGGGCCCACAATCATTCAGATGAGATAGCTTATACCTTTTTGCTCAATGGCGAGACAGTTGCCGAATCAACGACTTTCGCTCAGCTTGATACCGCGGCCCGCCGCATTGCCGCCAGTTTCCAAAACCTGCAGGCGTATGGCGAGCGCGCCTTATTGCTGCTGCCTGCCGGGATCGATTTCATCCGTGCCTATTTAGGCTGTATATATGCCGGCGTGGTAGCCGTTCCTGCCTATCCCCCGCGGCGCAATCGCGGCGACGCCCGGCTTGCCGCCATTGCCGCCGATGCCCAGGCCCGATTCATTGTGGCCAGCTCGGAGCTGGCCAAGCAAAGCGAACGCTTTCGCACCTATGCCCCCGAGCTGTTATCCCGGCAGTGGCTGGCTATTGAGGCATTGACACAAACCCCTGCTGCTCGCTGGCAGCCACCGGCGATCAACGGCGATACGATCGCCTTTCTGCAGTACACTTCCGGTTCTACCGGTACCCCGAAAGGCGTCATGGTCAGCCATCACAACGTGCTCCACAATGAGCGATATATGCATGACTACTGGCCATTTACTGCCAGCAGCGTCATGGTGAGCTGGCTGCCGATGTTTCATGACATGGGGCTGATCTACGGCGTCTTGCATCCCCTCTTCCAGGGACGGCCAAGCTATCTCATGTCCCCCGCTGCCTTCGTCCAGCACCCGCTGCGCTGGCTAAAGGCCCTGTCCCGCTTTGCCGGAACCCATACCGCTGCGCCAAACTTCGCCTACGCCCTATGCGCGGATAAATTTTCCGCTACAGAATGCGCCGGGCTGGATCTCAGCGCCTGGCAATACGCCATGAACGGTGCCGAACCGGTGCGCGCCGAGACTTTCGAGCGCTTTGAAGACCTGTTCGGCCCTTATGGATTGCGCCCGCATACCCTGCGCCATTGTTTCGGCATGGCCGAGGCAACCCTGTGCGTTACCGGTGCCGGCCACAACGAGCCGACCCATACGCTTCACATCAATACCCAGGCATTGACTCAGCATCAGATCAAACAGGCCGAGCCTGGCGCCGCGGCAACCCCTTTTGTCAGCGCCGGCAAGGCCCAGGCCGACACCCAGGTTAGTATCGTCGACCCCGCTACCCTGCAGCCCTGCCCGAGCGAGCGCGTCGGCGAAATCTGGGTGGCCGGCCCGGGGGTCGCCCAAGGCTATTGGCAACGCCCCGAGGCGACGGCCGCAACCTTCGCCGCCTACCTCGACGATGGCCGCGGCCCCTTCATGCGCACCGGCGATTTAGGCTTTATGACGCCCGATAATAGCCTCTTCATTACCGGCCGACTCAAAGATGTCCTTATCTTTCACGGAGGCAATTACTATCCCCAGGATATCGAGCTGGCCGCCCACAGAAGCTACGCCGGTTTACGCGCCGATGGCGCGGCTGCTTTCACGGTGACCGACGGCGGCGCAGAGAAGTTGGTGATTGCCCAGGAAATCGAGCGTACCGCGCTGAAAAATATCGACACCGACGCCGCCATGCTGGCCATTCGACAGGCGGTCGCCGATACCTTCGATATCCAGACGCACGCCATCTGCCTGCTGCGGCCCGCCACCTTGCCCAAGACTAGCAGCGGCAAAGTGCAGCGCGGTCTGTGCCGCGACTACTATCTGCAAAATCAGCTCAAACAGGTAGCCGCCTGGGCCCAGACAAACAGTCCCTCTCCTATCGACCCGGCGGTAACGATGAACTCGCCGCCACTGACACAGACTGAGCTGCAGCAATGGCTGGTCACCCGCCTGGCCGCCCATCTGCAGGTTCCTCCGGAGGCAATCGCACTGGACCAACCATTGGCCCGTCTGGGGCTGGATTCCATGACGGCGGTCGCCATCAGCGGCGAATTGAGCGAACGCCTGGGTCAATCCGTGTCGCCGACCCTGGTTTACGATTATCCGACGATTCAGACGCTGGCCCAGCACGTGCTAGGCGCCTCTCCGACCCCCACCCATACGGACCAGGCTGCCGGGCAGTATCCCCCTTCGCAAACGGCCATCGCGATCATCGGCATGGGCTGTCGCTTTCCGGGGGCCGCTAATCCCGAAGCATTCGCCGAGGTATTGCGCCGCGGCCAGGCACGGACCGGCACGCGCCCCGAACGGCTGGTCATTCCCGAGCATTACCGCCAACAAGCCGGGGAGCAGGCGGCGGCACTGGATTATGGGGGCTTTTTAGACAATGTCGCGGGCTTTGACGCCACCTTTTTTGGCATTTCCCCGCTAGAAGCCAAACGTATGGACCCGCAGCAACGACTGCTGCTGGAAGTCGTCTGGGAAACCTTCGAGCACGCCGGCCTGCCGCCCGCCAGCCTGGCCGGTACTCGCTGCGGGGTCTTCATCGGCGTCAGCAATGACGATTATAGCCGCCTGCAACAGCAGGCTGGCCTGGTGCCGGATCTCTACGCCGCCACCGGCCAGGCATTTAGCGTTGTCGCCAATCGTATTTCCTATCTATTCGATTTACGCGGGCCGAGCATCGCGGTGGATACGGCCTGCTCGTCTTCGCTGGTCGCTGTTCACCAGGCCCGGCAGGCCCTGTTGCAAGGCGAATGTGATCTCGCCCTGGTCGGCGGTGTGAATCTGATCCTCGAAGGCGGCGCCAGCCTTAGTTTTGCCAAGGCCGGCATGCTTGCCCCGGACGGCTGCTGCAAAGCCTTCGATGCCGGCGCTAATGGCTATGTCCGCGGTGAAGGCTGCGGGGTCGTGCTGCTCAAGCGCCAGGATGATGCCAAGCGCGATCAAGATCGCGTCCTTGCCCTGCTCCGGGGCTCAGCGGTCAATCAGGACGGGCGCACCAATGGACTGACCGCGCCCAATGGTCTGTCCCAGCAAGCCGTCGTGCAGGCCGCGCTGACGCAGGCCGGGATCCGGCCCGGCGAACTCGATTATGTCGAAGCCCATGGCACCGGCACGCGGCTTGGCGATCCCATTGAAATCAATGCCCTGCAGAAGACGTTACAGACCGACCGGGCAGCGGGGCACACTTGCTGGATTGGCTCGGTCAAGGCCAATATTGGCCATCTGGAAGCCGCCGCCGGTATCGCCGGCCTGATCAAAACGATTCTCACTGTGCAGCATGGCGAAGTCTTCCCCCAACCGCATTTTCACGCCCTCAACCCCCTGATCGAGCAACCGGCCGCCATCGCCACTGAGCCGCGCCCACAAGCCGTGACATATGCCGGCGTCAGCTCTTTCGGCTTTGGCGGCAGCAATGCCCATGTCGTCTTAGCCCGCGCCGAGCCCGTTAAGTCGCCGGCCGCGCCAAACCTGCCGGCCCTGCTGACCCTGGCCGCCCAGGACGAAATCGCCTTACAGGAACTGGCGGGCCGTTATGCCGCCCGACTCGCGACAGCGTCCCCAGAGGAGCTCACCGCCTTATGCGACCTGAGCAACCGCGGTCGCGACCATCTCCCCCAGCGCCTGGCCACCGTGGTCACGGCCGACGCCAACCCGGCTGGGCTCCTGCAGGCATTTGCCCAGGGCCGCGGCCATCTCGCCCAGCGCCGCGCCAAACGGGCAGCACCGGCCATAGTGTTTTTGTTTACTGGCCAGGGTGCCCAATACAGCGGCATGGGCAAAGCTTTGTATGAACATGAGCCCGCTTTTCGGCTCGCCCTCGACCGGTGCGCTGAACTCCTTGCGGATGAGCTGGACATTGCTCTGACCGAACTGTTATTCGATGAAGCCCATGCCGCGCAGCTGAATCAAACCGGCTACACCCAGCCTGCCCTGTTCGCCCTGGAATATGCCCTGGCGCAGCAATGGCAGGCCTGGGGCATTCGCCCGGGCGCCGTGCTCGGCCATAGCCTGGGCGAATATGTCGCGGCGACCATCGCCGGCTGCCTGGACCTGCCCGCCGCCTTGCGCCTAGTAACCACCCGCGCCCGGCTGATGCAGGCCCTGCCCCAGGACGGCGCCATGGCAGCCGTATTCGGGGAACAAACCCATATCCAGACAACCCTGGCAGCTCACCCCGAAATTAGCATCGCCGCCTATAACACGCCGACCCAGATGACCCTTGCCGGCGCCCCCGCCGCCCTGGCTAGGGCCACCCAGGCCCTGCAGGCCGAGGGTCTCAACACCCGCACCCTGGCAGTGTCACAGGCTTTCCATTCCGCCCATCTCGAGCCCATGCTGGCCGAGCTGGCGGCGGCAGCCGATGCGCTCCCGTGTCAGCCGCCGCAGCTGCCGCTGCTATCCAACTTAACCGGTTCTCTCCTGGAACAGGCCCCCGACGGCGCTTACTGGCGAGCCCACAGCCGCCAGCCCGTGCAGTTCCAGCAAGGCATCGAAACGCTGTTTGAACTCGGCTATACCGATTTTTTGGAAATCGGCCCCAAACCCCTGCTGAATAAGCTGGGCCAGGCCTGCGCCCCCGCAAAGGCCAGCCACCGCTGGCTGAGTTCACTGGCGCCGCCGCGCGCGGACCCCCTGGCCCTACGTGACACCCTTGCCGAGTTATATATCAGCGGCGCCCCCATCGACTGGACCGGCTATCACCAGGGCCGTCCAAGGCAGATCGTCAGCGCGCCGAGCTACCCATTCCAACGGCAAACTTATTGGTTCCAGGAAATGCCTATCACCTCCCCCGGGGAAACCGCACAACGCGCCGCCCCGGCGGGTGACACCCTCACAGCTTCCACCAGTCACCAGGATGCGCCGCCTCCGGGGATTAACCGGCTGCGCACCCTAGTTGCCGAATTGCTGCAAGCCGATCCCGACCGGCTCGACCCCGAGCGCTCCTTAGTGGAATTAGGCGCCGACTCGCTGATCATGCAACAGCTCATACAACGCATCGAGAGTCAATTCGGCATCACCCTGAGTATCCGGCAGCTCTTTACCGAGCTTGCGACTCTGACCGCCCTGGAGGGCCATCTCGACGCAGCGGGCATCGATCTGACCCTAACAACCACAGCACCTGACACACCGCCGCGGTCCAACGCCGCGGGAATGCCGAATGAATCCCAAGCCCCTGCGGGCACAGCCGTCGAAGCATTGCTGCGGGAGCAGCTGCAAACCGTTTCCACGACGCTGAACCAGATCGTTTCTCAACAATTGGCCTTTCTCCAGCAAACCGACCCGAGTACGGCCGCGAGCCTTAACCTCCCCGGCTCGTTAAGCGGCCAGGCCAATGCCGCAAGTGCGTCAACACCCGCGTCCCAAGGCGAACCGCCGGGGGCCGCTGCCGCTAAGACCGCAACCGCGCCGGCAGGCAACACGGCCGCCCGGGGCGCTGCCGCTGCAGTCTGGGGGCAGGCCGCAGCGCAAAACGGCTCGCTGACGTCCCAGCAACAACACCATATTGCTGAGCTGAGCGCTCGCTATACCCGCCGCACGGCGCGCTCCAAAGCCATGGAGCAACAATACCGCCGGGTATTTTCGGATATGCGTTCCACTCTGGGCTTTCGCTTCGAAACCAAGGAAATGTGCTACCCCATCTATGCCGATACCGGCCAAGGGGCCTATGTCACCGACCTGGATGGCAACCAATACATCGACCTGGCCATGGGTTTTGGGGTGCATTTGTTCGGCCATCGCCCAGAATTTTTAGCAACCGCCATCGCCGAGCCGTTGCAAAACGGCATGCCCTTGGCCGTGCAGTCACCCCAGGCAGGCCGCGTGGCGACCCTATTGACCGAGCTGACCGGCACCGAGCGCGTGGCTTTCTGCAATTCCGGCACCGAAGCCGTGATGACCGCCTTACGGCTCGCCCGCAAAGTCACTGGCCGCGCCAAGATCGTGATGTTCAGCGGCGCGTATCACGGTCACTCGGACGGCACCCTGGCCAGCGCTCAGGGCGATCAAACCATACCCCTGGCGCCGGGTGTTTTACCAGGAATGATCGATCAGGTTAAAGTGCTCCCCTATGGGGACGAGGCCAGCCTCGAGCGGATCCGGGCGCAGGCCGGCGAGCTCGCCGCCGTGCTGGTCGAGCCGGTGCAGAGCCGCCAGCCCGCCCTGCAGCCGCGGGAATTTCTGCAAGCGTTACGCGCCATTACGGCAGCAAGCGGCACTGCCCTGATTTTTGACGAGATGATCACCGGCTTCCGGATTCATCCGGGCGGGGCCCAAGCCTGGTTCGATGTCCAGGCCGATCTGGTGACTTACGGCAAGATCCTCGGCGGCGGCTTACCCATCGGGGCCGTCGCCGGCCGGGCAACCTATCTGGATGCCATCGACGGGGGGCCATGGCAGTATGGGGACGATTCCTATCCAGCCGTCACCAAGACGTTCTATGCCGGCACTTTCGCCAAACACCCCCTGGCCATGGCAGCCGCTACCGCTGTTTTGGAACACTTGCAGCAATCCGGCGAAGCCCTTCTGCGCGACTTAAATCACCGGACCGCCGAGCTCTCGGCACGCCTGAACGCCTGGTTCGAGGCCGAAGCAGTCCCCATCCGGATGCAGCATTTCGGCTCACTGTTCCGCTTCGGCAGTGCAGACCCCGTCAATGAGCAGCGGCAACCCTTGGAAATGGATCTGTTGAGTTATCACTTAATCGAACAAGGGTTATACCTGTGGGAAAGGCGGACCTGCTTTCTCGGCACAGCCCATAGCGACACCGATATTGCCGCCATTGAAGCCGCGGTTGTCGCCAGTGTCCGGGCCCTGCAGGCCGGCGGTTTCATGGCGGGGGAAGCGCCGGCACCCGCCCCTGCAGACGCCTTGACCAACACACCTGCCCCCGGCAACTCAGCCGCTGCCCCGGCCAGCTCGGCCGACTCGACACCAACCACCGTCCCCCTGACCCTTGCCCAGCAACAACTCTGGGTGCTCCCCGACGTGGCGCCGGAGGCCGCCCTCGCTTACCACTTAAGTCTAGATTTGAGCCTGCATGGCAACCTGGACAGCGAGCGCCTACGCCATGCCCTGACGGGGGTCAGCCGACGCCATGCCGCCCTGCGGGCCGCTTTTGACTCCTCCGGCGAGCACATACACATAGCCAGCGAGGCCCTGCCGGTATGGTGGGAAGAGGACTATAGCGCGCTGGCACCGGCCGAACGCGAGGCCGCCGTCATCGCCCGGCTGCAGCAGGATAACCAGCAGCCGTTCAATTTCCAGCAAGCCCCCCTAATGCGGGTCGGGCTGATCCGCCTGGCCAGTGAGCACTATCTGCTCGCCTTGACGATGCCGCATATCATCGCCGATGGCTGGTCGCTGGAAGTGCTCGGCCGCGAGCTGCTGACCGCCTATCACAACCCTGCCAGCACCGCGCCGGCACCGCTGCAATGGCCGGAATACGTCGCCCAGCACCAGCAACAACTGGCCAGCCCCCAGCTGGCTGAACATGAAGCCTTCTGGCTAAGCGAACTCGGGGACGACCGTCCCCCGCCGCTGCAGCTGCCAGGCAGCCGTCTTCCCAAAGGCAGTCCCGATTACCGCGGGGCCCGGGTCATCCACCCGCTCAGCTCGGCCCTGACGGCCCAAATCAAGGCCTTCAGTCAACAACAGGGCTGCACGCCCTTTATGACCCTGCTGGCGGTTTATAGCCTGTTGCTGCATCGCCTGAGCGGCCAGGATGATATCCTGATCGGCCTGCCGGTCGGCGGGCGGCCCTTTGCCGGCAGTGAGAGCGTTATCGGATTTTGCGCGCATCTGGTCGTACTGCGCAGTCGATTTACACCCACAGCGACTTTTCGCGAGCATTTACAGGCCACGCGGGGGCGGCTGCTGACCGCTTACCAGCATCAGGACTATCCCTTCGCGTCCTTGCTGGAAAAGCTAGCAGGAGCGCGGCGTCAAGCAACGAATAACCCGGCGGCTCCCCTGGTCAACCTCGTCTTCAATCTGGACCAGGCCGCAGCCATAACCGGTACTGAGGCGCTCGAGATCACGCCTTATTTGCGGCCCGTGGATTACGTCGCCTTCGATCTGATTGTCAATGTTCGCCAGGCTGCCTCGGGCGAATGGCTGCTGATCGGCGACTACCGCCGCGCGTTATTGACTCAGACCCAGGTCCAACATTGGTTGGAGACTTACTGCCGGCTGCTCAGTGACGCCCTGGCACAGCCCACGGCACCGGCAGCCGAGCTTGCCTTGCTCAGCACCACTGAGATCAACCAATTAAGGCGCTGGAACCAGACCACAACAGCATCTGCGGATAATCCCCCAGCACTGATTGACCTGCTCGAAACTCAAGCCGACCAAACCCCGGCTCATACTGCTCTGGTTTTCGCCGACCAAGTAGTCACTTATCGCGAACTTAATCAGCGGGCCAACCAACTCGCCCACTATCTACGCCAGTATCACGAGATCGGCCCGGACACCCTGGTCGCTTTGTATACCGAACGCTCGATCGAGATGATGATCGGCCTGCTCGGCATTCTCAAGGCCGGCGGCGCCTATGTGCCGCTCGCGCCGGAATACCCCGCCGAACGCCGGCGCTACATGCTGAATGACAGCCAGGCCAAACTGCTGTTGACCCAGCGGCATCTGCAGACAGAAGACCAGCCAGCACTAGCCAGTCAGGTGGTTTGTTTGGATAAGCCGGGGCTGCTGGCCGAGCAGCCGACGCATAATCCTGCGCCGGTCAACCAACCGGCCGATCTGGCTTATGTCATCTACACCTCTGGTTCTACGGGCCAGCCCAAGGGCGTCATGATCGAACGCCGTGCGCTGGTCAATTGCCTCCAAGCCATCCAGGCGCAGCTCCATT
Organism: uncultured Ectothiorhodospiraceae bacterium; assembly: GCA_964345605.1. Taxonomy (GTDB): domain Bacteria; phylum Pseudomonadota; class Gammaproteobacteria; order CAYFSA01; family CAYFSA01; genus CAYFSA01. The sequence continues at coordinate 20,567 of CAYFSA010000036.1, forward strand.
TTTCCGACCAGGATCGTCTGCTCGCCTTGACCACCCTGGCTTTCGATATTGCCGGCCTGGAACTGTTTCTGCCTTTACTCACAGGCGGCAGTATCCAGCTGGTCGCGACCGAAGACAGCCTGGATCCGGAGTGCATCAAGGGGTATCTCGCCGACCCGGCCATTACGGTCGCCCAGGCCACCCCGGCAACGTGGCAAATGCTGCGGGCCAGTGACTGGCAGCAAACCACGCCCGGCACACTCTTATGCGGCGGCGAAGCCCTGCCGCCAATCCTAGGGGAATATCTAACGGCCAACAGCATCCAGCTCTGGAACCTATATGGCCCGACCGAGACCACGATCTGGTCAACCATCCATGATGTCACGCAAATGCCACAAGCGCCGGATTTGATTGGCCAGCCCCTTGCCAACACGCGGGTCTACATCCTCGACGCCCACCATCAGCCCCAACCCATCGGCATCCCCGGTGAGCTGTGCATTGCCGGAGCGGGTCTGGCCCGCGGCTACCTCAACCGCCCCGAGCTGACCGCCGAGCGATTCATCGAGCTCGAGCTCTTCGGCCACCGTGAACGCCTGTACAAAACCGGCGACCTGGCCCGCTGGCGCGAGGACGGCCATCTCGAATACCTCGGCCGGCTCGATCATCAGGTCAAGCTGCGCGGCTTTCGCATCGAGCTCGGCGAGATCGAAGCCACCCTCACCCGCCACGATGCCGTCAGCGAGGCCGTGGTGGTCCTCCACGAGCAGACCGGCAATAAATCCCTGGTCGCCTATGTGGTGCCCCGGGAGCCTGGCATGAGCAGCTCACTCACCGCGAGCCTGCGCGAGTGGCTCACCAAACACCTGCCCGAGTACATGATCCCGGCCAACTTCACGATTCTCGACAAGCTGCCCTTAACCCCTAACGGCAAAATCGACCGCCAAGCCCTGCCCGAGCCTGAATGGCTCGCCGGCATCGAGCACACGCCTGCGGCAACGGCAACCGAAGCGCAATTGAGCCGGATTTGGGGCGAGATTTTAGCGATTGAAGCGCCCTCTGTGACGGCCAGTTTTTTTGACCTAGGCGGGCACTCGCTGCTTGCCACCCAGGTTACATCTGCCATTTGGCAGCAGCTCGAGGTGCGTATTCCAGCCCGTCTGTTTTTCGAGAACCCGACAATCCGCGAGCTTAGCAAATATATTGATTTTTACCGGCTCGAATTCGATACCGGCAAACCGGTCGAAGCACTGCGTGCAGAGGAAGAGGAATTTGAGCTATGACCGATGATGGGCATGCCATCCATATTCTAGCCGAACTGAAAGGCTTGGGCGGTAAGCTCTGGGTCGACAACGGCAAGCTGAAAATCCGGGCGCCCAAAGGCGGGTTACCGGAATCGCTGAAGGCACGCTTAACGCGCCACAAGGATGAACTCATCGCCTTGCTAGATACCGCCGAGCCCGATCGTGCCGCAACCCTTCCCCCTATCCCGCAATTGCCGACCAACGCCCCATTGGTCCTGTCTTATGCCCAGCAACGCTTATGGTTTTTGAGCCGTCTGGAAGGCGATCCGGCCGCCTACAACATGCCGGCAGCCTTCAGACTTGAAGGGATGCTGGACGTCGATATGCTGCAAAAGACCTTCAGGACCTTAGTGGAACGGCATCAGAGCCTGAGATTATACTTCCCTGAGCACGCGGGTAAGGTCTGCGTTCACGAGCTAGCGGCTTATGATCCGCTAACTATCCGCGATCTCAGTCATCTGCCCGCTACCGAGCAAGCACCCGAAATCGACCGTCATATCGAAGCCCATGCCTGGCAATCCTTTGATCTTAGCCAAGGGCCTCTGCTGCGGGTGCAATTGCTGAACCTGGGCGGGCCACAATGGATCCTGTTATTCAACATCCACCATATCATTGCAGATGGCTGGTCGGTCGGCGTGCTTGTCCGGGAATGGCTCGCGATTTATCAGGCCTTAAGTCAGGGTCAGACACCTGCGCTCGAGCCATTACCCATTCAATATACTGATTATGCTGCCTGGCAAAGCGATTGGTTGCAGGGCGAAGTATTGCAACAGCAGCTGGATTATTGGACGCAGCAGCTACAGGATGCGCCTGCCCTGCTCGAGCTGCCCACGGATTTCCCGCGCCCACCGCTGCCAAGCCGGCGCGGCGCCCGCATTAAGCAAACCCTGAGCGCTGCCCTGACGCACCGACTTAAGACATTGAGCCAGCAGCAGAATTGCACCCTTTTCATGACCCTGCTGGCAGGATTGAGCATTTTACTGCACCGCTACAGCGGCCAGGACGATATTCTGATCGGCACGCCCGCGGCCAACCGCGAACATCCGCAAACGGCCAACATTATCGGACTGTTCGTCAACACGCTGGTGCTGCGCGCCCGGCTTTTCCCAGCCACCCATTTCCAGACTTTACTCCACCAGATCCGAGAGAGCACTGTGCAAGCTCACGCTCATCAGGATGTGCCGTTCGAGCGTCTCCTTGATGCCCTGCAGATCGAGCGCAACCTGAGTCACAGTCCGCTTTTTCAGGTGATGCTCGCACCGCAGAATGGCAATGAAGCCCAGCTGACTCTGCCGGGACTTACGCTCCAGCCATTAGCGCAGACCAGCTCGGTCGCGAAATTTGATTTGCTCCTCGAATATCAAGAACACGCTGAACAGCTGGTCCTTACCTGGGAATATGCACAGGATCTGTTTACCGCCGAACGTATTCAACGTATGGCCGAGCATTTTGGCAATCTGCTCGACCTAGTCAGTCGACAACCTGCCAGCGATATCCATACATTTTCCCTGGTTACCGAAACCGAGCAGTATTGGCTCCAGCGCTGGAACCAAACGACCGCTGATTACCCACTCGACCAGACGCTGATGGAGCTGTTCGAGGCCCAGGTCGAGCGCACGCCGGAGCATACGGCCGTGGTCTTTGCCGAGCAGAGCCTGAGCTATCGCGAGCTCAATGCCCGCGCCAATCAGCTCGCGCATACCTTGCGTTGCCAGCATGGCATCGGCCCCAATCGCCTTGTCGCCGTGCATGCCGAACGCGCCCTTTCGATGGTCGTCGGCTTGCTGGGCATCCTCAAAGCTGGCGGGGCCTATGTCCCCCTCGATCCCGATTATCCGCTAGCCCGACAAGCTGCGATCTTGACCGACTGCGGCGCCACCGTCTGCCTCACGCAAGCCGCGCTCGCCGAGCGCCTGCCGGCCGCCCCAGCCCTGACCACCATCCAGCTGGATACCACCGCGGCCTGCGCCGAGCAGGCCGCCCCTAACCCTGAATCCATCAATGGCCCGGCTGACCTGGCCTATGTCATCTACACCTCCGGCTCGACCGGCCAGCCCAAGGGGGCCATGAATTCCCACCAGGCCATCGTCAACCGCCTGCTGTGGATGCAGGATCGTTATGGCCTGACGCCTGCCGACAACATCCTGCAAAAAACCCCATTCAGCTTCGATGTCTCGGTCTGGGAATTCTTCTGGCCCTTGCTGACCGGCGCCCGCCTGACCCTGGCTCGCCCCGGCGGTCATCAAGACCCGAACTACTTAAGCGAACTGATCGCCGCCCAGGGCATCACCACCGTGCATTTTGTCCCGTCCATGCTGCGGGCCTTTCTCGAGGCCGTGGACTTACTGGCCGAACACGCCCCCAAGCGGCTCATCTGCAGCGGCGAAGCCCTGGATGCCGACCTGCAGCAGCGCTGCTTCGCGCGGTTGCCGAACACCGCGCTGCACAACCTGTACGGCCCCACCGAAGCGGCGGTCGACGTCACCCATTGGCAATGCCAACCCGGCGCCAACGACACGATCGTCCCCATCGGCCGCCCGGTGGCGAACACCCGCATTTATATCCTCGACTCGCAAAACCAACCCCAACCCATCGGTATTCCCGGTGAGTTATGCATTGCCGGGGTTCAGGTCGGCCGCGGCTACC
>CAYFSA010000037.1:0-15431 GCA_964345605.1 uncultured Ectothiorhodospiraceae bacterium
GGTTTGCAAACCCATGCCGCGGTCGCGTCCTCGCTGAGCTGAACGCATTGCGCTAGAGCCGGGAATCACTGCAAGACACCTCACCGGTGTGTCTTCACCGGTGTGCCTTAAGGGCGCTGCGCTAACTTGCCCGCCCTCACGCGAAATACCACTTTGCGCTCGGCAGGCAAATTCTGCAGCTTCGGTCCCAACTGATAGACCGGCTGCACGAGTTCGGCGGCCACCCCGGCCTGCCGGAGCTGGTCATACATGAATTCAGCCCGCTTTTGCCGTAATTCCAGATTGTACACCGGGAAACCCGCACCGTCGGTCAGACCGATGACATCGATATGAAACGGCCGGCCAATCGCTGCGGCCTTGTCGGCCAGACGCTCAATCTCGGTGACCAGGGCTGCCAGCTCGGTCCGCAATGCCTTATCCTCGGGAATCTGCCATTGGCCGCTGGGAAAGCGGAAGGCTTTGGCCTCGATGGCCGACTCGGCGGCCCGGTAGGCTTGTATATCGGCGCTCAGCGGGCCGATGGCCGCGGCATCGATCTCGCTAATCCCGGCAATGGCAGCGGGCCGCTCGGGCAATCCCGCCACCCAGCGTTGATCGGCCTGGCCGGCCAAGACCAGTACATCGCCAGACAGGCTGGCCGTCACCTGCTCCGGGATTGCGAGCACCCGGGCCGCCCGCTGCAAGCGTCGCGCGACCAGCGCCGGCGCCATGGAGGTATAGGGTTCCCAGTGGGTTTGCAGATCCAGGTCGGTCGTGGCCTGTTCCCCGACAATGGCCGGGAGCTCACGCGCCAGGGGATCGCGAAAGCCGGCAATGAGCCATTCGTCATCCCGCTGCGCCTGGGTCGTTATCATATAGCCCGGCTCCTGGGTGAGCTGATTGACAACCGTCTCGCGTTGCTGGGTCTGCTGCCAAGCTGACCAAGCCGCCATAGCGATCCCCGTCAGCGCAATCAGTAGGACGGCACTGATAATCGACAGCGCCGCCCAGGGCTTTTTCTGGAGAGAAGCCTGTTTTTGCTGAACCAGGCAGTCCTGCAGATAAGGCTGGAAATCCGGTAAGTGTCGGACATTGCCGTCGAAATGCCGCAGCGTGCTGGCATGCCGCAAGTGGATGAGTTCGAGGATTTGCCCCAGTTGTTCCCGCAGGCCATCCGGATAATTGCCACGGACCGCCACGACCAGGACAGCATACGGTCCCTGCTGGACGAGCAATTCCAAATTGCCGTAGCTCAGGGACGTCAGACCATCATCCTCGGTGACCTCGAATGAATCGGCGATAAAATCCTGTACCGCCCGCAGCATCCCCGAAACCACATCCGGGTCCCGGACAATGACATCCGGGCATTCCATATGAGCCAGCAGCAGCCCCGTTTCGCGATGCACTAGCAACGCCTGCTCGACCTGGTAGACCAGGGTGCGCAGCAAGGCAATCTTGGCAAAGGATTCGCCAGTCCGCCAGGCTTCCCAGCGCCAGCGCAAGGCGCGCAGCGACAAGCTATGCTCCAGCAGCTCGTTGAAATGGCGGATCATGCCGGCCAGGCTGGTACTGACGGCTTTGCGAATGGCCGGGCCCAGGGCCGGATACAGGCTATCCGAAAAGCCTTGGGGATCGCGCTCGATGGCGGTGTGCATGGAATATTCGATGGCCGGCTGCAGCACCGCCCGAACCGCGTCATCCTGATCCTGGCGCTGCTGCAGCGCTTCGGCCACCACCGCAGACACCAGGGCAGTCATACGCTCGCGATCGGCCAGCAACGACTGAATGTCCGCCAAATCGCCTTGGGCCTGGCCGAACAAAATACTGCGAACCAACTGCAGATCAGCCGTGGCGGAATGAGTTTCTTGTTGTGTCGATAGGGTCATTCGCTTACCCCAGCATCGGCTCGGGCACCCCGCTGCGAGGTGCCAAGCGGTATTGAACGATTCAGCCTCGGTGCGTGCCTCAAGCCTTCAGCCTGGTTGCCATCTGCTCGAGCAAGTTGGCCAGCCCCTGCTGGGTATGCTGCCAATTTGCCTCGCCGGCCTGCAGCGCGGTTACTTCAGAGCGTATTTGCTCAAGCTGCTGGGCCAGCTCGCCCCGTAATGCTTGCATTTCATCGGTAAACCGCGTTTCCAATGTTTGCAGGCGTGTCTCGATCTCCGCCCGCTCGCGCCCGCACAAGATATCCCGTAATTTTTCCAACTGGGCCTCAGCATCGGCCGGCACATCGGGGTCGAATTGGTCATACTGGGCTGAATTCATACGTTACCGCTTTTTCGGTTAAGAAAATCGACTATCTTAAGGAAGCGCATATTGATACAGCGCTAACATTCCTTTTGTGCTGCCCAGTTCACGGCAGTTCCCGAACGCATACACCCTGGCCATTACGGGGGCAGCGCATTATCCTTGTAAGGGTCCGACACGCCTGCTGTCTGGAACATGACACAATACACCAAAGTTGCGAGGGTATGACCACTATGCGTTTCCTTTCCCTGCTAGCAGCGCTCGCGCTGCTGACCGCTTTGAACACCGCCCAGGCCGCCGATGTCGATACGTTCGATATCTTGGGTCTACAGCTCGGCGATGACTTGAAGACGGTCAAGGCCAAGTTGGCCAAGCATGGCTTCGAACGGATCGAGACAAGGGGCCGAATTCGGGATGTTGGACCCTATACCTACCTCACGGTCAATGACTGGAAAGCCAACCGACAGCCGCCCGGTCGCACGATTATGGCCGAAATTGGCCACGCTACCGGCTTGTACAAATTGGAATATGTACAAGAGCCGCTGGCTTACTCAGCCATGCCCGAAATCACCAAGCAAGTCTGCCAGAAGTACGGCAAAGAACCGCCGGCTTGTCAAGATACCTATGGCGGTTTACTGATTTGGCGGGATGATCAAGAATTGAGCAAATCGCTCAAGATTCGGGTTGCAGGCGCACTGCATATGCGTCTGGAGGATCGCGACGCCTATTTCGCCAATCTGCAGCAATACCGGATGGATCAGGGCGCGGGCCGCTTTCGCCCAACGGATTTGCAGTTTTAGATTTGACTCCAGCGAGCTTGGCAATATAGGGGCACCCTGTCCAGGTGCCCCTATAACACTCGCTTAAAAGCCGTACTTGGCCGAAAGCAGAATGCGATTGAGCATGCCGTCCGAGCCATCGACATTCTCACGCCGGCCATAAATGTATTCGATGCCATAGCTCATGGCTTGCACTGGCGAATACATCAGGTTCAGGTGGCTGCTGTAATAGCGCTCGGCTTGCGAACCGCGCCCTGGGAACGGATCGTCGTAGCTAGTCCCGGCGATCGATGCCGACAGCGTCGACCGCAGACCCGGTGCCCAGAAATGCCGATAGGCCACGAAGCCACCCCATTGCAGTGACGTTCCCAAGGTTTCATCGGCTTTCAGATAGGCATCGTTGAAGGCATTCAAACCGATATAACGACCCAGGCCATTACCCACATTCGCCATAAAGCGCAAATCATTGCCCAGCTCGTTCAACGGCACCGGAATCCGCCCGGCCAGGCTGAATGCCGCCCCGATTTCCTTTTCTTTGATGCGATTACCATTCTCTTTAATGCCCTGATAGATCAGCTCGCGCACGATTGCCGAAGCCGAAATCGGTCCATAGCGATACATGGCGGCCACTTCAGGCATACGATGGTCATTTGGCGTCTCGCGATCGCCATCGCCATTGACGGTAACCGTGGTCTCGGGATTTTCCAAAGCCAGCGAAAATTGACCGATACCGGCATCGCGATCACCGACCGTATAACGCACCATGGGCTGGCGATCAAAGATCGTGCCGACCGGGCCGACAAAATCGTTCAATTCGGGCAAGCTTTCGACGTTGTAAAAGGTACTCCAGGTTTGCCCAACCAAAAGTTCGCCATTGTCAGCAAAGCCTGCGATACCGGGCAGGCCGTCATAAGCGAAAAAGGCATGGCGCACCCGCGGGGCGTAGGAATTCGAGATCCGCTCGTCACCACCCTTCAGTACCATGAAATCCACTTCCAGCGTGGTACGCACGCTATGGCCATCAACTGGCGTGGTTGTCTTTAGCCGAAAGCGGGTTTCCCGGACGTGCATATTAAACGTCGGGCCTTCTTCCTGGCGGTCCGTGCTGATCGTGCTCGGCACGAAGAACTCCTCAGCGATTCCCGCACTGGGTGTCGAGCCATTGTATTTACTGATCAATGTATCCAGCTTGATATAGCCGGACAACTCCGCCTTGGTATCAGCCAAATCGGCCTGGACGGCACCGCTTGCTCCCACCCCGATGAGCAGGGCCAAGACAGAGCCGGTAACTGTCTGCATGGATGGATGCGTCATTTTCATGTTTTCCCCGTGTAAAAGCGTTACCTATTATTGTGACCCAACGGCGCTCGCCCCAAGCGACTGCACTGCTGCGCCATTGAATTTGCGGCGTTTGCCGCGAGCCAGCCCCTGCCCCTATGTCGGATTACCCACATAAAAGCAAAGCTTAGCGACTATATCTCATCAAATCACCGCATCCAATACTCCCCTGGGCATACTGCAGTGCAGCATTACAGCATGGATTCACTCAAGCTGACTCAGCGATCTCTCGCCGTTTATCCCGCAATTGATCGAGCAATGCCTGAAAGCCCTTTTCCTCAATCACATCCTGATATTGTGCCCGCTTAACAGATAAATCGCTCACGCCATCGACCGACACATTGATGATCTGCCAGTCATTCGACGTCTGCATCAACTGATATTCAAATTGGCGTTGTTTATCATCACCGACCGGATCAAACCGATACCGAACAATCGCAAATCGGCTCCCACGGCGGCTCTCGTCGATAAAAGCAAATTCATGTCCGGCCTTCTTGAAGCGGGATGCATAATTCGCCGCAGTCAACTCGCCGAATAAATGCATGAATTCCGCTTGCTGCTCGGCTTCTAGGTTGCGCCAATGACGGCCGAGCACCAGGCGGCTCATGGCCTGCAGTTCAAAAGCCGCTGTCACGGCAGGGTGGATAATCCGAAAGCGGGCTTGGTAAGCAGTTTCATCCCCTGCTGGCGAGGCCTGGGCTGCTGTCAGCAAGGTTTCATGAAACGCATCCAGAATCACTCTGGGTGAATTTTCGTCAGAACTTACTTGTGCAGGACGATCAGCGGTTACTGCAGCGGCAGTAAAGATTAGCCAGAGGCTGAACAGGATAAGGCTTTGCAATCGCATCTTGATTCGCTTTATGAGTTGCCTGAAGTGCTAGAAAAGAATCCATTAGCAGAACCGGGCAGCGCAAGCCCTATGTAACAAGGCGGGCTAAAGGCCGCCCTACGATAATTTGCCGGGCCAGTTGAACCGAGCGTTTCGTGTGGGGTCGGTTGTAACCGCCCTATGCCAGCGAGTCCCCCTGGCGCGCCAGGCGACGCCATTCGCTCAACTGCCACAGCAACAAGCCCGGGAGGCCGACGACCAGTTCCCGAACGCGTTTGGCAAGCGCCATAGCCAGGGCAATATCCGGCGGCAACCCTAAAGCCATGCCGACAGCCACCAGCACACCTTCCTGGGCGCCTATGCCGCCTGGAATCAAAAAAGCGGCGGCTCGCACAGTCTGGGCCATACTTTCCAGAATCATGGCTTCTAAAACCGAAACCGGCTGCCCCAAAAAGTGTAAAGCGAGGTAAATCTCACCGGCCAAGGCCAGCCGAAAAGCCAGCCGGAATACAATCCCCATCAGCAGGCGGCGGCGCCGTTCATAGACCGCGACCAACGCGGCGTCCACGGCTTCGGCCTGGCTCCGCCAGGCCGCTTCGGAAGTAGGCCAAAGCCGGGCCGCACGGCGTGACAGGGCGGTAAACAGGCCGCGCTGCTGGAGACGGTAAAAGATGCCGACCAGGATGGTCAGCAGGCCGGCACCCGCCAGAGACGCCCAAGCCAAGGCGGGACTTGGCGTTATATACACGAACAAAGCCAACCCCAGCAGGGCGAACAAGACTTGGGTGAGAACCTGTACGGTTTTATCGGCCACCAGGGAGGCGATGCCGGGCGCCAGGGCATAGCGCCACTGTACCAGCAACCGGGCCCGCAGGATCTCGCCGCCGACCTGGGCGACTGGCAGCAGCCAATTCACGGCCGAACCCAACCAGACGGCATACAGCGCGCGGCTCAACCGTGGTCCCTGCCCGGCCGGCCAAAGCCAGCGCCAGGCAGCCGTTGCCAGAACTAACGGCAGCGCAAAATAGCCCGGAAGCCATAACAACTGCCAGCCGGCCTGCCCCAGACGCGCCGCCAAGCCGGTCCAGCCTTGCCAGGCCACCAGTACGGTCAGGCCGGTAATCCCGACTAACAGACCCACCAGCGAGCCACGCCTGATGCGGCTCAGCAAGCCTGGCCAACCTCGGCCGACTCAGGTTGCCAGCGCTGCAATAGCGCCGGCAGCACGACCAGGGTACTCAGTACAGTGGCTAGCATCCCCAAAGTTAGCACCAGCCCCAGACTGGCGGTCCCAGGATGCGGCGAAAAGGCGAGATTGCCGAAGCTCATGACGGTCGTCAGCGCGCTGAATAACACGCCGCGCGCAGTACTGCTGCGCAAGATCTGCGCCGGCGGCACACCCGCCCGCCAGCGCTGCACGATATGCACCCCGCTGTCGACACTCACCCCGAGTAACAGCGGCAGGGCGATGACATTGGCGAAATTGAAATCGATGCCAAACAAGACCATCCCGGCTCCGGTCAGCGCCCCGCCAAGCACCAGGGGAGTCAACACCACCAGGGTCAGGCGCCATTGCCGCAAGGCCAAATAAACGACCAGGCTCACGCCCGCAAGCGCGAGCAGCAAAGCCTGCTGAAAGGCACTGACCACAGCCTCGCCGGAGGCCTGAAACAGAATCGGACTGCCACTGGCCTGCGGTGCAACCTGCCTCACCTGCTTCACGAACGTCTGCAGGGCCTGGCGCTCGCGCAGATCGGCCGCCGGCGTGATTGCTACCCGATACGTTCCAGCCGCGTTCAGCCACCGATCCCGCAGCGCCGCCGGCAGGCTTGCCATGCTAACCGGCCCCGCCTCCAGGCTGGTTTGCAGGCGCTCGACCACAAACGGCAAGTGCCCCAACCAATGCCGTTCCAATTCGGCCAGGGTCCTGGCACGACCCTGCAGGGTTTGCTGTTGCAACTGGGTCACAAGCACCTCAAGGGCTTGGCGTAAGGACGGGGCACTCGCGACCGATGCGGTTTGCAAGGCCGCGACGAACTCGTCGAGGGCGGCCAGAGTGGCCGTCATATCATGGTCTGTGCGGGTCACCGGGGCATAAGCCACCGTCGGCCCCAGCAATAGCGGCAAATCCGCGATCAAGGCAAGCTTGGCGTCTTGGTTGGCGGGCACAAAATCATCAATGGTCAGGGTTTGTGCGACGCTTGGCAAAGCCGCCAGCGCTTTTGTCAAGCGCTCGGCCTCGTCGGCATTGGCGGCCAGGGCCGTCACCGTCCAGGGCCCGGCTTCCCCGGCATCCAACAGGGCATTCAGGGTTGCTACCGAGTCGCTGTCCTGGGCTCGCAGATTCAGTGGGTTGTAGTCGAATTGCAGCCAGGGCAGAATAGCGACCGCCGCCACTCCCAGCCCCAGCGCGGTGTACCGGACACCACGCGAATAGCGAACCCCATGCGCCAGGAGCGCCTGGCCGGGCAGCTGTACCGGCGTCGCCGGCACGGCTGCCGGCGCCAGCCAGCGCAGCAGCGCTGGCATCAGGCTGAAACTGACCAGCAGACCGATGAGCATGGCCGAGCCGGCAATCAAGCCGAGTTCCGCCACACCTAAGAAGGCAGTCGGCACGAAGGCATAAAAGCCGATACTAGTGCTCAGCGCGCATAACCCCAGCGTACCGCTCAAGCCTGCGGCAGCACGCTTAACGGCTGCCGGGCGGGCCCAGCCGTCAGCGCGTAATTCACGAAAACGCAGCAGAAAATGGATGGCGAAATCCGCGCCCAAGCCGATATACAGCACGGCGAAGGCCACTGAAATCATGTTCAAATGACCCACGGCCACGCTGGCAAATCCGGCCGTCAGTACCAGCCCCACGACCAGCGTGAGCAACGCCACCAGGACCAGCCGCAGTGAACCGAGCCCCCACCATAGCACCAAGCTCACCAACACCAGGGCCATGACCCCGAGCCACTGCGCGCCCATGACCACGGTCTGCAATTCGTCATGCGACAGCGCGAGATTGCCGGTCATGCGCACCCGGACACCGAAACGCTCGGCCAGTTCGAGTTCGGCGACAGTACGCTCGACGGCGGCCAGCGCCGGCCCGGCGGCATCGAGTCGCTGATAGTCCAGAATCGGCTGCAGCGGGACGAACTCGCGATAGACCCCGGCAGCCGTTTCCCCGCGCAGCAATTCCTGCCAGGAAATCCAGCCGAATGCGGCTGTACGGCCCTGCTGCAGGCTGGCCGTCAAACTGCGGTAAACCGTCTCGAGCTGCGCCACATCCAGCTCATCGCCCTGGCGGCTGGCCTCGGCGAGCAAAGTGAACAAATTTTGCAGGCTCGCATCGGCCATCAGTCGCGCCAACAAGGGCTGCGCCTCGGCGAGCTCATCGCTTAAGGTCGCCAAGGCTTCGCGGTCCTTGAACAGCAACCCATGGCGGGCAAAAAACGGCAGGCTACCGGCGTGAAAGACCTCACTGAACCGGTCTTCCTGCCGCGCGAGCGCCTGGCTTAAAGCCGCCGCGGCGCGCTGCGCCGATTCCGGCGTCGGCCCGTCAACCACGACCAGAATGGCTTGGGCATACTGGGGAAAGGCGGCTTCAGTGCGTTCTTGCGCCTGGCGAAAAGGCAGTTCAGGGGAAAGCAGCGCGGCCATATCGGTATCGACGCCGAGATGGTTGACCGTGTAATGGGCGGCCAGGCCAACCACCACGAGATAAGCCGCCAAAACCCACAAGGCCCCGCCATGAGCAGCCCGGGCAATTCCTGTCAGAATCTGGGCAGACAGCCGCGCCAATCGCATCCCGGTTACTCGCTCAGCCCGTCTTCAACCAAAATTGTCGCGGCAAACCCCAACGGGCCAAGCGCTGCGCGCTGCGCTGGGCCTGGCGGGCATCACCGGCAAGCCGCCCCAAAGCCCGCCAGGCAGCAGGCTGGCGCAGGCTTTGCCGGAGCACTCGGCCCAGCCGAATGTGGCCGGTCGCATCCATAGCGGCGCTGATAGGGGACGGCAGGGCTGTGTCGGCACCATCGGCCGCGACTCGCAGCACCAGCCAGGGTCGGCCTGCGGCCAATGCCGCACGGCCGAGCGCGGCACTTTCCATATCCGCCGCCCCCGCCTGGGTGGCTGTTTGCAGGGCTCGCTTGGCCTCAACACTGGCCAACAAGCCGGGGCTTTCCGCCAAGGGCGTGGACAGGACTGCCTGCCCAATCAAGCGCTGAAGCGGATCGCGCGCGGCTTGCCACCAGCCGCTATCCACCTCGAGGTGGGCGCCGTTGCCGGCCAGCACGCTCGCCGGACACAGCAGCGTGCCCGGTTTGATATCGGCCCGCAGCGCCGCAGCACTGCCCCAGCTCAGTAAGGCATCGGCGCCAGCCTGCAGCAATTGGTCACAGGCAGCGGCAGCCCGCTCGGCACCCATACCGGCCAAACAGAGTAAGGCGCCACTCGGCAATTCCCGGATCGTCTGCAAACGCAAGCGGCGGGCGCCCAGCGACCAAGCTTCGGGCCGCAGCGCGACGACAATGCCGAGCCTCAGCCCTGATCCTCCCGCAGCACCCGCTGATATTCACCCAGGGCCCACAGCGGGAAAAATTTGTCGTAACCGTGGTATTTCAAATAAAACACCCGCGGGAAACCGGGCGCGGTGAAATCACGGTCATACCACAGCCCGTCATAAGCCTGATGTTCCAGTAAAAACCGCGCGCCACTGTCGAGCACCGGCCCGCAGCGCTCGCCGGTGGCGATCAGGGCCAGGATGGCCCAGGCCGTCTGATAAGCGGTGCTAACATGATGCTGCCCCGCCAGGCTCGCATCCGCATAACTGTCATTGGTTTCGCCCCAGCCGCCATCCGGGCGCTGACAGGCATACAACCAGGCCACCGCCCGGGCCACCATGGGATCCTCACGGCCAATCCCCGCGCAGCTCAGGGAGCTGAGAACCGACCAGGTACCATAGATGAAATTGGTTCCCCAGCGGCCAAACCAGGAACCGTCCACCTCCTGCTCGGCCCGCAGATAGTCAAGCGCGCGCGCGCGGGCCTGCCGATATTCCGGCCGGACGCCATCGAGCATGGAGAACAGGGCCACACAGCGGGCCGTTACGTCGGCCGTCGGCGGATCAATCAGAGCCCCGTGATCGGCGAATGGGATATGATTGAGATAATGATAGGTATTATCGACATCGAACGCGGCGAAGCCGCCGTTCGAGCATTGCATGCCGGCCAGCCAGTCGGCGGCGCGGCGGATATTGGCCGCATAGCGGTCAGGCGCGACAATTTCCATGGCCCAGGCGATCAGACCGGTATCGTCCAGATCCGGATAATGGTCATTGCGGTATTGAAACGGCCAACCACCGCCCGGCAAGTCCGGACGATTGCGCTGCCAGTCACCGGCCTCGTCGGTCAATTGCCGCCGCGCCAGCCAGTCCAGGCCACGCACCACCGCCGGATCCCTCGGCTCGCCGCTATGGGCCAGGGCCATGCAGGTCAAGCCGGTATCCCAGACGGGCGAGACACAGGGTTGGCAATACACCGTATCGCCGCGTTCCTGCAGGAGCAGATCGATAGCCTTGCGCGCCATGCGCCGAGACAAATGATTCGGCCCGTAACCCAGCGCGGCCAGGGCTTCGTAGGCATTGACCATGGCAGGAAATATCGCCCCCAGGCCGCCCTCGCCATTGAGACGGGGCAGCAGCCAGCTCTCGGCCTTGCGCAGGGCCCGGCGGGTGATAAAACCCGGGACAAAATGGCGCAACTGGCGGCCGAAACGCTCCAAACCGAGAAACAGGCGATTGAGGGTCGAGCGCAGCGGGAAATAATGACGCTCCTTATGCGGCGGCACCGTAAACAGTTCCGCCACGCCCCGGCCGGTCGGATTCTTGGCCATGGCCTTCAGCGAATACAGCACCATGAGCGGCACCATGACGGTGCGCGACCAATACGAGACCTTATCGAGATGGAACGGAAACCAGGACGGCAACAGGACGATCTCGACCGGCATGAACGGAATGGCCCGCCAGGGCACCTGATCGAATTGAGCCAGCATGATACGGGTAAACACATTCGCCCGGGCCGCCCCGCCCATGGCCAAGATGACAGCTCGCGCCCGCTGCATATGCGGGGCTTCGGGCGCATCGCCGGCCAGCTTGAGGGCATAATAGGCCTTGACGCTGCAGCTTAAGTCCGCTTCCGTGCCCTGATACAAGGGCCAGCCGCCGTCGGCGCCTTGATTGTTGCGCAAATAGCGGGCGATGCGGGTCTGCAGGTCGGTATTCACCTCATCCATGAAATGCATCATCAAGATGTATTCGGCCGGGATGGTGCAGTCGGCTTCGAGCTCAAAGACCCAATGACCATCGGCGTGCTGCTGGGCCAACAGCCCTTCACGAGCGCGCGCCGTGGCGGCGGCAACCGCCTCCGGCCAAGTCTCGCTGGCCTGCCAATCGGCAACCGCCTCGGCACAGCTATGGGACGCCCCGAATGACATGTCGACTCTCCTCTGAAACGAATTATTTGGCGTTAGATAGGGTGTCGCCAGGGTCCCGTGGCAGGCCGGCCGACATGAAACCGAACAACAGACGCAAGCCGAAATTCCACCCCGACAGCATGCGCCCGGTAATAACCGTAGCATACACGCTACGGCGACTGATCTTGACATCCAGACCACTGCGATAATCGCGGTTACGATTGAGTCGGCGGATATTCAGAACGGCCATGCCAATGGCCCACAGGCAGAACATTCGAATTCCTTGTTCTTCGCGAGGAATCATCAGCGTGTAGTCCAGGGCCGCGCGCAAATGCCCGCGGGTGACGCCGATCAGCTCGCCCAGAGCGGTCTCGAAGCCCGGCGGCCGCTGCTCGGGCGAGATGGCACGCAAGTCCACACCATGCGCGGCGAACACCGAGCGCGGCAGCCAGCAGGCCCCGCGCGCATGATCTTCCCAGACATCCTTGAGAATGTTGGTCATTTGCAGACCTTGACCGAAACGCACCGCAAGCTGCATCAAGCGTTCGCGCTGCGGGACCAGCGTCGGCACATGGTAACAGAACAGATCGGTCAGCATCTCGCCCACGACCCCGGCGACCACATAGCAGTATTCGCCGAATTCCTCCATGTCGGCCAGGCCGTCGAGGGTTTCGCGGCGCTGGAACTTGGCCATCCCCGGCCCCATAACGCGCAGGCAGCGTTCAATGGCGTGACGCTGATCATCACTGAATGTCTGGGTAATCGCCACGACCCGCGGCAGCTCACGAATCAGCGATTTATCTGCGGACTTGGTCGCCGCCCCCAACAGGCCCAGCAGGCGCTGCGAAAACTCGTCCACCGCAGCACGCCCGCCAACCACCTCGACCAATTCACCGCAATACTGTGTCTTGACCTCAGCGGGCAGATCGGGATCGTCTTCAATCGTATCCACCGCGCGGCACAGTAAATACGCATTGCTGACACAATAACGCAAATCTTCCGGCAAAGCGGGGATGGTGAGCGCGAACGTGCGCGATACATAGCGCAACAGCCTTGCCTGCAGCTCAGCATCGGTAAAGTCAGCCAATTTTTCCGGCGCCAAGGCAAGCTCGGCACTGGACGGCGCGGCAAGCTTTTGCTCTGCTGTCAAAGTCGATGCATCCTCACAATGGATCTACGGCGTTCAAAAAAGGCATGCGCCACGGTCTGGTGCCTTTGATCGGGCACAAGACAGCACTGCGTCGACAACCTGCGGTCGCCAACGCCGGGGCATTATGTAGCACTGATGAAAAGGGGTCTAGCGCGTTAGCCGAACTGTCATAATCCGGTTGGGTAGCCCATTTATTCGTGTCGAATATATTACAGACTAGCGGACTCGCTTTCATCCCACAACATTGTCCGAGTAAGATACACTGTTATTAGTGATCTGTACTTGGCCTTGCTCAATCGACCATTGTCGGGGGTTGGTATGTTAGAAGTGTATCTTGCTCAGCCGCGCGGTTTTTGCGCTGGCGTCGGCCGTGCCATCGAAATCGTGGAAACGGCGCTGGAAGTCTATGGCAGTCCGGTATATGTCCTGCACGAGATTGTCCATAATCAGCATGTTGTAGCGGATTTAAGCACCCGCGGCGCACGCTTCGTGGAGCGTCTAGAGGAAATCCCCAAGGGTGCCGTGGTTATTTTCAGCGCCCACGGGGTCGCCGGCGAAGTGGAGCATAACGCCATGACCTCGGATTTCGAGGTCATCGACGCCACCTGCCCCCTCGTGACCAAAGTGCATTTGGAAGTCATGCGCCATGCCGAGGCGGGCCGCGAAGTCATCGTTATCGGTCATGCCGGCCATCCCGAGATCATCGGCACCCTCGGCCGCTATGACACCCATAAGGGCGGCGGGATCTATCTGGTGGAAACCGCCGCCGATGTCGCCGAGCTCGATGTCAAGGATCCCGATAACATCGGCTTCGTCACCCAGACCACCCTGTCCATCGACGACACCAAGAACATTATCGACGCCCTCAAAGCCCGCTTCCCGAGTATTCAGCGCCCCAGGCAGGACGACATTTGCTATGCCACCCAAAACCGCCAGAACGCCGTGCGCGACCTGGCCAAGCAAGTCGATCTACTGCTGGTCGTCGGTGCCCGCAACAGCTCCAATTCCAATCGCCTGCGCGAAGTCGGCGAACATACCGGCGTGACCGCTTATCTGATTCCGAGCGCCGACGATATCGAGCCGGCTTGGTTCAATCCGCCCATGCGGGTCGGCATCACCGCCGGCGCCTCCGCCCCCGAGACCCTGGTTCAGGAAGTGCTGGAAAAACTGCGGGGCTTCGATGAAGTCGAAATCAAACCGACCGACGGCAAGCAGGAAAACGTCGTCTTCCGCCTGCCGAACAATCTGCTGAACAAAAAGCAAGAACTGGCGACGGCTTGAGTTTGGGTATCGGCCAATTCCCAGTTTTGGGACCCATGTTAACCGACCCGCGCCGGCGTTTAACTTCGGCGCGGCGGGTTAAAACCCGCCCTGCCTCGCACAATTCACGCAAACATCAATGAGGTGATTTTTTTATGGGCGTCCCCCTTCGCCAACAGGCTAGCCTGGTCAAGTACATCGTCGGCCAAAAATTGCGCGGCCGGCAGCGTTATCCCCTGGTCCTGATGCTCGAGCCCCTGTTTCAATGCAACCTGGCCTGCGCCGGCTGCGGCAAGATCGACTATCCCGACCCAATCCTGCGCAAACGCCTCAGCCGCGAGGAATGTCTGGAGGCTGTGGACGAATGCGGCGCGCCGGTGGTCTCGATCGCCGGCGGCGAGCCGTTGATCCATAACGACATGCCGGAGATTGTGCGGGCCATCACGGACCGGAAGAAATTCGTCTACCTGTGCACCAACGCGATTCTGCTCAAGCAGCGCATCGACGACTACGAGCCCTCGCCCTTTTTGACGTTCTCCATCCATCTCGACGGCCTGCGCGAAACTCACGATGCCTCGGTCTGCCGCGAGGGGGTCTTCGACAAAGCCGTCGCCGCCATCCGCATGGCCCGCGAGCGCGGCTTTCGGATCAACATCAACAGCACCCTGTTCGCCGGCGAACAGGCAGAAGATTACGCCCGCTTCCTCGATTACTGCACCGAGCTGGGGGTCGAAGGCGTGACGGTCTCGCCCGGTTTCGAGTACGAAGCCGCCCCCCGGCAGGAGCAATTCCTGCAGCGGCGCAGCAGCAAGGAACTGTTGCGTGACATCTTCCGCCTCGGTAAGGGGCGCAAATGGAAGCTCAATCACTCCGGTCTGTATCTGGACTTTCTCGCCGGCAATCAGAGCTATCAGTGCACACCCTGGGGTAATCCGACCCGCAACATCTTCGGCTGGCAGCGACCCTGCTATCTGCTCGCCGATGCCGGCTATGCCGCCAGCTTTAAGGCGTTAATGGAGGAAACCGACTGGTCCCACTACGGTGTCGGCCACAACTCGAAGTGCAATAATTGCATGGCCCACTGCGGCTTCGAGGCCACCGCGGTCGAGGACTCCTTCCGCCAACCGCTCAAGGCCCTCAAAAACATCATCACCGGCCCGCGCACCGAGGGTCCCATGGCCCCCGACCCGAGCGAGCCGATCGAACCCCGGCCGGACCCAGGCACGAGCGACGACTCACCTTTGCCGGCCTCAGGCCAGCAATAAGCCAAGCCCGAGGTCGACTGCCGGCAGCGCCGTCAGGACTTGGATGCCGAGGCGGCGCCTTGGCATCCAAGAGCGTTTGGTGGCACGGTTGGCACCGAGGCGCTCTGCAACCCGGCGCCGGAGCGGCG
>CAYFSA010000037.1:15531-23765 GCA_964345605.1 uncultured Ectothiorhodospiraceae bacterium
CGGCGCCGGAGCGGCGCCGGAGGGACACCCAAAAAAGGCGGAACCGCTCACGCGTTCCGCCCTCCCGGGGAAAACGGCTTGTAACAGACCCTACAGCGAATCGGCATTTGCCGCCAGGTATTCGGCCACCCCGCTCGGATCGGCCTTCATCCCGGACTGACCTTTCTCCCAGCCCGCCGGGCAGACTTCACCGTGCTCCTCAGTGAACTGCAGGGCGTCGATCATGCGCAGCATTTCATCGATATTCCGGCCCAGCGGCAGATCATTGACGATTTGGTGGCGGACGATGCCGGCCCGGTCGATCAGGAACGAACCGCGATAGGCAACCGCGCCATCAGGTGTTTCCACGTCATAAGCCTTGCAGATGGTATGCGCCATGTCAGCCGCCAACGGATAACGAACCGCACCGATCCCACCGTCTTTGACCGGCGTGTTGCGCCAGGCGTTATGGGTGAAATGCGAGTCGATGGAAACGCCGACCACCTCGGTATTGCGCTTTTTGAACTCGTCGATGCGATGATCGAAAGCGATCAGTTCAGACGGACAAACGAACGTGAAGTCCAGCGGATAGAAAAACAGCACGGCGTACTTATCCTCACGCGCCTTGGCAAAATGAAACTCCTCCGTGATGCTGCCGTCCGCCAAGACGGCGGGGACGGTGAAATCAGGGGCTTCGCGACCAACCAGTATTGCCATGGGTACCACCTCCAGATCAGGTTGCTGTAACAGGAAAATCAACGGACATCGACTACTTACCACTTCAAAGCGACTCAGTCGCTTGCATCTAACAGTCTGCTGCAACTTAAATTTAAGGTAATTTCCAGAAAACGATGCCGCAGCATTTAGATCAAGTCCAATTCTTGATTAGCATAATCATTTATTCATCTGGATTCAATTATCTTGCATCAAAGCGGCCCAGCGTCACGGCAGCAATTCATCTTCCGACATCCTCAAACCCATTACGCAGGCCAGCCGATAGCCTTTGGCGCCGGCATAACACTCTGGTAATCTTGGCGGACATCACGAGCCACCGAGGCACTCAATGTGATAGGCGCCATCAGCGCCAGCTGCTCCGGCGGCCGGCGCAAGCCAGCTTATTCCAGGTGCACAACGATTATTGGGCCATGACAGACACAAGCAGACAACTATTAAGCGGCAACGAGGCCGTCGCCCTTGCCGCCAGCCATATCGGCATCGAGCTCGGCACAGGCTATCCCGGCACCCCCTCCACCGAGATTCTGGAGCATTATGCGACCTTGGGTGGCAAGGCCCAGTGGGCGCCCAATGAAAAGGTCGCCGCCGAGGTCGGGCTCGGGGTCGCTTTCGCCGGCGGCCGGACGCTGGTCACCATGAAACACGTCGGCCTGAACGTCGCCGCCGATGTACTCTATACTGCCACGTATTCGGGCGTAACGGGCGGCTATGTGCTAGCCGTCGCCGACGATCCGGGAATGGCCTCCAGCCAGAATGAGCAGGACACCCGCCGCCATGCCCACGCCGCCGGTGCGCCGCTGCTCGAACCCGCCTCGGCGCAAGAAGCCTACCATTTCCTGCAGCTGGCCTTCGAGCTGTCCGAGCACTGGCAAATTCCCGTCATCCTGCGGCTGACCACGCGGGTCTGTCATTCCTACGGCGTGGTCGAGCCCGGCACGCCCGCGAACAACCCGAGCAGGCCGAGCTTTGCGCGCAATCCAGCCGAGCGGGTCATGGTGCCGGGGCATGCCCGGCCCGCGCATCACCGACTGCGGGACAAGCTGGCCGAACTGCAAGCCTGGAATGACAGCGCCGCCGGGCCCAATGCGGTCACAGCAGGCCAGGACCGCAGTCTCGGCATAATCACCTCGGGGGTGAGTTACCTGCATGTACGGGAAGCAGCCCCGGCAGCCGCGGTCTTCAAGGTCGGCATGCCGCATCCCCTACCGACCCACCGCTTGCTCGAGTTTATCGAGCGCCATGAGCGGGTCCTCGTGGTCGAGGAAAACGATCCCTATCTAGTCGAGCAAATCCGCACGGCCGGCGGCGATGTGCCGCTGACGCCGGCCGTCTTCCGCTTCGGTGAATTGAACGTCATGCGGGTCCGCAAGCTCATCGCCGGGGATACCTCGCCGGATACCCAGCCGCCGAAAGCCAAACCGCCCGAGCTCTGTCAGGGCTGCCCGCACCGTGCCTCGTTCCAGGTCTTAAAAGATCTGGATCTCATCGTCGCCGGCGATATCGGCTGTTACACCCTCGCGGTCATGCCGCCCCTGCAGGCCATGGACACCCAGATTTGCATGGGCGCCAGTATCGGCGTGGGGCTGGGCATGCGCCATACCCTGCCGGCAGCCGAGGCTCGCCGGGTGGTCTCGGTGATTGGCGACAGTACCTTTGTGCACAGCGGCCTGACCGGTATCGCCGAGATGGTCTACAACCCGCCGCCGACCGGGCATGTGGTGATCATCCTGGATAACGGCACCACGGCCATGACCGGTCTGCAGGAGCATCCGGGCACCGGCCGCGATCTGGCCCATGGCCGCGGCGGTCAGGTCGTGATCGAGGAGGCCTGCCGCGGCCTGGGTGTGCCGGCGGTTCATGTGGTGGATCCGGTCCGCCATGCCGGCGATTTTGCCGAGCAATTGAGCGCCGCCCTGGCCAGCGATACGCTGACCGTATTCGTCGCCCGCCAGCCCTGTGTGCTGGCCGCGCCCAAGATTCGCCAATATGACAAGGCCATCCAGGTACAGGCCGACCAATGCCAAGCCAGCGAGGTGGTCTGATCATGGCCGACATCATCAATATCAAAGTGGCCGGCCTCGGCGGCCTGGGCGTGCTGAGTGCCGCGCATGTACTCGGCGAGCTGGCCTTGCGGGCGGGCTTCGATGTCAAAAAGGCCGAAGTCCACGGTATGAGTCAGCGCGGCGGCTCGCTGTGCAGCGATGTGCGCTATGGCGAGCAGGTGCTGAGCCCCATGATTCCCGCGGGCGAGGTGGATTTCCTCGTCTGCCTGGCCGCCGATTGGCAGCATCTGCATGCCCATGAGTTGCGTCCGAACGGCAAGCGCTTGAGCCCCGAGCTGATCGCACTGGAGCAATTGAGCAACCGCAAGGCCCTGAACGTCGCCATGTTGGGTGTGCTCAGCCGGTATTTGGACTTCGCCGATGCCCTCTGGCTGGAGACTTTACAAGCCAGTTTTCCGGCCAAACTGCATGCCGGCAATGAGAAGGCTTTTCGCCTCGGTCAAGCCGCCGTGACTGCCTGAGCGGCGCGGGGTCGGTTAAAACCGACCCTACAGTCGCCCCGGCAGGCTGTAGGGCGGGCTTCAGCCCGCCTCGCCATGGCTCAAGAATCTGCAGCAACCGCCATACAACCAATGAACGCCTTTTGCAAAGGTTTTGCGTGATGACCCAGCACTGGAACGACCGTTACGGCGCCGTCGACCCGACTTCGGCCCTGGATTTTCTGCCCGAGGAACAATTACGCCAGCTGCAATTGCAGCGCCTGCAAGCCATCGTGGCACGCGCTTATGCGAACGTCGAGCTGACCCGCACGCGCATGAATGCCGCCGGCCTGCAGCCGGCTGATATCCGCAGCCTGGAAGATGTCCGACATTTACCCTTCACGGAAAAACACGACCTGCGCGACACCTATCCCTACGGGCTATTCGCCAGCTCCATGAACGAAGTGGTACGCCTGCACGCCTCCAGCGGCACCACCGGCAAGCCCATCGTAGTCGGCTACACCCAGGCGGACATCGAAGTCTGGCGGGATGTCATCCGCCGCTCGCTGGCCATGGCCGGCCTGCATCGCGACGATGTCATCCAAAATAGCTATGGCTATGGCCTGTTCACTGGCGGGCTCGGCCTGCATAACGGCATCGAGGCCCTCGGGGCGACCGTCATCCCGACCTCGGGCGGCAACAGCGAGCGCCAGATCATGGTCATGCGGGATTTTGGCGTGACTGCCATTTGCTGCACACCGAGCTATTTCCTCTTTCTGATCGAGACCGCCCAGCAGATGGGCTTGGATATGCAAGACCTGCCGTTGCGGGTAGGCATTTTCGGCGCCGAGCCCTGGACCGATGCCATGCGGGCCCGGATCGAGGCCAGTACCGGCATTGCCGCGCATGATATCTATGGCCTCTCGGAGATTATCGGCCCCGGCGTCGGCATGGAATGTCCGACCCAAACCGGCCTGCATATTTTCGAGGATCATTTCCTCACCGAGATCGTCGACCCCGAAACGGGTCAGCCCCTACCCGACGGCCAGGAAGGCGAGCTGGTGCTGACTACCCTGTCCAAGGAGGCCATGCCGGTATTGCGCTACCGGACCCACGACATCACCCGCATTCTTCCCGAACGCTGTGCCTGCGGCCGCACCATTCGTCGCATCCAGCGTATCGGCCGGCGCAGTGACGATATGTTCATCATCCGCGGGGTGAATGTCTTCCCCAGCCAGATCGAGGCGGCCTTGCTGCGCGTCGAAAACACCTTGCCGCATTACCAAATCGTGCTGCGCCGCGAGGGCGAGCTGGACAGTCTGGAGGTCCAAGTCGAAGTCGTATCGGAATACTTCTCCGACCGGATCAGCGAGCTGGAGGCCCTGCGCCGCGATCTGCAGCGTTCGATCGAGCAGATCATCAATATCCGCGCCGATGTCCGCCTGGTCGAGCCTAATTCCATCGAGCGCTCGCAGGGCAAGGCCAAGCGGGTTCAGGATCTGCGCAGCTAACCGCCTCATATCAAAGCTGGGAGTGCCGTCATGAAGATACCGCAATTATCCGTTTTTCTGGTCAACGAGCCGGGCCGCCTGCGTGCTTGTCTGGATATTCTGACCGAAGCGGATGTCAATATCGTCACCCTTTCCCTGGCCGACACCCAGGATTTCGGCATCCTGCGCCTGATCACACCGGATGCCGAACGCACCAAATCCATCTTGGAATCCCACGGCTATGCGATCAAGACCACCGAGGTCGTGGCCATCGAGGTCGAGGATCACCCCGGCGGTTTATCCAAGGTGCTCGATGTCGTCGCCGATGCCGGCGTTAACGTGGAATATATGTATGCCTTCAGCATGCGCTCCAATAAGCGGGCGGTAATGGTCTTTCGCTTCAACGATCCCGACAGCGCCGTGGCCGCTCTGCATGCCCAGGGCATCAATCCCCTGGCCAGCGTGGCTCTGACGTGAAGACCCGCTCCATGGATTTAGGCGATCTGCGTTACGAATATACGAAGTACGGTCTTAAGCGCGAGGACTTGGCCGACGACCCGTTGAGCCAATTTGAGCACTGGTACGGCCAGGCGGTCGACGCCGAATTGCCCCAGCCCAATGCCATGAGCCTGGCCACCGTCGCGGCCAACGGCGAGCCCTCGAGCCGCATTGTCCTGCTCAAATCTTATGATCAGCAGGGTTTTGTGTTCTATACCAATTACGAAAGCCGCAAGGCGCAGAACATTACCGTCAACGACCAAGTGGCCTTGCTGTTTTTCTGGGTAGAATTCGAGCGCCAGATCAAGATACGCGGCCATGCGGAAAGGATCTCGGCCGCCGAGTCACTGCGTTATTTCGCCTCGCGCCCACGCGGTAGCCAGATCGGCGCCTGGTGCTCGCCGCAGAGCTCGGCCATCGGCTCGCGGCAGCTATTGGAAACCGAATTCGAGCGCCTCAAGCAGAAATTCCGCGCTCGCGAGATCCCCATGCCCTCGCATTGGGGCGGCTTTCGGATTATTCCGCATACCTATGAGTTCTGGCAGGGGCGGGCGAACCGCCTGCACGATCGGTTTCAGTATCAGCGTCACGATGACACCTGGGAGATCGAGCGGCTGGCCCCCTGATGGCCGCCTGACTAGCATGTTGGATTGCGTTCCACAGCCACCGGCACGCTCTAGCGAGCGCCCCTCCGGCCCGCCTCCCCGGTTGGCCATCGCCGGCGCCAGCGGGTTTGTCGGCAGCGCCTTGTGCCGTGTGCTTGGCCTCGACTATGAGATCATTGCCCTGACCCGCTCGCGCACCCGATCCGCGCAAGCCGATGCTGACCTCAAGGTAACTTGGCGACATTGCGATCTGTATTCCCAGCGCCAGCTCGAGACCGTCCTGGCCGACTGTGATTACGCCATCTACCTGGTCCATTCCATGGCTCCCTCGGCACGCCTGACCCAGGCGAAAATGTCGGACATGGACCTCATTCTGGCCGACAACTTTGCCCGCGCCGCAGCGGCGGCCGGCCTCAAACAGATTATTTACATCAGCAGCCTGCTGCCGCAGGGCTACGAGCTGTCCCGGCTGTTATGGAGCCGGCGCGAACTGGAGATGATCCTGGCGGCCCAGGCGACACCGGTGACGGTCCTGCGCAGCGGCCTGATCCTCGGGCCGGGCGGTTCGGCCCCACAGATCATGCTGAACCTGTTACGACGTCTGCCCGTGCTGGTGCTGCCCCAAGCTGCGCATTCCCAAACCCAGCCCATTGCCATCACCGATCTGGTCCGCGCCGTGCAATTCTGCTTGGGCCGGGAAGCGGTCTATGGCGGGATTTACGATGTCGGTGGACCGGCACCGGTCAGCTACGCCGATATCCTCCGCGCCCTGGCCGCGCACTTAGGCTATCGGCGGCTGATCGTCACCAGTGCACTCATGCCGTTATGGCTGGCCGCGGTTGTCACGCGCTTCGCCAGCCGCGCGCCGACCGCCTTGGTCGCCCCAATCATGGCGAGTCTGCCGCATGACATCGCGGTGCGGGACAATCCTGTCCAGGCGGCCATCGCTCCGAACGCCCTGTCACTGCGCGCAGCGCTGCAAGCGACCCTCGACCCGAACAGCTGCCCGCCGACCCGCAGCCTACAGCCGCGGCAGCGCGATCTGGACGCTGCCAGCCGCCGCGAGGCCAAACTGGTGCGCTCCATCCAACGCCTGTTTCTGCCCCCAGGCCTGGATGCCCGCTGGGTCGCAGGCAATTATTTTCACTGGATCGGCCATTGCTGCTGGCCAATAATCGGCTGTCGGGTCAGTGACGATGGCACCGCGGAAATGCGGCTCGGTCTGCTACCCATCACGCTGTTGCGGCTGCGCCCGGCACCCGAACGCAGTCATGCCCATCGCCAGGTGTACATCATCAGCGGCGGTCTCCTGGCAAAAAAGCAGCCGGATTACGAAGGGCGGTTGGAATTTCGCGAACTGCTGGACGGCCGTTATGCGGTCGCCGCCATCCATGATTACGCCCCCGCCCTGCCCTGGCCGGTCTATATCGTCACGCAGGCAGTGGTGCACCTGGGTATCATGCGCCATTATCAACGCCATTTAGCGCGGCTGTTGCGCTAGTGGCTTGGGTCGGTTAAAACCGACTCTACAGAAGCACTCGGGCGGGCTTCAGCCCGCCGCGCTACGTTTTAAGCTCAGGCACCGGGGTCGGTTGAAACCGACCCTACGGGAATCGTCAGCAGCAGCCGTGGCTTTTGCCGATGTAGCTGCTCATTTCCACATATTGCGAATTCATCCGCCGCAAAATGGAATGCACGGTGCGCACGATGGCCCGCATCACACGGTAAACGACCAAAGGATGCTTTTCGATCAGGGATTCAAATTTCTCCCGTTCCAACGACACCACCCGGCTCGGGCCGATCGAGCGCAGCGACGCGCAGTGCCGGGTACCGTCGATAAACCCCAGCTCGCCAGCCATATCGCCTTCGCCAAGCACTTGCAGGGTCACCCACTCACCCTGATCACCGCGGCGGGAGACGGCGATTTTGCCGTCTACCACGATATGCAGCGCGTTGTCCTCGTCGCCTTCCTTGAACAGAATCTCTTCATCGGCCAACAAACGTGTGCTCGCGATATTGGCCAGCACCTCGCAATCGCCAGCGGAGAGTTCCGCCGCAAACGCCGAGCGACGCATCAGATCACAGATTTCAGATTGCTCCATTGCCACAGCCTCTTGAGTTTAGAGGAAAAAGCCGAGAGCGCAGCCGGCTCATTGCGGTCAACCGCCCCAGGCAACCAGGCGACCACGCCAGCGGTCGCCCCACTCGCCAACATTCAAATCTCTACGTATTCTAGCAGGCAAGCGTGACATGCCAACGGGTTAATCAGGCCCGCCTGATTCATCGCACGATTAAGCCAGGCCAGGGCAAGCGTACAATATACCTTGAAATAACTGACTACCTGGCCTGCTTGTTCTCGGGAGGCACGAGAGTTGAGGCTCAAGTAGCGGAGGAAGACGATGCCAGCCGAGTTTGCCGAGCATTGCGAAATTTTTTTCGGCGGGG
>CAYFSA010000038.1:0-23410 GCA_964345605.1 uncultured Ectothiorhodospiraceae bacterium
TGCATGCTGTGCTGTTGGCCGCTCATCAACTGCATTATCAGCAGGGGATAACACCTGCCGCTGACCCTTCGGCCATAAACCCAGGGTTTTTGTCGGAGCGACAGCTTGCGAGATTTTCCCAGGTTTTGCAGCAAACGGCCTCGATCGATTTGCAATTCGGCGTGGCGACGCTGCAGGCGCGGGACCCCAGCCATCTCGCCAATTCGGCTCAAAGCACGGCCCTCCGGTATTTTCGGAAGCATCCCGACGCGCAGGACTTTTTCCGGCCGGTGGTGGCGATTGCCGGTGACCCGGCGTATCTGTACGCGCGTCCCATCCGGATCAAGCCGGCCTGCGTGACGTGCCATGGTTCGCCGGAGCAAGCGCCCACGGCCATCGCCAACCAGTACAAAACGGCCTTTGGTTACGAGGTCGGCGATTTGCGCGGCATTATGAGCCTGCAACTGCCCCAGTCGCCGTTGATCGAGCGCGCCCGGGAGTTGTGGCTGCACACCATGCGTGAGCACGCGCTGATGTTTTTGCTGATGTTTGTGATGGGTGGCTGGCTGCTGCAGCGGCTGGTGATTCGCAAGATTCACCACTTGCAAGCCGGCACCAAAGCCCTCACCGCAGGCGATTATACAACCCGGGTTACGCTGCAGGGGCGAGATGAGATTGCCGACTTGGCCAACTCCTTCAACCACATGGCGGCCAATATTGATTCACGCACTCAAGCGTTGCGAGAATCCGAGGCGCGGTTCGCACACTATTTGCGTATCGCGGAGGTGATTGTTGTCGCTCTGGATCGGGATTATCGCGTTACGCTGATTAATGCCAAAGGGGCCGAGGTTTTAGGGTATGCCGAGGCGGATATACTTGGCCGAGATTGGTTGGAGTTCCTGCCTGAAACCGACAAGCCTCGAGTCCGTGAAGTCTTTCAACAGATTTTCAATAATCATCTCGAGCCGGTTCAATATAATGAAAATCCTGTTGTGACTGCTGCCGGTGGCTATCGCCTTATCGCCTGGCACAACAGCCAACTCTGCGATGCCGACGGCCATATTACCGGGCTGCTCGCCTCAGGGACGGACATTACCGAGCAGCGGCACA
Source organism: uncultured Ectothiorhodospiraceae bacterium (assembly GCA_964345605.1). Lineage (GTDB taxonomy): Bacteria > Pseudomonadota > Gammaproteobacteria > CAYFSA01 > CAYFSA01 > CAYFSA01. The sequence continues at coordinate 1,090 of CAYFSA010000038.1, forward strand.
CGGAGCAACGTTTGCGCGAGGAACGGAAGTTTCTGCAGCATGTGATCGACGGGATCGATGACCCGATACTTGTGCTCGATCATGAGTTCAATATCTTGCGGATGAATCAGGTCGCCGAAGACCGAGCCAAGGCGCGTGATTCCCTCGGTACCCCCCTGAAATGCCACCAGTTGCTATACAACAGTGAGCAACCTTGTGCGGAGCTCGAGCGTCACTGTCCACTTCGGGAAGTGATCGCAACCAGGGTGGCAAATAAAGTCGTCCATAAGTTCACGGCCGCAGATGGCCAACAACACACCTTCGAAATTGCGGCCAGTCCGCTGTGGAATGATCAGCAGCAATTGGTCGGTGTCATCGAGCTGCAGCGGGATATCACGGAGCACCTGGCCCTGGCGGAAGAGCTCAAGGCCAGCGAATTGGACCGGCTACGATTGACGCAATATGACTTGCTGACCAGTCTGCCCAATCGGCTTCTGTTCGCCGATCGGCTCAGTGAATCGATCCTGACGAGTTTTCGGGATGGCTTGCAGCTTGCTGTGCTGATCGTTGATCTGGACCGCTTCAAACAAATCAATGAAAGCTTTGCGCATCATCAGGGCGACAGCCTCCTCAAGGCCGTGGCTGAGCGTCTGCAGGAGCGGCTCAACGCAACGGAAATCCTCGCCCGCTTGGGCAGCGATGAGTTCGGCGTCATCTCGGCGCCGCTCGCTGATAGCGCTGCATTTGATGTGCTGCTGGGGCGGGTTCAGGATGTTTTTCACGAACCCTTCGAAGTCGCGCAGCATCAGGTCATTTTGCGGGCCAGCATCGGGATCAGCCAATATCCGGTGCACGGTAAAACCACCGATGATTTATTGAGAAAAGCGGATGCGGCACTGCATCAGGCGAAATCGAAAGGGGGCAATCAAGCTCAGTACTATTGTGAGGCGCTGACGGCCGGTTCGTTTGATCGTGTGGTCCTGAAAGCGGATTTGTACAAGGCCATCCAACAAGAACAATTTTTGCTGCATTTCCAGCCGCAATTCGAGCTGGCGTCAACGGCGGTCTGTGGGTTCGAGGCGCTGGTGCGCTGGCAGCATCCGCAAATGGGCTTGGTCTCGCCGGGCCAATTCATCCCGCTGGCCGAAGAGACAGGCATGATCAACGAGCTCGGGCACTGGGTCTTGCGGCGGGCCTGTCAGCAGATGCAGACCTGGCGCCAGGCCGGCCGGGTAGTGCCGGAGGCGGTGATCGCCGTGAACCTTTCCGCGCAACAATTCGATCAGCCCGATCTGGTAGCCCAAATCAAGCGCATTCTGACGGAAACCGGCCTGCCAGCGCCTGCCCTGGAATTGGAAATTACTGAATCCACCCTGATGCGAGCGCCGGAGCAATCCGCCAATGCCCTCAAACAACTGCGGAAACTCGGGATCAAGCTGGCGATCGACGATTTCGGCACGGGCTATTCATCCCTGAGTTATTTGAAAAGGCTGCCGCTGACACGGTTGAAAATCGATCGCTCGTTTATCTCGGATATTCCAAACGATGAAAACGACGTGGCCATCACCCGCGCGATCGTTGCCATGGCGAGCAGTTTGGGCCTGGAAGTGTTGGCCGAAGGCATCGAGACCGCTGTTCAAAACCAGTTTTTATTTGCTGAAGGCTGCCAAGTCGGGCAGGGCTATTGGTTTGCCAAACCGCTGGATATACAAGCCTGTGAGGGATTGCTGAGTCAGTAATTTGCCTGCGAACAAAGCAAATTAGGCTCAGCTTATCTTAACCTAGTACCTGACGAATCAAGCCCTCGACCGCTCATTCCTGCCATGGCTTGATCTGCATGCGGCCCCCTGCTAACCTCCGCGGCAATCTGGCGCGGGTTAACATGGCGGAGTAAGCCCACCGGTTCAGACGCGTCGCTATCAACAGAACGGCAGAATTATGCAGACGCTCCAGAATTTATTAACTACGCTGTTCCCTTTTCTGCGGTGGTTTCCGATAACGGGGGCGAACCTGCGCGGTGATCTGGTCGCCGGCATCACCGTCGCGCTGGTTTTGGTGCCACAAAGTATGGCGTATGCCCAGCTGGCCGGCCTGCCAGTGGTATATGGGCTCTACGCTTCGCTGGTCCCGGTAATCGTCGCCTCCCTGTGGGGTTCGCTGCCGCAGCTGCACACTGGACCTGTGGCCATGCTGTCGCTGATGTCGGCCGCCGCGGTATTGCCGCTTGCCGCCATTGGCAGCGATGAATTCATCACGCTGTCCGTGATGCTAGCCCTGATGGTCGGCGTGCTGCGGCTGCTGCTCGGGTTGTTGCGCATGGGACTGCTGGTCAACTTTCTTTCCAGCCCGGTGATCATCGGTTTCACCAATGCCGCGGCCCTGATCATCGGCCTGTCCCAGCTCAGCAAGCTGTTGAACGTGCCGTTCCCGCGCACCAACAATTTTCTCAATGATCTCTGGAATGTGCTGCAGCAGCTGCCGCAGACTCATGTGCCGACGCTGTTGTTCGCGCTCGCCACCTTCGCCATTATCATCGGGGCGCGGCGTTATATTCCGAAAGTTCCCGGGGTCCTGCTGGCCGTGGTGCTGACCACGTTTGTCAGCTGGGCTATTGGTTTCGAGCGCAACCAGACGGCCCCGCTTGGGGCTATCCAGGACCGTGAAGCGCGCGCCTTCGCCGCGGACTACGCCCAAGCCGAACAAACGATGGACGAACTCAGCAGCCAAGCCGCGGACATCAACCAAACGATCCGCCGTCTGGATGTCCAGGAAGAGCCCCAGAGCTTCGCCAAGCAGACGCTGCTGGAGGCGGACCTGCGGGTGATCAACCGGGAAATCGCGGAACACAAGCGGACCAATAATGAGCGCCTGGTCGCGTTACACACCATGCGCTTCAAGCAGGTCCAGCCCCCGGCCGGCAAGCCCCAGTTCTATCGTGTCGGTGCAGTGCCTCCCGAGCAGGAAACCGATGGTCCCAACTGGCGCATTGCCGCAGTCGAAGGCAAGCAAATTAAAATGATGGGCGGCGGCGCCGTCGTCGGCACGATTCCCCCTGGCTTGCCGCAATTGCAAGTGCCGGAGCTGCGCATGGACATGTTCTGGACGCTGCTGCCCTCTGCCCTGGTGATGGCGCTGATCGGCTTTATGGAAGCGACGTCCATCTCCAAGGCCATCGCGGCCCAGACCCGCGCCCGCGTCAACACGAGCCGGGAATTGATAGGCCAGGGCCTTGCTAACATCGCGGGCAGCTTTTTCAGCTCCTACACCGTCAGTGGCTCCTTCTCGCGCTCGGCGGTGGCCGCGAAAAACGGCGCCAAGACCGGCATGTTTGCCATCATTAGCGCCCTCGGCGTGATGCTGGTGCTACTCTATCTAACGCCTTTGCTGTATCACCTGCCGCAGGCGGTGCTGGCGGTGATTGTCATGATGGCGGTGTTCGGACTGATCAATGTCCGGGCCTTGCGGCGCGCCTGGCGGATCGAGCGCCAGGAAGCCGTTGTGGGTGTTGTCACGTTTGTCGCTACGCTGGCGATGGCCCCCCAGCTTGCCAACGGCATCCTGCTCGGAGCCGGTTTAGCCATCATCCTGTTCCTGTTGCGGACGATGAAGCCGCGGACCGACATCCTCGGCCTCGATGAGGATGGCCGGCTGGCGGGCGTCAGTATGAACGACATCGAGCCCGTTGGTACCAACTACATTGCCGTGCGCTTTGATGGCTCGCTGAATTTCGTCAATGCCTCGCGCTTCGAGGATCTCCTGCTGGAGGCGCGGGTGCGCAACCCCCAGGCACGGGCCGTATTGGTTGAGGGCAGCGGTATCAATAATGTCGATGTCACCGGTGAGGAGCGGCTGCGGGATCTCATCGAGACCTTCCGCGACAATGGCATCGAACTCTATTTCTGCGGACTCAAAGCCCAGGTTTACGATACCCTGCGCCGTGGCAAGATGTTCCACTTGATGAAAGAAACCCACTTCATCCGCACCAAGGACCAAGCCATTAAATTTATGCAGGAAACCTTTGACAGCGGTAAACCCCTCAAGTCGGTACGGCCTGCGGTCGGACCCAGTACACCGATGCTCGGCTGACAGAAGCCATGCGGCTTTTACAAACCCGACACGGCATTGCCTGCCTATTGGCAATGCCGGTGCCCGGTATGGCCTTGGCCGGCCCTCATCTGAGTTGTTCGATGTGGGCGCCAAGCGTGGTGCCGGCGGTTTCCAAATCGGGCATGAAGTCGATGGCCGCCGTAAGGTCGTCAGACTTGAGCAACCTTTCGAGCTGCTCGGCTTGAGCGCTTAAGGCCATAGCGCCCACGTTGGCGGCACTGCCCTTAAGGCGATGGACTTGTTGAAGCCCTGATGCTATCTCGCCCGCTAGCAAATAGGAGCCGAGGTTGCTCAGTTGCTCCGGCAGATTGGCATGGAAGCCCCGCAAGAGCTCCAGCGCGAGCTCGCGGTCATCCATGACTCGACTGTTGAGGGCGTCCCAGTCAACCACGGGGACTTCGGTTTGGACAGCGCCTGCGTGTGCATGAGGGGCATGCTGGTTTGGCTCGGGCATCTCTGATTCGGTGGTTGAAGTGGCTGGGTCAAGCGGCGCGGCGCTGGCCATGTGTTTGGCCGGCAGCCAGCGATCCAGCGCTTGTGCGAGGGCTTCCGGACTGAGCGGCTTGGTCAGAAAATCCTGCATGCCGGCCTGCAGGCAGCGGTCGCGTTCTTCGGTGAAGGCATGCGCGGTCAGCGCGATAATCGGGACTTGCGGATGGAGAATATCGCCGCCGGCACGGATGTGCTGGGTCGCTTCCAGACCATCGAGCTCCGGCATTTGGATGTCCATCAGGACCAGATCATAGGCTCGGGTCCGCATGGCATCGAGAGCCTGGCGGCCATCACAAGCAAGATCGGCGCGATAGCCGAGCTTTTTTAATAAGGCCTGCACCAAAGTTTGGTTGGCCGGGTGGTCTTCAGCCAGCAGGATACGGGTATGGGGCGCGGCTTCCCGCAAGGCGTGACGGGTGACCATGGGACGCGCGGAGGCATGGTTGGGGGTGTCGCCGGCCAGCACGGCACCCAAGGCTTTGAGCAGCTCGGTTTGCCGCAGCGGCTTGGTGAAAAAGGCATCCAGGCCGGCCGCGGCCAGGCGCTTGGCATCGCCGCGGCGTTTGGCCGAGGTCAGCAAAATCAAGCGCAGATTCGCATAACGCGTCTCGGCCCGCAGCCGGCGCAGCAAGTCCTCACCATCCATGGGCTGCATGTGATGATCCAGCAGCGCCAATTGGAAAGGCTGGCCGGCCTCATGCTGCGTGGCGAGGCAATCCAGGGCACGCCAGCCGTCCCCAACGGCTGTGGTCAGCATGCCCTGGGCACGCAGCTGCGTTGACAACACTTCGCGCTGAGTCGGATTGTCATCGACGATCAGCACGCGCTGGCCGCGCAGATCGGCGCTCGGCAGCGCCGAGGCCAGCGGCGCAGCGCGGCGGAACGAGGCCGTGAAATAAAAGGTCGAGCCGGCGCCATGCTGGCTTTCGACACCGATTTCACCGCCCATGAGCTGCACGAGCTGGCGACTGATCGACAGGCCCAAGCCGGTGCCGCCGTAGCGGCGCGTGGTCGAGGTATCGGCTTGACTGAAGGCGGTGAATAATTGTTTTTGTTGGGCGACAGAGATGCCGATCCCGGTATCGCGCACTTGGAACCGCAGGCTAACCGGGGCCGACTCGGCCGCAGCGGGGGCGGCGAGAGCGACATGCAGGACGACCTCGCCCTCGGCGGTGAATTTGACGGCGTTGTTGACCAGGTTGATCAGGACTTGCCGCAACCGCCAGGGGTCGCCGCCCAGGTAGTCGGGGACCTCGGCCGCCACCGAGGTGATGAGTTCCAGAGCCTTCTCCTCGGCCTTGAAGGAGATCATCTCGGCAACATCGTCGATCAGCGAGCGCAGGGCAAACTCGGTGTCCTCGAGTTCGAGCTGGCCGGCCTCGATTTTGGAAAAATCCAGAATATCGTTGATCACCCCGAGCAGGGCTTCGCCGCTGTTGCGAATGATTTTGGCGTAGCTGTATTGCTCGTCACCGAGCTCGGTTTCCAGCAGCAGATTGCTCATGCCGATCACGGCGTTCATAGGTGTGCGAATCTCGTGGCTCATATTGGCCAGGAACTCGCTTTTGGCTTCATTGGCCGCCGCCGCCTCTTGGGCGAGCTGATTGGCGCGCTCGGTTTGCGCTGCCAGATCGTGGGTGAGGCGTTCGGCCTCGGCCAGGGTCTGGCGGAGTTGCTCTTCTTGGGCACGTCGTTCGGTGACATCCCGCAGGAACAGGACATAGCGGGACGGTCGGCCTTGGGGGTCGCGCAGGGCAAAACTGTTGATCGAGGCGGTGAAACGGGTGCCATTGAGGCGGCAATGGGCATGCTCGGTGCGGCGGATTTCACCGCTGTCCTGCTCCAGGTCGAAATCGATCTCGGTATGCACACCGCCCTGGCCGGGCGGGTGGAAGCGATCCAGATGGGCGCCGTGCAGATCGGCCGCGCTGTCGTAACCATGCAGCTTGGCCCAGGTATGGTTGGCCCACTCCACGGTGTTCGCCAGCGTGATTACGGCGATGCCTTCACTGGATTGCTCGGTGATGGCCGCCAATTGCCACAGATGATCCTCGATCCGTTTGCGTTCGGTAATGTCGGTGGAGATACTGCCGGTACCGATGAGCTGGCCCTGATCATCGTAGATGGGGTATTTGCGGGTCAACACCGTGCGCTGACGGCCATCGGCCAGCATGACCGGCTCTTCGCGCTCGATGCGGCCAGATTGTAATTGCTGTGCCCGGCGGTCATCGGCTGCATAGGAGCACACGGGCTCCTGCTCGGGGGGCATGCCAAATAGTTCCGCGTCGGTTTTGCCGATCAGGTCGGCGACCTGTGCATGGCCGGTGGCCCGGGCGAAGGCCTGATTGGTCGCGATGACGCGCAGATCCAAATCTTTGACGACGATGATGTCGTCGCTGTGCTCCACCACTGCGGCCAGCGCGGCGCGCTCGCGCAAGGCCTGTTTGCGGTCGCTGATATCCGAGCAGATGCCGATGATTCCCAGAGGCTGACCCGCCGCATCGGTATGCAGATAGGCGGTGGTCTGGGCCGGAAAAGTGCAGCCGTCGCGGCGTTTAAGTGTGATTTCCCGATTGCTGACCCGGCCGGCGGTATAGAGCTCGGCGACGATGGCGTGGCGCTCGGCAGGGTCGGCATAGAAATCGGCCATGGGGCGATTGCGAATTTCGGCGCTCGAGCCGTAACCCAGCAGGCGCATGCCCGAGGGGCTGATCAACTGGAGCCGGTCGTGGGCATCGCTGCGGTAGAAACCGTCCAGCATGTTGCCCAGCATATTGTGATAATCGCCAAGCGTGCCCCGCTCGTTGGCCAGGGCATGGTCGATGCGGCGGGCCAGTTCGTTGATTTCGGCAGTACCGAAGTTTCTCGGCAGCATGGTCTCGGTATTGGGGCGGCGCTGCTCGAGGCCGGTGGCGAGCTGTTGCAGTTCGGTTTGCAGGCGCCGTCGGGCTCGCCAGCTCGACCAGCTCAGCAGGGCCAAAAGGCCGCTCAGGGCGATGCTGATGAGCAGCACAGCGGCTAATACGGGGGTGGATAAAGCCGGGAACAAGAGAGCTGTTTGTCAACCTCGTTATAGCTGGGTGGGGCGTACAGCGCTGTCGGCCCATTGCAAAGCTGGGTACGGCAGCGGCCAGCAGGGCGCTATTGAGCGGTTGCGGCAGGGGCTGGAGGGGGCAAGCCAGTCAGTCATGATGTCACGAACATTGCAGAGGGTTTTGGCATGATAAACAGCAAAACCATTTTTGTATACCTGATTGTCAGCCCAGCAGGCTGAGCCCGAGCAGCGCCAGGCCACCCGTTCAGCTCGGGTCATCGAGGGCCGGGACCGCGGTGTCCAGGTGCGTGCTCAAGGCTGTCGCGGTCGTTTGCAAGTCTGGCAGCAAGGCAAGGATCGCCTCCCGGTCATTTGCTTTGGCATGCGCTTCGAGCTGCTGAACGATGGTATTTAGAGCGAGTGCACTGACGTTGGCGGTCGCGCCCTTGAGGCGATGTGCATGGCGGCGGACGCCGTTGAGATCGCCGGCTTCGATGCAAGCGGTCAGCTCGGTGAGCTGGGTCGGGAAGCTGCCGCGGAACTGATTCAGCACCTCGCTCAATAGCTCGGGGTCATCGAGCACCCGGCTGGTCAAGGCTGGCCAGTCGAGGACGGGCAATTCAGTGGTTGGGGCCGGCGCTGTATTGGCCGAGTGGGTCGCGTGCGCCGTGGCTGGCGCTGTGCTCAAAGGCGTCAGATAGGCCGCGATCGTGCTGGCGAGCTGGTCGCTATCCAGGGGCTTGGTCAACAGGTCGTTGATGCCGGCCGCCAAGCAGCTCTGCCGTTCCTCGGGCAGGGCATGCGCGGTCAGGGCGATGATCGGCAGAGTCTGCCGGGGCGTGTCGGCGAACTGGGCGCGGATGGCGCGGGTAGCTTCCAGGCCGTCCATCTCCGGCATCTGAATGTCCATCAGGACCAGATCGTAAGATTGCTCAGCCAGGGCGGCCAGGGCTTGGTGGCCATTGCCGACGATGTCGACGCTGTAGCCTAACTTACCCAGAATCGCCCGGACCAGGGCTTGATTGGCCGGATGGTCTTCGGCGAGCAAAATGCGCGCGGCCTCGGCAGATGGGGCAGCGGCCGGGGGCTTAGCAGCCGGCTGCGTGTCTGCCGCCGGGTCGGGTGTCTGCGGCAATGTCGTTATGGGCATGCCGACCAGGACGGCATCCAGAGCATTGAAAAGTTCGTGCTGGCGAATCGGCTTGGTCAGGATCGCATCGGGCAGGGTGCTGTTGCGTTGCCGCAGCTCGGCCAGTTCGGTAATGCCGGCCAAAAGAATGAGCCGGGTGGTGGCCAGCTCGGCATACCGCCGGATCGCCTGGACCAGGGCGAGACCGTCGATGCCGCTTAGGCGATGCTCGATAATGGCGAGCTGATAGGGGCATTGGCGGGCCTGGGCGCTGCGCAAGCGCTGCAGGCCGCTGTGGGCATCGGCGACACAATCGATGGCCATGCCGTGGGTGCGGAATTGCTGCTCGAGTACTTGACAGCGCGATTGGTTGGGCTCGATCACTAGGACATGGATGCCGGCAAGCTGCGGCGATGCCTTGGCACTGCCGGAGGTATGGGGCGGCTCGAATACCGCCGTGAACGCAAAGCGCGAGCCTTGGCCCACTTCACTGTCTACCGTGATTTCACCGCCCATCATGCCGACCAATTGGTGGGTAATGGACAGCCCCAGGCCGGTGCCGCCGAAGCGTCGCGAATGACTGGGATCGGCCTGGGTAAAGGCCTTGAATAAATCGGCTTGTTGATCTTTGGCGACTCCTATGCCGGTATCACGGACCTCAAAGCATAAGGGGATATGAGGCGGCTCAGCAGTCGGGGCGTCTGTGTCGGTCGCGGCGACGAGCATAGCGGGGCATTGGAACGGTGCGACCTTGATGGTGATTTCACCGCTTTCGGTGAACTTCACCGCATTACTCATGAGATTGACCAGAATCTGCCGCAGCCGGGCCGGATCACCGCGTAGCCGATCGGGTACCGCGTTGGCTACACCGGCAATTAGCTCGAGCCCTTTTTCATTGGCGCTTAAGGCCATCATGCTGGTGACCTCGTCAACAAGATGGCGCAGATCGAAATCCTCGTAGGTGAGATTCAGCTCACCGGCCTCGATTTTGGAGAAATCCAGAACGTCGTTAATCACCCCCAGCAGGGCTTGGCCGCTACCGTGGATGGTTTCGGCGTAGGCATGTTGCTCGGCGTCGAGTTGAGTGTCGAGCAGTAAATTGCTCATGCCAAGCACGGCATTCATGGGGGTGCGGATTTCATGGCTCATGTTGGCCAGAAACAGGCTCTTAGCCTGGTTGGCTGCGGCCGCTTGTTTGGCATAGCGCTCACTTTGCGTGGTTTGTTCGGCGAGGTCGGTATTCAGGCGCTGGGCTTCGGCGAGCGCCTCGCGCAGCTTGGCCTCGACCTCCCGACGGGCGCTGACATCCACGAAGGTGCCGACCAGCGATTGAATCTCACCCTGGGTATTGCGCAGCGGGGTGCCGCGGTCTTCCATCCAGAAGACTCGGCCATCGGGGTGCACGACCCGATACTCGATGGCCCAGGGAGCCTGGCGGGATTCGGCGAAATGCCGGCGTACGCGCTCACGGTCGTCGGGGTGGATGCCTTCCAGAAACGGCTCGGTCGTTTCATACAACGCGTCAACACTGCGGCCCCAGTAAAGGGTGTAATTGGCGCTGACGTAATGAATCGTCTGCAGGTCGGGGCTGCTCATCCAGACCACTTCCTGCAGCGATTCGGTGATGCGCTGGAATTGTTTTTCGGTCTGGTCTAGCACCTGCTCGGTGCGGCGCAGCTCGGTGATGTCGGAGAAGGTCAGCACCGCCCCGTGAATCGTCCCGAGCTGATCCCGATAGGGGGCGACCAGCATCAGGTAATGGATCTGATTGAGGTTGAGCTCCATCTGGATGACCCGTTCCTCAGCGATACAGGTGTTGACCTTATCTTCCAGATCGGAGATAGACAGATGGGTGGGCAGTTTGGTCAAGCTACGGCCGACATCGGCCGGGACGATACCGAACAGGCGTACTGCCAAGGGACTGTAGCGCATTAGGCGCAGCTCTTCATCGACCACGACTACGGCCAGGTTGATGGAGGCGAGGATGTTTTCCAGGGCCATGTTGGTTTCGGTTAGCTCCTGGCTCTTGACCTGCAGCTCCTCGTTGACTGTGGATAATTCCTCGTTGGTGGCCTGCAGCTCCTCGTTGGTGGTTTCTAGCTCTTCGTTGGAGGCCTGCAGCTCCTCGGCGGAGGCCTGCAATTCCTCGTTCAGCGATTGCAGTTCCTCGTTGGAGGTTTCGAGTTCCTCGATCACTGCCTGCAAATGCTCGCGCGTGCCGGCCAGCTCGTTTTCCAGCTCGGCGACCCGCTGATCAGTGGCTTGCGTGGCGTGCGGGGCTTCCAGGGGACTCGGTGACGGCACGGCAGTGGGGGCCGCTTCGAAGCAGACCAAAAAGCCGTCCTCGCCGTCCTCGTCCAACCATATCCGCCGTACCCGCAGATGCAACAATTCGGTCGGTTCGCTGTCATTGGGAAACCGCAGGGCATGGCCCTGGGTGTCCTCGCGCTGCTGATGGGCGCGGTGTAGCAGGGCCCGCAGCTCGGTGCGCAGGGCTGGATGGATGATGTTGAGGATACGATAGGAGGCCGCTCCCTCACCCATGTGCAGATACGATGATGGATTGCCGAAAAAATGCAGGCATTCGTCGTTGCTGTTGAGCAGGATGCTGGGCGGGGCGTATTCCTGCAGTAGCAGCTGGCGGGCGGCCTGATGACGCTGCGCGCGGGCACCGCTGCCATCGCGCTGCTGCATGCTGCGATTGCGATTGCTGGGCAGCAGGCTGGTATTGGACGAGAAATTCAGGGTCCGGGTGACCGCACCGACCTTTTTGCGGAATATTTTGTTCTTGCCATCGACCACCGCGAACAGATACACGGAATTGCCCAGGGATTCAGAGCGGCCCAAAAACAGAAAGCCTTTTTTGCCCAGGGCATAATGCATGATCTCAAAGACCCGTTCCTGCAGGCCGGGTTTGAGATAAATCAGCAGGTTACGGCAAGTGACCAGGTCCATGCGCAGGAATGGGGGATCCTGTGCGAGATCCTGGCGGGCAAAGACCACCATATCACGCACGGCCTTGACGATTTGATAGTGCCGGCCCTGCGGATTGAAATAGCGCTGGATCAGTTCCTTGGGCAACGTATCCACGGCGGTATCGGGATAGACCCCATGGCGGGCGATCTCCAGCGCGGCGTCATCGATATCGGTGCCGAAAATCTTGACTTCGCGGTTACTGCCGCTGAGCCGCAGCAGCTCGGCGATCCGCAGGGCAATGGAGTAGACTTCCTCACCGGTGGCGCAACCGGCGACCCAGACGCGGATGGCCTCGCCATCGCGCTTGTCGGTGACGATCTCCTTGAGCACCGGCTCCAGCGCGGTAAAGGCTTCTTGGTCCCGGAAAAACGAAGTGACCGAGATCAGAAAGCTGCGATACAGCTCCTCGATTTCATTCGGATGGGTATCGAGATAATCCAGATAACTGCCCAGATCCTCGATTTTCAGGGCCAGCATGCGCCGCTCGAGCTGGCGGTTGATGGTGCTTTCCTTGTAATTGGTGAAATCGATATGGGTGGCGCGATAAATACGCGCGAGCAGCTCGGCCAGGGTCGGCTCGCCGCTGGCGTCGCCGGCCATTTGCTCGAAGAAGGCCTGCCGGGGTGAGGTTACGATCGGCACGAGCTGCTCGGCGATCTCTGCCGGCGGCAGGATCAGGTCGGCGGCATCGGCCCGCTGGGCGGCCCGGGGCATACCGTCGTATTTCGCCGTTTCCGGGTCCTGGGCGATGACGATCCCGCCGGCGGCCTTGATGGCCCGCATGCCGTGGGCGCCATCGGAGCCGGTGCCGGAGAGGATAACGCCGATGGCGCGGTTGCCGAAACTCTCGGCGGCCGTGCGCATCAGGAAGTCGACGGAAGGTTTGGGGCCGGTTTGCGAAGTGGGCCGGCGCAGCCCGAGTGAACTGCCCTGGATACAGACATCGTTATCCGGCGGGGTAATATAAACCACGTTCGGCTGCAGCGGCTCGCCATCGTTGATTTCCTGGACCGTCAGCCGGGTTTCCCGCCCCAGCAGCTCAACCATCATGCTGCGGTATTGGGGCGATATGTGCTGGGCGACGACATACGCCATATTGGAATGGCTGGGTAAATGAGCGACGAAAGGCCGCAGCGCTTCCAAGCCACCCGCCGAGGCGCCGATCGCGACCAGGAATAAATCCGGGGAATCCGGCGTTGCCTCGGGGCTTGCAGTGGTCTCGGGCAGGCGGGCAGCGGCTTGCGGCGTGTTCGGATCGGACATAACAAAAACGTCTTGTCTATCGGGTTATTGCTCGTGCACTATCGCGCGATTACCCGGGCGAAGCAAGGGTAAGGCGCGCAGGCTGCTAAAACCAGAGTATTATACCGCGATTTGACTCGAATTGAATGATGCAAACCTGTTCGGATGATGCCGGCAGTGAAAACGCCCCAGAACCGCTGCAGGTAACGCCTATCGGCCGAATGCGCACGCCCTTCCGGCAGCGCTTTGCCATTCCGCGCCAGCCGGGGTTGGTCAGCGCGGTGCGCGGCCGGCTCGATTTAGTCGCCCCCTACGATCAGCTCGAGGCCTGGCTCGGCATCGAACAATTTAGTCATCTGTGGCTGCTGTTCGGTTTCCATGCCAGCCAAACCGCAGCCTGGCAGCCGACCGTGCGGCCGCCGCGGCTGGGCGGCAACCAGCGGGTCGGCGTATTCGCTTCCCGCTCGAATTTTCGGCCCAATCCCCTCGGGTTGTCGGTGGTTGCCCTCGATCGACTGGCCGTGGCCAATGAGCGCGTCCAGCTGGAAGTGCGCGGTGTTGATTTGCTGGATGGCACCCCGGTGCTGGATGTCAAGCCGTATGTTCCGTATGCGGACGCCCATCCCGCGGCTCAGGCAGCGTTCGCCGCCGAGCCGCCGGCCCCGCGGTTTACGGTGCGCTTTACCCCACAGGCCGCCCAGGCGGTCGCTGCGCGTGCCGCTGAAATACCTGAGCTGCGCGAGGTATTGACCTGCCTGTTGGCGTTCGATCCGCGGCCCGGCTATGCCGCCGGCCGCCCCGGCAAGGGTGAACGCTTGGCAACGCGGCTGTATGATTTTGATTTGCATTGGTGTTTGCAGGGCGATGAGGCGCTGGTACTGCGGCTGGTCAGCCAATAATGTGATGGCAATCACACCCTATATGGCCAACACGGGCTTGCAGAGGGCAGGGCAGATTGGCATAAACGCGGTTCAGCGAAGCTGAGCTGACATTTCAAACGAGGAGCAAAAGCATGGGGCGGCTGAGCGGACCAACCTTGGCGATCTGGCTGGCGGTCATGGGCGTATTGCTGCCAGGCGGGCAGGCGCTGGCTTTCGATCGCTATTTTGTGGGCGCCCGCGGGCAGGCTATGGGTGGGGCCTTGACGGCTGCAGCCGCGGATGTCGATGCGCAGTATTACAATCCGGCCGTCTTCGGTTTGTTTGGTCAGCGTGATGGGAGGGACAGGCGAGGCCAGTCGGCGTTGGGCCGCAAGGACTTCGGTCTGGGAGCGGATGCGACCGCGGGTTACCGGTTTGACGGCAACCTGAGCGAATTCACAGATCGTCTGGACGATGTGAATTTGGATGCGCTGGCGGATAGCACGGCGATCACCACCAACGAGCTGCGTGATTGGGTGCAGTTCGCCAACGACCTGGCCGGAGTGGATAACCCTGGCAATGGAGTCACCTTTGATGCTACAGCAGCGGCTGCCGGGCGTCTCGGGACTTTGGGCATCGGCGTCAGGGGCTATGCGCAGGCCTCCGGTCTCGTCGCGGAACTGGACACCGCGAATTTGGGCTTCCGTCAAACTGCCGCCGAGGCGGTGGGCTTCATTAATCAGCTAGAGGCACCGAACGAGCAATTGGACGTGCTGAGTCCGGCCCAGCGCGATCGCTTGGTGGCCGCGGCGGTTAATGCCGGGGTGGCCGAAAACGAGGCGCTGGCGGCGGTCGCCCGGCTCGACGATGCCGCGCGCGAGGCGGATTTGGCCGCCGGCAATCTGGACGAAACAGTCGATTTGCTGGCCTCGACCCTCGAGAATTCAGGGGGCGACACGACACTCGACGACAATGCCACCGAAATCGCTTTGCAAGGCTTCAGTTTGGTGGAGGTGCCGATCAGCTATGGCTACGCCATCAACCCGCATCTGGCCGTCGGCGGCAATGTCAAGCTGATGCGCGGCCGTGTCTACGGCACCAGGATGCCGGTCTTCGACTTCGACAGCGAGGATATCGCCGAGGACTTCCGTGACGATTACGAGCAATCCACGGCCATCGGCCTCGATCTCGGTTTGCTGGCACGCTACGGGCGGTTGCGTTTCGGTCTGATGGGCCGCAATCTCAATCAGCCGAGCTTCGACGGTTTTACCCAGACCCTGACCAACCAGGCCGGCTCGACCCAGCAAGTCCGCTTCGCCAGCGTGACGCTCGACCGGCAATTCAGCGCCGGGTTCGCTTTTACCCCATTTGACTCCCTGACCGTGGCCGCCGATCTGGATTTGACCGCCCAGGCAACCACCCTGCCCGGCGCCGAGACACGCTATATCGCGGCGGGTGCGGAATGGGATGTCCGCCCTATTTTGGCGCTGCGGGCGGGGTTGCATCATAACTTGGCGCAGCGCGATGTCGCGCCCGTGCTAACCGCCGGTTTCGGCCTGAATATCTGGCTGCTGCGCCTGGATTTGGCGGGCGCCATCAGTACCGGCAGCACCCCGATCGACGATGGCGAGGTCCCCGAACAGGCGCGGCTAGCTGCATCGCTGACCGTGGATTTTTGAGTCCTAGCTTTTGCCTGAGGGTTTGCTTGGTTGATACACACTGCCAGGGAAGGCGGTGACATTTTCGCCGACATCCTTGATCTTAGCGATGCCCTGCTTTTCGACTTCATCGATGCGCACGATGGCGTGCATGGGGATGAACAGGCGCCGGACGTTCTCGAATTCCCCGCGCAGTTTCTCCTCACTCGGGTCGACCACGACCTGGCTGCGTTCGCCGAAGACCAATTCCTCGATCACGACAAAACCGAACATGTCGCCTTGGTAAACATTGCGGGCAAACAATTCATAGAGCTTGCCCTGGTTGATGAAGCTAACTTTGTAAAGACGTTGATCGGTAGGCATGAACGGTCCTGCGGTTGCCGAGCGGTGAGATTAGCAAGCCGGCCGCCGAGGTGGTTTGGGGCTCGCAACTCTAACTGACTGACTGCACGGTTGTGATAAAAAAGGGAGGGCCGCAAGCCCGGCCGGTCAGCCGACTCGAGCCCCTCGGCCCTCAGTGAGGAGCGAGTAATAATGTGACAGTATCGTATCACTGGTGCGAGCCGACTGAAACGGTATGCTTGCAACTTGGGTCAGACTCATTAAAATTCTCGCTTGACTAAAGGGTGTCAGCGCCCCATTACGGTGTTGATCCGATTTAAGGAGAGGTACGAAACTATGCCAACTTATGACTATCGTTGTGAAGCAAACGGCCAGATCGTGGAAGTGCGCCATGCCATGAGCGAGCGGCTGGACACTTGGGGGGCGGTTTGCCAGATGGCCGGGATTTCGCCGGGGGATACGCCGGCGGAAACGCCTGTCGAACGGCTGATGAGCGGCGGCAGCGTCGTGCAAAGCAATGCCCTGAAAAACGCCGAGGCGCCGTCCTGCAGCACGGGTGCCTGCGGCTTGGGCGGCGGTATGTGTGGTTTGTAAGGCGGGCGTTATCTGCAATAACAACTCCCCCAAGCCTTGCATACTCCTGAGTTGATCCGCTGCGGTTCCTGCCCTGCCGGGAACCGCGCCGCTTCCGCTGACCGCTAATGTTAACCCAGCACGTTGTCTTCAGTTTTTTTCGTTATCGCCGCCGCCATACCCTGTTGGCCCTGATCAAGATGGGGTTTCAGGGACGGTTAATGGGCAGCGATTTGCCGGCCGGTGATATCCGGTTGATGGGCTGTGGCAGCGGCGATGGCTTTTCCATCTGGCCCAATCTGCGGGCCTATTGCCTGATGTGTGCGGCCCCGGAGCCAGCGGATTTCGCGCGTTTGCAACGGACCCGGTTCTACCGCTGGGTGGCCGGCCCCAGTATCGAGCAGCTGCATTTTGTCCTGGAACCCTTGTCCGGTCATGGCACCTGGGACGGTGAGTCCCTGTTCGACTATACACGCCAGCCGGTGGGTGACCAGCCGTTTGCGGTCCTGACCCACGCCCGGGTGGCCCGGCCGCAGGCGCGTGCCTTTTGGCGCAGTGTGCCTAGTATTCGCCGCCATCTGCGCGAGGTCGAGGGTTGTCGCTATCATATCGGCTTTGGCGAGCATCCCCTGCTGACTCTGGCGACCTTCAGTATCTGGAAGGATCTCCAGCAGATGCAAACGTTCGCTTACCGCCACACCCCGCATCATGACGCCAGCAAGGCCGCGCGCCGGGAAGGCTGGCTGGCAGAGTCGATGTTCGTGCGCTTTGCTATCAGGCGGATTTTCGGCGATGTCGCGCGTTATCCGGCGCTGGCCGAGCTGCCGGCAGCGCAGGCGTAACAGCTCACTCGGCCCGCAACTTTTCCTCCCCACATTGATGATGCCAATAGCGCCGGGCGCCGAGCCGGTGTTGCTCCGTTATTGTGATCCCGTCAGCTCCCACTGTCAGGGTAATCGCGCCGGAGCAGATGGTATCGAGCACCCGCACATCCCGCGCCGTATAGCGCGCCAGGATCGCCTCCCGCGGAAATTCCCACTGATTGCGATAGCCTGCGCCGACCAGGGCCCAACTCGGGTCGACCGCGGTCAGGAACCGCCGGCTCGAGGAGCTATTGCTGCCATGATGCGGAATCTGCAGAACGTCGCTGGCCAGCGCGGTGCCGAACAACCGGGTGAGTTGGGCTTCGGCGACGGCCTCGATATCGCCGGTCAACAGCACCGACCCGCCCGGGGCCGTAATGCGCAGGACACAGGAGCGATCATTGCCCGTCAGCCAGGTTGCGGGAGCCGGATGCAGCATTTGAAATTGGACCCCATCCCAGCGCCATTGCTGGCCGCGCTGACAGGCCCGACGCTGTGGATGAGTTATGGCCGCGGGCGTGCTGCTGAGGACCTCGCCGACCGGCAGGGCGGCTAGCACGCTGGCCGTACCGCCGATATGATCGTTGTCGCTATGGCTGATCACCAAGCGATCGATGTGCGCGATGCCGCGCTGGCGCAGATACGGCACGACCACGGCTGCGCCGGTATCGAACTGCTCGCTGTATTTGGGGCCGGTGTCATAGACCAGGGTATGGGCATGGGTGACCACGACTGTGGCATTACCCTGGCCGACATCCAATTGGGTCACCTCGAACTGCCCTGGCGGCGGGGTCGGCGGCGTGCGCCACAAAGGCAAGAGTAACAGCGGCGCCAGCCAGCGCCCCGGCAGGCCGGCGGGCGCCAATAACAGCGCGGCGGCGAGCAGCGCCAAGCCCAGGGTCCACCCTGGGGGGCTGCCCTGTTGCCATTGGGCGCCGGGCAATTCGGCCAGGGGTGTCAATAGCTGCCACAGCCAGCTTAACTGGTAATCGACCAGCGCCAACAGCATCCCGGCGGCTGCGGGCCAGAAAGACACCAGGCCCAGGGCCACCAGGGTCGGCGGCACGATGCCGAAACTGAACCAGGGCACTGCCAGGAGATTGGCAAGCGGTGCGATCAGCGCACATTGCTGAAATTGCCACAGGAGCAGCGGGAGCAGACCGAGCGTGACCGCCCACTGTACCCGCACCCAGCCGAGCACGACAGGCAGGCGCCGCAGGCGGCCCAACAGCGCGAACAGGATGGCGGCGACGGCACCGAAGGATAGCCAGAAGCCCGGCAACAGCACCGCCGTCGGCTGCCAGAGCAGGATGCCGAGCAGTGCCAGCCCCAGGCCGTGCCCGACCCGCAATTGCCGGCCGGCGAGCACAGCCCCCATGAACACGGCCAGCATGATCAGGGCGCGCTGGGTGGGCAGGGCGAAACCCGCAAGGGCCGCGTAACCGCCGGCGGCAGCGATCGCCGCGGCGGCTGCGGCGCGCGGGGCCGGCCAATACAGCGGCAAGCCTGGCAGGCGGCGCCAGCTCCAGTTCACCAGGGCAAAGGCAAACCCGGCCAGCAGGCCGATATGCAGACCGGAGATGGCCACGAGATGATTGGTGCCGGTATCGCGCAATAATTCCCAGCGTTCGGGCGGGATATTGGCCCGCCAGCCGACGGCGATGGCCTGAATGACGCCAAGATTGTCGCTCTCGGGCAGGGCCGCGGCCAGGTGGTTCGCCAGGGACTGGCGCAGCCGGTGCAGCCCATGCTGGCTAGAATTGGCTTGCAGCAGCACGGGGGCGGGTTCGGCGCGGACATAGCCGGTGGCGCCGAGGCCTTGCTGATACAGCCAGGCCTCGTAATCGAATCCGCCGGGGTTCATCAGGCCATGCGGGCGTTTGAGCTTGACCGCGAAGCGCCAGGTTGACCCCACGGCAAGTTCAGCGGGGGCATGCCACCAGGACAGGCGCAGCCGGCGGGGCAGGGTGGTGACAGCCTGCTCCGCGTGCCGGGCGTTGTGCAGTGTTACCTCAAAGCGGGTGACGACATCGCGCCGGGTCGGGATCGTGGCGATACTGGCCTCGACCTGCAGGATTTCGCCCTCGAGGGCCGGCGGTAAGTCGCGGGGCTGGGTCAGCCAGGCATGGCCCAGGGCCCAGGCAAAGCCGCATGCCAGCCAGCCGAGATAACGCCCGCTTTGCCAGGCTCGGTGGCGGCGGGCCAGCCAGAGCAAAGCGGGCCACAGTAAAGCGAGAGCGCCCCAGCCCGGAGGCGGCAGCGAGGCTTGTTGCTGCAGCCCTACAGCGCCAGCCAGAAAAGCAATGGCAGCGCCAATCACAAGGCGGGGCGTCCGGGTTTAGAACAAGCGGCTTAGGTCGATACTGAGCGATTCCAGCGCGACCAGCGTCAGGGTTTCGTCGCGCTGCGGCTGCACATGCAGGCGATAGTGTGCCTCGATAGGTTCACGATAGACATGCAAGCGATTCGTCGCGACGTCCACGAGCCAAACCTCGGGGATCCGGTGGCGGGCGTAGAGGGGGAGTTTGACGTCGCGGTCATACTGCAACGAGGTATCGGCGACCTCGATGATCAGTAGGACATCTGCGGGGCCTGGATGGGCTTCGCGGTAAGGCTGCTCGCGGGGGCGCAGCAGGGCGATATCTGGCTCCGGCTCGTTGGTCTCGTCAAGGCAAACCGGGTTTTGAGCACGCACCGTGATTGCGTCCGGCAACATTTTGCTAAAAAACCGATTTAAGCGGTCGACCCAGTCCGCGTGCTCACTTCCAATCGGCGACATATCGATAATCCTGGCATCGATCAGTTCGGTGCGCTGCCCAGGGGCCAAAATTCCCGCCTTGCCCATCCGATGGTAAGCGCTGACCGTGATCGGATGCGGCTTGGGTTCTGCAGCAAGCGGCATTTCCTGGCAAGCATGGGTCGCGGCGTTCATACCTGTTCCTCACGCTGGACTAACGAGCGGTCGAGGGTATCTCGATAGGCGGTTTCGTGTAATTGCACAAAACCCCATCCCGCAGCGTCAACACCCGTGTCATCTGGCCGGCCAGCTCGATATCATGCGACACCATGACCAGGGCCGTGCCCAAACTGGTGCTGCGCTCCAGCATGAGCGCGAAGACCTGTTGGGCGGTTTGCCGGTCCAGATTGCCGGTTGGCTCGTCCGCGAGCACGGCGCTCGGATGGGTGATCAGCGCCCGGGCGATTGCCACCCGTTGACGCTCACCGCCGGAGAGCTCGCCCGGTTTGTGGGCAAGCCGGTCGCCCAGGCCAACCTGGCCGAGCAGCTCGCTGGCCTCGGTGCGGGCCCGGCGCACGGCTGTGCCTCGCACCAGCAGGGGCATGGCGACGTTTTCCAGGGCGGTGAATTCCGGCAGCAGATGATGGAATTGATAGACGAACCCCAGATGCTGATTGCGCAGCCTGCCGCGGGCGGCGTCGTTCAGGCGGTTCAGGGGGTGGCCGCTGATGTGGATTTCGCCGGCGGTGGGTGCATCTAGACCGCCCAAAAGATGCAGCAAGGTGCTCTTGCCGCAGCCTGAGGCGCCGACCACGGCGACCCGCTCACCGGCATGGACGGTTAAGGCCACACCTTGCAGCACGGCGACACTGAGGCCACCTTCCTGAAACCGTTTATGCAGCCCCTGGCATGCGATCACCGGGCTCGGGCTGGTCGTCGCTGATGTGCTCATTCGTAACGCAGTGCCTCCGCCGGATGGGTGCGGGAGGCCCGCCAGGCCGGATAGAGGGTGGCGAGCACGCTCAGCAGGAAGGCCATGCTGCCGATGCGCACGACATCCGTACTGTTGAGCTGGGAGGGTAGGGTGCTGATGTAATACACCTCCGGCGACAGGAATTGGGTATTGAAGGCCTGCTCGATGGCGGCGACCAGGCTTTCGACATGGGTGGCCAGGGCAATCCCGCCGGCCACGCCCATGGCGGTACCGAATAACCCGATCAGGGTCCCCTGCACCATGAAGATCGCCATGACCCGGCGGGGCGCGAGCCCCAGGGTGCGCAGGATGGCAATATCCGCCTGCTTGTCCTGTACCACCATCACCAGGGTCGAGACGATATTGAAGGCCGCCACGGCAACGATCAGGGTCAGGATCACGAACATGGCTGTTTTTTCGGTTTTGACCGCCCGGAAGAAATTCGCATGCCGGCGGGTCCAGTCGCTGACCCAGTAGCGGTAACCCAGGTCGCGATTGAGCGCCGCGGCCGTGCGCGGGGCGTCGAACAGCTCGCCAAGACGCAGCCGTAAGCCGCTGACCTTGTCATCCAGGCGAAACAGGGTCTGGGCGTCACGCAGATGAATGAAGGCCGTACCGCGATCGTATTCGTACATGCCGACCTCAAAGGTCCCGACCACCTCGAAGCGGCGCAGTCGCGGCAGAATGCCGGCTGGGGTCACGGTCGCTTCGGGGGCGACGATGGTGACCTTGTCGCCGGTGGCCACCCCCAGGGCGTCCGCAAGTTCCTGGCCGAGAACGATACCATACTTGCCGGCCTCGAGGGCGCTCATGCGACCGCTTTGCATGTGCTCGCCGACCCTGGAAACCTGCGCTTCCCTTGCCGGCAGGACGCCGCGCAGCAGCGCCCCGCTGACCTTGCCGCCCTGAGCCAGCATGGCCTCAGCCTTGACGTACGGCGCGGTCGCTTTGACTTCCGGGCGCTGTTTTACTTTGGGCGCCAGGGTCTGCCAGTCACTGAGTTCGCCATCGAGCCCGCTGACCGTGGCATGCGCAGCCATGCCGAGTATCCGCTCGCGTAGCTCCTGCTCGAAGCCGTTCATCACCGACAGCACCGTGATCAGCGCCGTCACGCCCAGAGCGATTCCCAAAATCGAAGTCAGGGAAATGAACGAGATAAAATGATTGCGGCGCTTGGCGCGGGTGTAGCGCAGGCCGATGTAGAGCGCAAGGGGTCGAAACATGCAGGTATTAAAGCATATAAAGGCGCCGCCGGGCATCCCTGGTCAAGGCCAGCGCCTAATATTTCGCTCTATTACAGTACCTCAGAGCGAAAGTCCCGTAGTCCCGTAGGGTACGCATCGCGTACCTTTCGAC
>CAYFSA010000039.1:0-7581 GCA_964345605.1 uncultured Ectothiorhodospiraceae bacterium
GATAGGGCATACAAGGCGGTGCGATCGAGAAAATAGCCGCGGGCCAGCGAGTCTGACAGTAGCCCCGGGCCAGATGCGCCTTGGCCCGGTTGGCGGGACTGAGCGGCTCGGCTGTGGCCAGGAGCCGGTCGTACAAGGCGATGGCCTCTTGGTAATGTTGGGCCGATAGGGCATACAAGGCGGTGCGATCGAGAAAATAGCCGCGGGCCAGCGAGTCTGTGGCCGCAGCCAGCTGCAAGGCGGTTTGCGCTTGTTGCCAGGCTGCCTCGCTGGCATCCATGTAGAAGAGCGCGCGGGCATACGCTAGCCGCACACGCGCTTCCTCAGCATTGTTGAGGAACGGCAGACGGGTACGCTCGCGATAGAAATCGGCGGCAAGGGCGTGGTTATGCACACGGAAATGCAAGCGGGCGAGATTTTCCCAGGCTGCCGCCTTGATGCGGCCATTATCGAAACCGAGGTCCAGGGCTAGCATGTAATGGCGATGGGCTTTTTGGAACAAGGCCTTGTCGTAGCGATAGCGCTGTTGCTCGCGCGCGAGCTGGCGGTGATAGGCGTAACCGAGCAGCAGATCCTTGACGGCCGGGTTCAGGCCCTTGGTTGACATGCGCCGCAGCAAGTCGACGGCCTCGGCGAGAGCCTGTTCGGCGGTGTCGTCGTTGGGGTCCAGCAACAGTCGCAAAGCTTGGACATAGGCGCGGTTTTGGCCCAGCAATTGTTCGCGTTCGAGCTGGCTAATGGCGCGCTCGAGGCGATCCTGCAAATTCTGCTGCGGCGCCAGGCCAATTCGCACCAGCTGATAGACCGCCTCCAAATCATTCGTTTGCCGAATGGCGGAATAGAAAGTGTTGAAAGCGCGCAGCGGTTCCCCTTCGGCCCACATGCCATAGGCCTTGTCGAGGGTGATCAGCGAATACTGCTCGGCAACATGGGGAAAGGCCATTTCCCGGATCGACGTGGTCAACAGCCAATGGCGCGACAGCAGCTCCATCTTGTCGAATTGCTCAGCTTGGCCAAGAATCTGGATCGCGCGAATATGCATGGCATTGCGCAGCAGGATGGCGTCACGATGGGCCTTGAGCTGTTCCAAGAGGGCAGACGTTGCCTGGTTTTGCGCGGTTTCGTCAGTGTCGTCGGCCACCGCGAGGGCGTTTAGCTCGGCTTGAAATAAGGACTTAATCTCGCTGTGCTGAAGGGTTTTCAGCGCCGTGTTCAGGGCGGCTCGTCGGGATTCGAGAGGGCCCGATTGCCGTGCCAGCAGGCGTAAATAGTCGACGGCGTAATGCAAGCGCGCTTGGCTGCTCAGTACCGCGGCGTCGTACATGAGGGGATAAAGCGCGAGCAGCCGCTTGGGGTCGGTTTGTTGCAGCCACTGGCGATACAGCTCGAAACGCAGGTAGCGCGCCATGGGCAGTTGCTCGTTGGCCAGCTCGGCACGGTTCAGGCGCGCGTCGATGCTGGTGGGCTCGTTGCCGGCATAATCCAGGTAAGCCTGCATGAGCGCGCGCCAACGTGCGGGGGCATTGCTGCTGGCAATGGCGGTGCGCTGCTCGGCGAGGCGCTCACGAAAAGCGGTGGTAACCACGCCTTCGGGCTGTTCGAGCTGGGCGGCTTGAATAGCCAGCAGGCGGCCAAGCAAGCCATAGAAAGCCGCCAAGTCAGCTTGCCCTTGCTGTCGATAGCGCTCTTGAATTTGCTGAACATAGTAACGGCCCGCGCTGTACTCGCCGATCTCCAGGTGGTAGCTCAGGATGCGTTCCAGCATGGCCAGCGAATCAGCCTGGCCGCGAAAGCGCAGCGTGTTGAGCAGCAACAGCCGGTCTTCGTGGCTGCGAGCCACCCGATGGGCTTGCCAGAGTTTGTCTCGCGGCCAGTCCGCCGGAACGGCGCCGCTGCGCTGCAAACGATAAATATCCAACGAGCCCTCGAAGGCGCAGGTTAGATAAAGATGGTTCTGGGTCAACTGAGGAAAGTTGCAGTTTTGTTCGACGGAGGTCAGCTGTTCCGGCAACGGCGGCTCGTCGGCATTCAATAAAGTATCGACGGCAATGCGAAAAATGACGCTGTGATCGCTGCCATCGATGCGCTGATCCAGCGAGGTGTCATTGAGATAATGCGAGAAATACAGGGTTTCGCCATCTAGGGAAAAGGCGGTGAAGCCGGTCAGGCCGGGCAGGTCGAAGCGGGGCGGGGTGAGCAGGCGCCCGGTCGCGGCCTGGTAAAACCGCAGCCGGGGGCGCTCGGTGTCGGCCATAATTTCGTTGAAGGCGATCAGGCGGCCGCCGGGAGCGGCCCTGGGAGCGGATAAACGGCCTTCGTGTAAAATCTCTGTTTTGCCCGAAGCGATGTTTCTGACCACCAATTGTCTGGGAGCGTCAGCACTGGCCCGTTGCAGGTACCCGAGCCGGACATTGTCTAGCCAGAAGGGTTTCCGTTCGTAGGCGCCGGGCTCGGTGAGGCAGCGCATGCTGGCATCATCATTTAAGGCGACCAGGCAAATATCCCCGCGGGCGTCATAACGCAGCGAGGTGACTGCCAGATGCTTGCCGTTGGGCTGCAGGGCCGGGTCCTTGGTGTCGATCTCACCTGCTAGCAGCGGCTCGGCCAGCGCCGAGTCGGTGCGTTGGCGATACACATGCGGAATCTGGTTGCGTGCCTGGGTGAAGTACAAAAGGGATGCGTCGGGGGCAATGGTTGCCTCGAAATTATCGGCCGGACCGACGGTCACTTTGTCGAGTGAAATAAGGCGGTTGGCTGCCCAGTCAGTGGCCGCGGACAGAGCCGTGAACGGGATCGCCAAGATTATTGCCGCAAGCGGCAAGGCCTGGTTAAGTGACCGGGTGATGCGGCGCGTGCCAGGACGTGTTGGAGGCACAATACGGTCGGTCATGGCTGGTCTCCGTCACGGCTTGGCGTGGTGACGAATTCCCCGTTTAATACCCGGAAAGCACGCTCGCGCCGTGTGCTCATTAGGGGATCCTCGGCCAAGGGAACCGGACCGGCGTGGCGGCCCGCCTCGATAAAGCGGCGCTCCATTGCCGGCCATTCGCCAGCCGCCTCGCTTTCCATCACGGTGTGGCGATCGACCAGATAGACTTCTGGGGAAAGGCTGATACAGCCGGTTAACGTCAGGCTGATTAACGGCAAAGATAACCAACGGGTTAGTTGCTTCAAGGGTGCGAGCATCTTTCAAGCCTCGGTCAGGTGGAAGCGTCAGGACAAAGCTTTGTTCATTCAGTCAATGGCAAATTGTCCAGCATGCGGATGTAATCGCCGGCGAAGCGCTGCAGCAGGGAGGACAAGGGCAGGCCACGCACCCGCACGGGCGCGCCGAGGCCGGCGAGCTTGACCGCCATATCCATCAGGCTATGACGCATTATGATTGTGACCCGCTGAGGATACGAGAACCGCAGTGCACTGCGCAGTTGGGCGAGCTGGTTGTCTTCATGGCCAGGGTCGATGACATCCAGAATTTGCAGTAATTGCACCCGGCTGATGTCTGTAATGTCAACTCGGCCTTCCAATAACAATTGCGCCAAATCGAAATCCAGCGCGGCTCGGGCGCTGATGGGCGCGTAGTCCGCCTGGCGTAAGTCTGAACGCTCTGGCAATAACGGCCGCAAATCTACTTGACTGATTCGTACGATGAAGCCAAGCCCCCAGGCGCCGGGCGAGGCGTCCAGATACAAGCCGGCAGCCAGATGGCCCCCGAACAAGTCCAAATCAAGACGGGACAGGCGCAGCAGATTTTGCTCGAGGGAGATATTGGCCAATAAGGGGCCAAGGTGCTGCTCGCCGGCTTGCAAGCCTTCCAGGCGCAAGGTCACCCGCTCGTCGAGATAGGGCTGGATGCGGTCGAAATCGACGCGCTGGAAGGGGTCGGCGTTGACGCGATAAACGAACCGGGCCTGGCCGTCAGGCGTGAGTATGAGTTCCTCGGCCAGATTGATTTGCCCGTTCAGCTCGCGCAGCCGGAAATGTTGGCTCGACAGGCTGAAATTATCGAAATTGAGGGTGCTTTCCAGGCCGAGGCGATTGCCGCCGCTCAGGGTCACCCGCCAGGGCCAATGGAATGTGCCGCTGCCGGCAACGGCGGGGGCTGTCAACATGGATGCGCGGGGGTTGAAACCAAGTTCACCGGCCAGTTGCAATTGCTGACCATCCAGGCTGGCGGTGCCGTTAGCCGCGAGTTGCAGTAATTGGTCAGCGACCTCCAGGGAAAGCGTTTGCAGCGTGGCTTCCTGGTCATTCCACTGTGCCTGTGCGTAGACCTGCGTGGGGAAAACCAGCGGGGCTAAGTCCAGGGGAGATTGCTCGGGCGTGGTTGCCGGCACTGATAGGCGCTCCCCGGTCACATGTAAATCCAGTGTGGCCCCCTGGGGTTGCAGGCCATGATCGGTCGTGAGGTTGACACGGGTATGGAGGGCTTTGCTGGAGAGCGTGGCCGGTATGTCGAGCTGCGGTATGCGCAGGTCGGTTTGGCTTTGTAGGGCCTTGGCTGACCACTGGGTGGTTTGCTTAAGCTGCACGGGAGCCGCAAGCTGAAGCGGGCCTGCGGCCGGTGCGTTGCGCTGGCGCAATGCCGCGTCGAGGGTTGCTTCGGTGGCAAGGGTGCTTAAATCATTGGCGCTCAGCTCAAGCGCGCTTGCCTGCGTATGCTGCAGGTCGGCAGCGAGCGAGAGATTGGCTGCCCACTGGCCGAGTGGTTCCAGCGCGGCCAGGTCAGGATGATAACGTTGCCAGGCCGGGTCGAGCTGAGCGTTGGCCGTTGTTTCCAGCTTGAGCGTGCCAGGGGCGTTGTGGGCCGATAACTGCCAATCCAGGACAGGCGCATTATCAAGCGTCAATTGGCCGCTGCTGCGCGTTTGGGTCGGTGGCCAATCGCTGTGCGCTGCAAGCACGAGGCCGAGCGCTGCCGGTTGAGCTAAGGGAGGGTACTGTACGCTCGGGGCGCTAACGGACAGCTCGGCAGCGTAGTCTTTGGACTGGTTTAATTGATACGTCACTTGCAGCGGTTGGTCGAGCTGTAACTCGCTTGCCCCCTGAGTCACTTGGGTGAGCGACAACTGGCCCTGGCTGGCAATAGGCCAAGCGGCGAGGGCGGCGGTATCAGCCTGTGCGATTCCGCCTTGGCCATGCTCCAGTTGGCTGTCTCCCCGCCATTTCAAGTGCAATTCGCCGGTTTCGGCGAGGGCCCCGGCCGCTGCGTGGTAATTCGCCAGGCGCGGTGGCAATTGCAGGGCGAATTGATGCGCCAGCTCCAAGCGTTGTTGGGCGTCAGTCGCTTGGATACTGGCTGTTAGCAGCGGCATGTCATCCAAATCGACGTCCAAAGCGAGCTGCGGCTGCCGCAAGGTGCGCTCGCTGGAGGCGTTCAGCACTGTCTGTATAGTCACGGGCTGGGCCAGTTGCGGGAGTTTGGCCCGCTTGAGATGCGCTTGGGTGGTCAGGTCAAGCGTGGTCTCGGCAATGTTCGCTTGCGTTGTTATGCGGTTATCGGGGAGCCGGTAATGGTCTTGGGTCTGCCCGTCGTTGAGTTTGAGGTCGACGGCGGTTAGCTCGATGTGATTGCTGAGTTGGCCGGCCAGGCTCTCCAGCGGTTTGGCTGGGTTGTCTACCTGGCCGTGGAAAACCCACTCCAATAACGGTTGTAAGCGGGCGGTAAGGACGTCGGTGCCGGTTTGTGCCTCCGTCTGGCGGAAAGCTGTCTCAGCGGCCCGGGTGGTGGCTTTGGCCTGGAAACGCAAGCCAGGAAAGCCGGACTCAGTAGCTGGACCGCTTGTCATCTGAGCATCGACAGAAACCCCTAAATCCTGTGCTGTAAGCCCTTGATCGGGGCTATGGAATTGCAGCTCGGCGAGATCGAGCTGTTGGGTAAGCTGCAGATCCAGCTTGGAGAGGGGGTGTGCCCAATCCAATATTTCGCTTTGCCAACGAAGGCCAAGGGTTTGGCGGGCGCGCAGCCGGGTACTTGTCTCCGATGTCAATGGGCCATCGACATCGAAACCGGCGATTTGCAGTTGACTATCGCCGCTGACTTGTAGGGGCCAGATGGCTGTGCCTGGGCGCTGGCCGTCGAGATTCGCGGTAATCCGCAGTTGGTCTAGTTCGGCCTTGAGACTGCCGGCGGGTTGCGATTGCTCGAGCTGCAAGCCATTTAGCATAAGGTTCGATTGAGCTGCAGCACGTTGCGGCAAGGCACCGACCAAACCCGTTGGCGCGGATTGCGGCGGCTGGGCCGTGACGCGGCTTTGCCAGGTAAGCGAATCAATATGCGTGCTCAGCCCGGCGTCCCCGGGGGTATCGTAGCGCAGGGCGGCCAACTCAAGCTGCTGATTGATCGGCTCGAGCTGGAATTGCCAGTTATCGCCAGTGTGGCTCAGGGCAGCGGCAAACTTAAAGGCCAGCGTTGGTTGGGTACTCAAGGTGTAGTGGTCGGGGTCTTGAATAGTGAGCAGGGGCGATGTTGCTGCCGAGCTAGCCGCCCGCTGGGGCTGGCCGGTTTGTAAATCGGCGTCGAGCTGCAGTCCCGCTGCGGTCCATTCAGCGGATGTCGTCAGCGCCAGGGTACTCCGGTATTGCAGGGTTTGCTCGGCCGTTTTGAGCTGCAGATCGATTTGGCTGTCTTGAAGGCGAATGCGCTCGAGCTCGATTGCGAGCGGCGGGGTGGCCACCCGGTTTGCGATATCGCTGATCGTAAACGGTTGTCCTGGGCGCGGCGAGTCGGGTTGCTCGGCGCTTGGCGCAGTGAAATCCAGCTCGGCAGCCAGCGCCAGCCCGGTTACCTCGAGCTGGCGCAAATGCAGGCGCCGCTCGAATAAATCTCGCAGTGAATAATCGAGTTCGGCCGTCGCGATTTGCACATGGGCCCGGCCCATCTGGGCATCCTGCCAATCGATGGTGAGGCCTTGGAATCGGAATCCGCGCAGTAAGTCAATCCGGGCATAATCTGCAGTCACTCGGATACCGGCTGCAGATTCCAGGGTTGGGGCAAGCCGGGGTATTAGCCAGGCAAGCGCCGCCGGTGAGCGTAGGACGAAATAGGTTCCCGTTAAGCTCATCGCGAGCAGGAGGATCAGGAGCAGCAGCCCCCGCAGTAACCATTGGCGAATGCGGCGCATGGAGGAGAATGGATTAGACTGGATGGGGTATCACAGGATTGTTGAGTATCCAAGGATTAATTGTTCGGTGCGCCTTGTTCGATCCAAGTGACATAGGCTTGGATGAAAGGACTCTCTTCTGCGAAGGTGATGTTTTCCACGGCGTGCAGATTGAAGCCCGTGGTGCACCCTTGTTGGTCAAGTAATGCAAAATGCCGTTCTTCCACCAGGCTGGCAAGTGCGGTTGATTGACTTGGCTCGCCAGGCTGAATAAAAGGAATATCATTACAATCGCCGCCCCGGGTGGCTCTCCAGTCGGGATAATCGGCATTCACGGTTTTGCCAACCAGGTTAGCGTGAAATTGGTCCTGGGTCGAAAGATCAGGTCCCAGGGCTTGTGTGCCAGTGGGCTCATGGCAGGCAAACGCGCAATTTTGCAACTCAGCTTCCCATAAGCTCGACAGGGTCGGCTCGATAGTGG
>CAYFSA010000039.1:7681-23017 GCA_964345605.1 uncultured Ectothiorhodospiraceae bacterium
TGGCCTGGTTCGAACAGAATTCCGCCTTGGATAGTAACGACTTTATCGCAAGCTTTGCGCGCCGCATCCTGATTTTGCTGGCCCATCCCGCGCTGGAGCGCTCCGAAACGAATCTCCCTTTGTTGCAGGCTGCTATCGGCATACCAGGGATCTCATTGGTGGATTTGTATGCCGAATATCCCACGTTCGCCATCAATGTCGATCGCGAACAAACGCGCTTAAAACAGCATGAGGTTATCATCTTCATGCACCCGTTGTATTGGTATTCGACTCCGGCCATCTTGAAAGAATGGCAGGATTTGGTATTGGAGTACGGCTTTGCTTATGGGTCACAAGGCACAGCCTTGCACGGCAAGCTGTTTTTTAGTGCTTTGACAGCCGGCGGTCCTGAGGCGGCCTATCGCGCCGAAGGTTATAACCATTTCACGATTCGTGAGCTGCTGTATCCGCTCGAGCAAACGGCTATGCTCTGCGGGATGGTCTATTTGCCGCCTTTCGCCTTGTTCGGTGCGCGCACGGCGGTCGAGGAAGGCCGTATCGCGGGGCATGTGGCAGATTGGATCCGCTTGTTGGAAGCTTTGCGTGATGATCGCATCGATATCCCGCAGGCTCGGGAATTACCGAAATTGAACGCGGATCTCGCGGCGTTGGTTCAGGCAGCGTAATCAAGATGTCAGGATTTTTGTTCCAGGCCTTTATCTATCTTTGTGCTGCAGTGGTGGCCGTACCTTTGGCAAAACGCTTGGGTTTGGGTTCGGTGCTGGGGTATTTGATCGCCGGGGTCGTGATCGGGCCGGGGCTCGGTTTGGTTGGCGCCGAGGCCGAAACGATCCGCCATTTTGCTGAATTTGGCGTGGTCATGATGCTGTTTTTGATCGGGCTGGAGCTCGACCCCAAGATGCTTTGGGCCATGCGGGCGCGCTTGTTGGGCCTGGGTGGGCTGCAAGTCTTCATCACTGTGGTTGCATTGGCGGCTGCGGCACTGCTGTTAGGCGTTCATTGGCAAATGGCTGTCGCGATCGGCTTGATTTTGTCCTTGTCATCGACGGCGATCGTCCTGCAAACCCTCAACGAAAAAGGCCTGACCAAAACCGAAGGCGGGCGGGCCAGTTTTGCCGTCCTGCTGTTCCAGGATGTTGCCGTGATTCCGATGTTGGCACTGATGCCGCTCCTGGCGCTGCCTCATGGTCAAGCCAGTGATGCCGCCCTTGAGGCCGGCCAGCATGGCGCCGCGGGCGAGCCAATCAGCTTGGTTGCGCATCTGCCCGGCTGGCAGCATGCGCTGGTGCTGTTGGCGGCGATTGCGATAGTTGTGTTGGGCGGCTATTACCTGTCCCGTCCCTTATTTCGCTTTATTGCCGCTGCCCGCTTGCGGGAGATTTTTACCGCCAGCGCGTTATTGCTGGTGGTTGGTATCGCTTTGTTGATGACCATGGTGGAACTCTCGCCGGCATTGGGAACATTCCTGGCGGGCGTCGTACTGGCCAATAGTGAGTTTCGGCACGAGCTGGAATCCAACATCGAACCATTCAAGGGGTTATTGCTAGGCCTGTTTTTCATCACCGTCGGCGCCAGTATCAACTTTACCCTGTTATGGCAGGACTGGGCCGTCATTTTAGGCTTGACGGCCGGTGTTATCGCGCTCAAAGCCGGCGTGTTATTCGGTCTGAGCCAGTTGTTTCAGCTCCCCGGCCGGGAGCGCGGCTTGTTCAGCCTCGGTTTGGCCCAGGCCGGCGAATTCGGGTTGGTACTGGTTAATTTCGGCTTGCAAAACTCGGTGGTGCCAGCGCCCACCGCGCAGATGCTATCGCTGATTATTGCCCTATCCATGCTGTTCACTCCGCTGCTGTTTTTGCTGCAGGATAACTTGGTGCGCTGGGCCGCGCCGCAAGCGTCGGCGGGGCCTGCGGATACCATCGATGAATACGGGCTGGTTGTTATTGCCGGCATCGGCCGGTTTGGCGAAGTGGTAAACCGATTGTTGGTCGGTAGCGGGGTGCCGACGGTGGTATTGGATCACGAGGCGGCCCGTATCGAGCGGGTGCGCCGCATCGGGATCAAAAGCTATTACGGCGATGCGGCCCGCCTGGAATTGCTGGAATCGGCCGGTATTGGCCAGGCCAAAGTGTTCGTCGTGGCGATCGACGATCGCGATCGGGCTGTCGAAATGGTCGAGCAAGTCCGCCAGCGTTATCCTCATATCACCATTTTGGCGCGGGCTTTTGACGTGAATCATCTCTATTTATTGCAAAAGGCCGGGGTGGATTTGGCGGTGCGCGAGGTTTTCGAGGCCGCTCTCGAACTCGGTGGCGAGACATTGAAAGCCCTGGGTCAGCACCCCTTTAAAGTGACCAAAATGAGCCAAGCTTATCGGCAGCATGAACGCGAGAGTATTGTCGACCTCTATCATGTGTGGGATGAAAACCCCGATATGGCCAGCAATCATGCGTTCTTGGCCGGGCTGCGTGCCCGCGCGGAAAGTTTACAAGAGGTCATAACGGCCGACCGGATGCAATTGCATGATCGGAGCGAGCGTGGTTGGACGCCACCGCCCAAAGGCTTTGATAAAGAGTTGGCTAATTCGCAATCACGCCGCAGCACTTAGATTATAGCCGTATGACGGAGGCGCTCAATTCATTTCACTATGCCTTCCAGGTTCGACTGCATGATGTGGATGCAGCCCGTATTCTGTTTTATGGGCATCTGTTCCGGCATGCGCATGATGCTTATGAGGCATTGATGGCCTCGATCGGCTTGGGTTTGCCCACAATGCTCGAGGCTGGACATTGGCGCTTGCCGCTGGTGCATGCCGCAGCGGATTATTTACAGCCCATCAGTCACGGTGACTACCTTGAAGTGGCGGTCAGTATTGAGTCACTGAAGGTTCGCAGTTATACCGTCGGTTATCGGTTCTGGCGGCCCGCCGATACCGCTTGTTGTGCACAAGCGCGGACCGTGCACGTTTATTTGCCGGCCGGAGCGGCACATGCGCTGCCTTTGCCGGCTGATCTGGTCACGGCGCTTACGCCTTTTCTTGAGCAACCGAATAATCCTTGAAAACGTGTTTGAGCACGTTGCAGCCTGCAAAAATACTGCTTTATGGAATCGGCTTGGCTCAAGTGAGTTAATGTAAGCGAATCAGCGTGCCGCGTTTATCGCTGCGGCGAGTCACAATGTTTTTGCAGTCATTGCGGTTTATTTTTATTTTGTCGTTGCGTTAAACTCTAATTATATGACATGATCAAATATATGAAGCAACAATAATTTGTTGTTGAAAGTTTTCGGCAGCGATGATCGGTCGCTGCGCTGCGGGACGGCTTGGTGATAAGTCGCCCGTATTTTCGGACATCGTTTAGGGGATATAGGTGTAATAATGGCAGCAAGCAATGCAGGCGGTGGTCGTTTGCCCGCGCTCGAGCGCATCAATTTGCGGGTCGACGAGGCTTCACGCGCATTTTTCGATAATCTCGAACAGCTTCCTGAGTTGTACGATGATAAGGTGGCGCATGCCGATTTAGAAATCGAAAAGCTTAACCGAAAATTGGAAGTGCTTCAGGAGCGCATCGAAGGAGCCGAAGAGCGGGTCGATCAAGCGCAGCAAACCTATGAGTCGCGGGCAACTTCGGCGGCTGAAATGCGTTTGGAAAGGGCGCAGGAGTCCGTAGAGGGCTACTGCCAAGAGCGGGATGATTTGCGTGATTTACTGGCGGAGCTGGAAGAGGAAAAACGTGAGAGTAATGCCCAAAAGGCAAAATTCCAGCAGGTCAAACGGGCGGTTGATGAGTCGCTCGAGCAAACAATCAGCAGTCAAGATATTACGCAATCAGTCATGAGCCGCGGGCCCGGTCGGCCGCGCAAGACAGAATCGGCCGCCGCCCCGGCAAAACGCGGTCCTGGTCGCCCCCCTAAACAGCAATCGGCTGCGGTCTCGACGTCAGCGTCGCCTACAGCACAACGCCGGGGACCGGGTCGCCCGCGCAAAGCGGACACGACGGCTGAACCAACGGCAGCTGCTGCCACACCGGCACAGCGTGGCCCAGGTCGCCCCCCGGCCCAGCCAGCCCCGGAAACGACCGAGGCGGCGCCGGTCAGACGCTCACGGGGGCGGCCGCCAAAAACCACTTCGCAGGCAGCGTCAGAGGCAACGACACCCAAGCGGCGTGGGCCCGGACGGCCTCCGAAAACGGCTGCCACTACGGCAGAATCCACAGCAGCGAGTGCAGCCACGACCCCGCGCCGGCGTGGTCGGCCACCCAAGTCAGAAACGGCAGCTGCAGCGGGCGACTCGGCTGTTGTGAAACGGGGACCGGGACGGCCGCGTAAATCCGAAACTCCGGCTGCCGCAGCGAGCGAAACACCAGCGAAACGCGGCCCTGGGCGGCCCCGCAAGGCGGAATCTGCAGCCAGTGAAACGCCTACCAAACGCGGGCCTGGACGGCCTCTTAAGCAAAGCGGTGGTGACAGCGCGACGGCCAGGCGAGGTCCCGGTCGGCCGCCGAAAAATCGCTCTGCCGATAGCGCTGCGGCACAAACGACGGCGACTGCCAAGCGTGGGCCGGGACGGCCTCCCAAGAACCGGGCAGCGAAGGGAGCTGACGAGGCTGCTGCGGGGCAGGGCCCGGAGGCGCCCGACCCTGCTGCCCAGGCAGAGACCTTGACCAGTCAGATGACTCCAGCGGACGCTTCTATGCCCCCGGCAAATCATGCCGAGGAAGTCGAGTCCGCAGCCATCGAGAGTAATCCAGGCTTGACTGTTGCTGCGTCAGCCACGGATGCCTCGGCTAAAGTCGAGGAATCCGGCGAGGCTACTTCAGCAGCAGCCAACGAGACTAAAGCTTCAACGAGCGGGCGGCAACGGGGCCGCTCCAGAAAAACGGATACAGCCGCTGCAAGCGAATCGACGGGAACGTCGCGGCGCGGTCGCTCTGCCAAGAACGCGACAAGCTCGAAGTCAAGCAAGACACAAACTGCCTCGACGGGCAAACGGGGACGGCCAGCCAAAACCGAAACTGCAGTAACCGGGGACCCTGCGGAGCAGACGGCGCAGACCTCGGCGGTCGGCAGTCAATCGCGCAAGACCAAAGCGGCCCAACGAGCCCGCCCCAAGCAGGCAGCGAATGACAAAACGGGTGATCAGAGCGCCCCGGCTCAGCCTCGCGGACGGTCCCGTAAGGACGCAGCTAATGGGGAGCAGGATACGGAGCAAGCCAAGACGTCGGCGAATGGCAACAAGCTGGTGCCACGGCCGAGCCGGAGGCGGACTAAAGCCTCGACCAAAGCCAAAGCATCCTCGTCAGCCAGTGAGGCTTCTGTTAGTCAAGATACCGTTGCAGCCGTTAAAGGAAATGGCGGTGATGCCCAAACAGAGGATGGCGGCAATGGCATGACCGACTACAGCAAGACGGATAAGCAAACACCTGCAGATGAGACGCAGGATGCGCATTACGAGGGCATTGCTCCGGTCACAAGTGATAACTCGGCCACGGAAGAGTCGTTTTATAATCACTAACTCGATGCGGCGCCGGCTGAGTCGGCGCCGCTTTCTATAACTGCTGAGATCATAGCGCGTTCGGGCCGCGTTGGCGCAGGGCCTCGTACAAGCTAATGCCCGTGGCGACCGAGATATTCAGACTCTCGACCCGGCCGCGCATGGGCAGCGCGGCGAGATAATCGCAATGCGTGCGCGTCAATCGGCGCAGGCCATGCCCTTCGGCACCCAGCACCAAGCCGAGTGGTCCGGACATGTCCAATTCGAACAAAGATTGCTCAGCCTCGCCATCCAAGCCTACCAGCCACAAGCCGGCTTGCTGCAGCCGCCTTAGGCAACGGGCCAGGTTGGTAACCTGGGCGCAGGGCACACTTTCTGCTGCGCCGCTGGCGACTTTGCGCACGGTTGGGCTGATGCCGGCCGCACGATCTTTAGGCATGACCACGGCGCTGACCCCGGCGGCATCCGCCGTGCGCAGACAAGCCCCGAGATTATGCGGATCGGTCACGCCATCGAGCAGCAGCACCAGGGGTGAAGCGGTTTGTTCGATAAGATGATACAGTGTCGGCTCATCAAGCAAGGGCGGTGGTGGATAGCTTGCGGCCACGCCCTGGTGATTGGCATCGGGCGGCAGCTGCTGGGCGAACCAGTCCGGCGCTACGGTCTGGCAGGCAATGCCAAGCTCTGCGGCCCGTGCCTGCAAGGCATGCAGGCGTGCATCCTGCCGACTCGCCAGCAGCCACACGCCATGAATATTTGCCCCGTGCGTATCCAATAATGCGGACACGGCATGGATGCCATAAATCCAGGCCGGGTTGGCCGAAGGCTCAAGCGCGCGGGTTGACTTAGGCCCGTTGCTGCGTCTTTTTGCCACGTTTGCTTTTTCGCTTCTTGCCGGCGGCTTGGTGTGGCCGCTCACTCTCGGCAAGTTGGAAATCGATTTTGCGCTCATCAAGATCGACGCGCATGACTTTGACGTGCAGCCGGTCCCCGAGCCGATAAACCTGACCGGTTCGCTCGCCTCGCAGTCGATGCGAGGCTGCGTCGTATTGATAATAATCGTTGTCCAGCGAGGTGATGTGCACCAGCCCATCGACATACACTTCGTCGAGCTCGACGAACAGCCCGAACGAAGTCACCCCGCTAATGGTGCCGGGCATTTGCAGACCGATCTTATCGAGCATGTACTCGCATTTAAGCCAATCGACGGCATCGCGGGTGGCATCGTTGGCCCGGCGCTCGGTCAGGGAGCAATGCTCGCCGAATTGCACCATGGCTTCCTGGTTATAGAGAAACTGCGCAGGCTTACCGTCAGCGAGGATATGGCCGATGGCCCGGTGAACGAGCAAATCCGGATAGCGGCGTATCGGCGACGTGAAATGCACATAAGCTTCCAGCGCCAAGCCGAAATGACCGGCATTTTCCGGCGCATACTGGGCCTGTCTCAGTGACCGCAGCAGCACGGTCTGGATCAGATGGGCGTCGGGGCGACCCTGGATTTGGCCCAACAGATCCTGATAATCCTTGGGTTCTGGATCATCGCCACCCGCCAGAGTGATGCCGAATTCGGCCAAAAAGCTGCGCAGATCGGCTAGTTTCTCGGTAGTTGGGCCGTGATGAACGCGAAATAGCGTGGGCATGCGGTGGCGCACCAGGAATTTCGCGGCGGCGACGTTAGCCGCAATCATGCATTCCTCGATCAAACGATGCGCGTCATTGCGTTCAGTGGGCACGATGCGCTCAATCTTGCGATTCTCACCGAAGACGATCCGCGTTTCGTTGACGTCGAAATCGATGGTGCCGCGCCGCTCACGCGCCTGGTGCAAAGCGCGATATGCACCGTTTAGATGTTCCAGGTGCGGTACCAATTCGGCATAGCGTTGACGGGTTTGTGGATCAGCCTCGAACAGGATGGCGGCCACTTCTGTGTAGGTCAGGCGCGCATGCGAGCGCATCACGGCACGGTCGAAGCGAAAATCCTTGAGCTTGCCGCGGGGGCCGATGGTCATTTCGCAAACCATGCATAAACGGTCGACTTGGGGATTGAGCGAGCAAATGCCGTTGGACAGCGCTTCCGGCAGCATGGGAATGACGCGCTCGGGAAAATACACCGACGTACCGCGGATATGGGCTTCCTGGTCAAGTCCTGATTCAGGTTGAACGTAAGCGCTCACATCGGCGATCGCCACCAGCAGACGCCAGCCGCCGCTAATGGGCTCGGCAAATACCGCGTCGTCAAAATCGCGGGCATCCTCGCCGTCGATGGTAACCAACGGCAGGCTGCGCAAATCCAGGCGGGCCTTTGCGGCCTGGACGGGCACCTGCTGGTCGATGGCTGCCGCTTCGTCGATGACCGCGGGCGGCCAGGCGAACGGTATTTCATGGGCACGCAGGGCGACGTCGATTTCCATACCCGGTGCCATATGCTCGCCGAGGACCTCGACAATGCGGCCGATAGGCTGAGTGCGCTTGTTGGGATGCTCGACGATTTCCGCGACCACGATTTGATCGTGTTCAGCCTTGCCCATGTTTTGCGGCGGTACCAGAATGTCCTGATTGATACGCTTGTTATCGGGCACCACAAAGCCGATTCCGGATTCGATAAAGAAACGGCCGACGACCTCCTGATTGCCGCGATCGAGAACTTCCACTAAGGTGCCTTCGCGTCGGCCGCGCCGGTCAACGCCCACCATTCGTACCAGGGCACGATCGCCGTGCAAGGTCGAGCGCATCTCGTGGGGGGCCAGATAGACATCGTCCCCGCCCTCGTCGGGCACCAAGAAACCGAAACCATCCGGATGGCCGACTACCCGGCCACGAACCAGATCGGCCTTTTTGCTAGGCAGATACATGTCGCGGCGATTGCGCAGCAATTGACCGTCGCGTTCCATGGCGCGCAGCCGCCGCTGCAAGGCTTCGCGATCGCGCTCCTCCTGCAGGCCAAGCTGGGTCGCCAGCGACACGAAGCCCAGCGGGCCGTCACTATCACTCAAGGTCTCCAGGATAAGCTCGCGGCTGGGGATGGGATGGCTGTATTTACTAGCTTCTCGGTCGAAATGCGGATCGGCGCGTCGCTTGGCTGCGCGTTTGCTCATAAGATTATTGGCTCGTTGCTCGCAATAGGGTGGGTTGGGATTGTGTTGTCGTTGCCGCTGTAATGATGCGGCTTACAAATCGGGTTTGACAAGTCTTGGCCGCATCGTTATTCTTTCGCACTTTACCGGCGGGCACAATCTGCCGGGCTTGCCGAGGTGGCGGAATTGGTAGACGCGCTAGCTTCAGGTGCTAGTGGGGGTAACCCCGTGGAGGTTCAAGTCCTCTCCTCGGCACCATCAATCGTTTGTCGTCTTGTGTCATCAAAGAACCGTTCTCCTTTTTTCTGTTCAGACGTCTTGAACCAACCTCGCTAATCGCCGCTTTGCTCTTAAAATCATTGCCGGCCCTCATTGAATGACCCTGCATCATAGTCGAAAACCATTCAAGGATGGGCGCAGTGATGCCCTGCCACTGGCGCTCTGCTGCCAGCCAAGCACCCAAATGGCACCATATTAGTATTCAATTAATAATTCGTTAACTGAATTGCCGTTGACAGTTAAAGTCAACCTGCTTGCTAATCGGTCTTGACAGATTGTGCTGAATCAACGATGATTATAGGCGATTGCATACCGTTATTGGCCTATCCGGTGTCGCTCAAACACCTCTGACTCAGACTGGTTGAGTCAAGTAAAACAGGGACGCTTGCGGCTATTTTCAAGTCAATAAATAGCTTGTGCGGTTAACGTTTGGCCCGGAGGTTGTTGCTGAATCATGATAAGGCAGGATACGACAGGTGCACTAGCCTTGCAGAATCCCAACAACCCGCATGTCGTGGTGCTGGGAATAGGCGATCCGCGCTTGGCCGAAGTGCATTTCGGTGTCGCCGCGCTTGAGTCATTGAGCAATCAGTTCACATTTCCAGCCCAAATGGCCTGCACCCCGGGTGATCTCAGCCAATCCAAGTTTCGAGAGCTGATCGAGCAGGCCAGTCATTTATTGATTTTCGATAATGTGGATTGCGAACTTGAACCCGGCAGTTTGAAAGTCATGCGCGGGCGAGAGGTGGCGGAATGCCTGGCGAGTCGCCCAAACCAATCTTGCCTGGTTTGCTACGAGGCGGCCTTGGCCAAAGCCATCGCCTTGAGCGACACCGCCGAACAGGTCGTGTTGGTTGGGGTACAGCGCCAACCTGCCAGCGAGCCTCATTTGCAGCAGCGTGCGAGCCTGCTCGAGCGGGTGCCGGTCGCCAATGCGATCGCGCTGGATATTCTGCGTACTTGGGGGGTCAAGCCGAGTCCGCGCCCGGCTTGCTGGCTGGCCGCCGATGCCTATCGAGCCAGTCCAAACAGCAGGGCAGAGTCAGCTTATGGCCGGGCTGATGAGCGGTCGGCCAGGCAGCTGTCATCCCGGCTTTAACGCCCCGCGCGGTCGATATTCAAATATGCAGGCGCTTGAAATCCAATAGCCGCAGGCCGTTTTCCCAGTCCCGCATAAACTGCTCACTCAGGCGTTTACTGACGGCGCGATCGGCAAAATCCACAAAGCCGCGATATTGCTCGTTGGATTCAAACCAAGCATAACCGGTATCGTCAGCAATGACGCAATGGCTGCCGTCATGCGGGCGTTCCGGGTCGAGCTTGCGGATTTCGATATAACTGCTCAGCCGCTGGGCCAAGGTGATGAGGCGGTGGCCGCGATTGATGAGCGCATCCGCATCACTGACCAGGAGACGAACCTGTGACCAGCGGTGCGCCCGTGCCAGGTCGGCAATGGCCGTCGTGAACGCGGTGGTCGCATAAATCGCCGGCGCCAGCAGGGCGCTTTGGATATACAGGCTTGCGCGGGCCTGAGCCGCCAGGGCAGTGATGCCGTCGCGGGCTTCTGTCTCCGTCGTAACGGCAAGCCGTTCAGCCGTCTGGCCGAGCTGATACGCCGTGAACCTGGCCGCCTCGGTTTGTTCGCTCATCGCCGTATCTCCTTCTGCTAGGTCGCCGGACTTTAGCTTGCTGGACCTTTGGCATCGCTCAACACAGTGCGTGCCAGCTCGGCGGCATCCCCGATATAATTTTTGGGCGTCAGGGCATACAGGCGCTCCTTAGCCGCTTCGGGAATAGGCAGCGTTGCAATGAACGCATGCACCTGGGCCTGATCCAGGTGGCGACCACGGGTCAGGGTTTTGAGCCGCTCATAGGGTTTTTCCACGCCATAACGGCGCATGACGGTTTGAATCGCTTCGGCCAGCACTTCCCAATTGGCGTTTAAATCCTGATCAAGACGCTCAGTGTCGATATCCAGTCGCCCCAATCCTTTGCCGACCGATTGATAAGCGATACTGGTTTGGGCAATCACTGTGCCCATGCTGCGCATGACGGTCGAATCACTGAGGTCACGCTGCCAGCGCGAGGTCGGTAGCTTCTCGGCCATGTGCAGTAATTGTG
The DNA here is from genome assembly GCA_964345605.1 of uncultured Ectothiorhodospiraceae bacterium. Taxonomy (GTDB): domain Bacteria; phylum Pseudomonadota; class Gammaproteobacteria; order CAYFSA01; family CAYFSA01; genus CAYFSA01. The sequence goes on from CAYFSA010000039.1 coordinate 18,644, forward strand.
CATTGGCCAAGCCCAGATTGCCCTCGCCATTCTCGAAATCAATGGGATTGACCTTGTGCGGCATTGTGGACGATCCTACCTCGTCGGCAACCACCGCCTGTTTGAAATAGCCCAGCGCGATATAGCCCCAGAGATCGCGGCAAAGATCCAGCAGTACCGTGTTAAAGCGCGCCAGGGCATGGAACAGCTCGGCAATGCAGTCATGCGGGTCAATTTGGGTGGTATAAGGATTCCAGGTCAAGCCGAGATTCTCGACAAAGCCTTGTGTGATCTGCGGCCAGGGGAGCTCGGGATAAGCAACGCGATGGGCGTTGAAATTACCCACGGCCCCGTTCATCTTGCCGGTGATTTGCACATTGGTGATTTGCTCGCGTTGTCGGGCCAGGCGATACACCGCATTGGCGAGTTCTTTACCCAGCGTGGTGGGTGAGGCGGGTTGACCGTGCGTGCGCGCTAGCATGGGACGCTCGGCATGGGTCTGGGCCAGCTCGCGCAGGCGGGTGATAACATCATCGGCTTGGGGCAGAAGCACCAGACTACGGGCATCACGCAGCATCATGGCGTAGGCCAGATTATTGATGTCCTCCGAGGTACAGGCAAAATGCACGAATTCACTGATGGCACGCAATTCTTGATTAGCGGTGAAGCGTTCTTTGAGGAAATATTCGACCGCCTTGACATCATGATTGGTGCTGCGCTCGATTTCCTTGATGCGGGCCGCATCCGCCTCACTGAAATCATCGACGATTTTTTGCAGGACATGTTGCGCCAGACCGGAGAGCGCGGGCACCTCGGCAATTGCCTCGTTGGCGGCTAAGGTCTGCAGCCAGCGCACCTCCACCAATACACGGTAGCGCATCAGCCCATATTCACTGAACAATGGCCGTAAAGGCTCGGTTTGCCGGGCGTACCGACCATCCGTCGGTCCGATAGCGGTGAGGCTAGAAAGCGCCATGGTGTTCTCCGGGGGTTGCTACTGAATACTAAAGGTAACAAAAAGTGAACAGCGGAACATCGCAGAACGAATAGCCGCAGGCAAACGCGCAAACTGCCCTGTCAGCCACCTGGCGGACTGCGCTTGATGAGTTGCGGATATATTGATGATTATCGCCAATGGCAGCAACTTCGTGCAAGAGACCCGGTTATTCGCAATAGCCAGGCCGGTCAGCGTGGCTTGGCGAATTATTCAGCGCTATGTGGGCTGATTGGCGGGCAGTGATGCCGCACGGGCTCCGGCGATTGGGTCAATGGCGCCTGCCTATGGCATTTTGTGTCTTTTCGGCGGGCCTACAAACCTTGGGTGAGCCGGCTCTGCTCGCCCTGCGCTTGGAGAGCGAGAGCGTGTGGCTCGAGCCCTGGCGGCTGTTGACCGGTCATTGGGTGCATTTGACCTGGCATCATTGGCTGCTCAACATGGCCAGCCTGGGGCTGTTTATCGGTCTATTCCCATTGTTGCTGCGGCCGGTTTATCTGTTGGGTTTAGGTTTGGGGGCCAGCCTGGGCGTCGATGTGGGGTTGCTGTGGCTGCACCCTGATGTGGCTTGGTACGTGGGCTTGTCCGGGGTTTTATACGGCTTGCTGGCCGGGGCGGCGGTTATCGCTTGGTGGCGTGACCCTTGGCTAAGCGCCATCGTGCTCGTGTTGTTGGGGTTTAAGCTGGTAATCGATCAATGGGTTGGCACGCCCTGGGTCACCGAGCAGCTGGTTGGCGGACGGGTCATTGCCGCAGCCCATAGCTATGGCGCGGCGGGCGCTATTCTGGCAGCAGCAGGTTATTACGTGTTAATGCGCTTCACAAAGCGCCGCAAAAAATGACACTCAAGCATTCGATTGCTTGTCAGGCGGCGCCAGCTGCACATGCTTTGAGGCACGATAAATGCGGCTGATTTCCCGGTAGGTCAGGTCAAACAAGCGCTTGAATAGCCAGCGCAATAACAGCCGCTGGGCCGCTACGGTCGCGCCCTGGCGCAGCCAGCCGAGCGGCGAGGTCTTGCGGGTCCGGCGGCTCGCACGCCAGGCGCGATAGGCCTGGCCCACCGCTTGCGGGGCATCCGTCGGTATCTGCTCCAGCCAGCGCCGGCCCTGCACCAGCCAGCTGATGCGTACGGTATAAATGCGTTTGATGACCGGCCGTTGCTGACCGTCGGCGATATGCGCCAGCCAACTGCGCAAGTGAATCACGATCACTTCCAGCGTCGCCTCCTCCATAGGATAAGGCGAATCCGGGAATTCCCGCTTGGCGACATGCTCGGTCATGGCCCACAGCGTTTGCCTGGCCTCGCTGAACTCCGGTGTCGACACTGCCAGCCGCCGCCAGCCAGTCAAGTGCTCGCGCAGGGTTTGAATGGACGGGTCATGCGGTTCCTCCGCCATATCACCGAGCAAGGTTTCCAATTCCTCCACCGAGGGAAAATCGGTAGCTGTCGCAGTGGTGTCATGGGTATGCTGGCCCAGCGTTGCCATGACCATGCGGCCAACGAATAAATACACATCGAGCAAAAAAAAGCGGGTCAGTAACAGCAAGGTCAGGTGCTGCGAGGAAAACAAAACCAGGCTGACGAGATCGGGAAATAGCAGCAGGCGCAGACGAGTCAAGCGCGTCAGCCAGCGCTGATAACGAATATACAGCCGGCCGAGCCAGTGGTTACGCAGTTGCTGATAACGCCGGAAGGCACGGCGCACCTGATGAATTCGAACCCGCCGCAGCAAATCCACCCCGGGTTGGCGCAGGATTTGGTCAAGCCGATCGAGTGCGCGCTGGGCGGCCTCGACGGCGTCACCAATGCGGGCTTCTGTGAGCGGATCCTTGGCTTGCGGATAATAAACCCGGGCAACTTCGCGGCAAAACGCCGGCAACGCTTGCAGCGGGGCCAAGCTGGGCTCGATTTGATCTTGGATCGCCTTGATCTTGGCGTAAATCACTGCATTGGCCCGCTGCTGCTGAGGCGTTGCGGCATGGTCGACAGCGGCTTGGAGTTGCTTGATTTGCCGGCGCAGCGATTGCCGCCATTGCCAGAGGGCAAGCAGCTGTCGACGCCAAATGATGGCCCCTAGAAGCAGCAGGGCGAGCAGCAGCGCTAAGCCGAGCAGCATGACTTAAAGCACACCCGGCTTGCCGTCATTGGCACTGTCCCAGGCCATGAGTTTGCCCGACAACAGTCCTTGTTCTGTCAGTGTCATTGAGGTATTTCGTTTCGGAATAAACTCGGTAAACCGATGTTGTCGGCACGTAGGGCCAGGCAACGCGATGGGGTGGACCTTATCCAATTGCATGCAACCAATGCGAGCATGCCTTTGATGAGCGCATGCGTCAACAACGGGGGCTTGCGCTGACCAGCTGTGGCCCGCTAGAGCTGTGCCGGCCTGCTCAAATGATTGGCCAATGCCACGAATGCCGCAACAGTAACCCGCTCAGCACGCGTATCAGGGGCAATCCCGGTCGCTTCCAGGGCCGCCTCGTTGGCCCACCCCTTCAAGGCATTGCGCAGGGTTTTGCGGCGCTGCCCAAACGCCTGACGCACCAAATCCGCGAACAACTCATAGTCCTGCACGGGATGCGGCAGCGGTCGGTGGGGCCGCAGCCGGACCACCGCCGATTCGACTTGCGGGACCGGCCAAAAAGCCCCGGCCGAGACCTTGAACAATTGCTCGACCTGACAATGGTATTGCACCATAACTGATAAGCGGCCGTAATCGCCGCCGCCAGGTGCTGCCGCCAGTCGCTGCACCACTTCCTTCTGGAGCAAGAAATGCATATCGGCGATCACCTCGGCCTGGGCTAACAGATGAAACAACAGTGGCGTGCTGATGTTGTAGGGCAGATTGCCGCAAACCCGCAGCCCCGCCGGTGCGGGCGCCAGTTGCCGATAATCGAAGCTCAAGGCATCGGCGGCATGCACAGTCAATTCACCGAGCGCGGCACAATCGCGTTGCAGGGCGGGAATCAGATCGCGGTCGAGTTCGATGACCTGCAACCGCTCGACCTGGGCCAGCAGCGCGGTGGTCAATGCCCCCTGGCCCGGACCGATCTCCACCACGGTATCACTGGCTTGCATGTGCATACTGGTGACGATGCGCGCGATCACACCCGGGTCATGCAAGAAATGCTGGCCGAAACGCTTGCGGGGACGACGTCTGTTGGTCATGGTGTGAGGCAGTCTTGTTAGGGTGGTGGGACGCTGGCTATTATCCAATCTAGTGCTTGGCGCGTGGCTGACCCATTCATATAGATGCATACATGTAGATGCATAGCATGAAGGTTCCTGCCGGGCCGGTTTCAACCGTCCCAGGGTTAAACAATAGACGCCAAGCACCTGTTCCAAAGCAGCCAAACACAACCGTTCCACCAAACTTACTCAAAGCTAATTAACGCTT
>CAYFSA010000040.1:0-22661 GCA_964345605.1 uncultured Ectothiorhodospiraceae bacterium
CGGGCGATCCAGACCGAGTTGGCCCGGCAGGTCGAGCACCAAGACCGCTTTGCCGGTCCCGACTATGTCGCCGGGGTGGATGTCGGCTTCAAGGATCAAGGCCAGACGACGTGCGCCGCCGTCGTTTTGCTGACTTACCCGGAATTGGTGCCGGTCGCTGAACGACTCGTGTGCCGGCCCACCACTTTTCCCTACGTGCCGGGCCTGCTCTCGTTTCGCGAGATACCGGCGGTGCTGCAGGCCTTGCAGTTGCTGCCCAGGCAGGCCGACATCATTTTGTGCGACGGTCAAGGTGTGGCGCATCCGCGCCGCCTCGGCATCGCCAGTCATCTCGGTGTGCTGCTGGATCAGCCGACCATCGGTGTGGCTAAAACCCGCCTGACGGGGCGCTATACGCGCACGCCGACGGCGCGGGGCGAGTGGGTGCCCTTAACCGAGGGCGCGGAGACGTTGGGGGCGGTACTGTGTACCCGGGCGGCTGTGAAACCGGTGTTCGTCTCCACCGGCCATCGCATTGCGCTGGCGAGTGCCCTAGACATTGTGCTGATTTGCGCGCCCCGTTATCGTTTGCCTGAAACCACGCGCCGCGCCGACCGGCTCGCTTCCCGGCGCAAATGACTTGCCTGTCGGCGCTGACTCAAGCAGCATAAGGATTTGCTTTATTCGTTGCCCACAAGGGAGGGTTGCAATTCATGGCCACCGATCTATTGATCCAACCTGTTACCGTGGCGGCTAAATCGGTCATTCTGCATTATCTCGAGCAGGCCGAGGCAGCTTGCGAGCGGCTCGCGGACCCCGAGGATACCGAAGCACTCCACGATTTTCGCGTGGCCTTACGCCGTTTGCGCAGCACCGAAAAAGCGTTTCGGCGTCCGCTGGAGCGGTATTTTCCCAAAAAGTTGCGCAAGAAGATCAAAAACCTGGCATCGTCCACCGGCATCGCCCGCGATACTGAGGTGCAATTGCAATGGCTGGCCCGCCAGGAAGAGCTGATCAAGCCGCATGAGGCTGCCGGCTTTAACTGGCTGCAGCAGCGTTTGCAGCAGCGTTTGGCAGCGGAGTACGAAACCTTGCGCCAGGATTTGCCGCGCAGCCTACCGAAGATCGCGCAGGAGTTGCGCGACCGGTTTGCCGGTAAGCAGCACGCCGAGGATGAGCTGTTCTGCACGGCAGTGGCGCAGCTATTGGAAGAGGCCGGCGATGAGTTGCTGGCGCATTTGGTGCAGGTCCATAGCGCCAATGATCATGCCCAGGTGCATGCTGCGCGCATTGCCGGCAAGCGCCTGCGCTATTTGCTCGAGCCGGTCGCGTCCGAGCTGCCCGAGGCCAAGGCGCTGGTTAAGGAACTCAAACGGTTGCAAGATCTGACCGGCGATATCCATGACAATCAAGTGCTGGCAACCGAACTGATGCAAGCCTCAGAAGAAGCCGGGGCCGAGCATTTCCGCAAAATGGTGCATTTGTCTTTGCATCTGTCACCGGATAGCGAGTCGGTCGCCAGCGCCAAGCGCGACGATGAGCGCCCTGGCTTAATGGCCTTGGCGCGGGATCTTCATCAGGCGCACCAGGATTTGTTCGGCCGTCTGTTGGCGAAGATCGAGGCGGGCGAGCATGAACAATTGTATCGGCATTTACAGGCATTGACGGCCACCCTCAACGCCTTGCCGGAGGCGCCGGACGATCCGGCTGAGGCACAATGATAGCATTACATTATTCGTATCGCTTAGGGGATTGCCGAGAATCGTTGTCCCTTTGTGGAATAGCGCATGTGGAATAGCTCATGTAGGTGCGACTTGAGTCGCACTCGATGCGCTATTTGATGAGCTATATCGTTTACCGGCAATGACCTTGGCGAAGTTTCATGCCTATTGAGGTAATCCACAGTGCTAGTGGAATTCGACAATGAATAGTTTTTGTGAACAGACAGAAGCGCTGCAAGTGCTGCCCGATGCCGACCAGCTCAGCCACGTCGTGGCTGAGCTCGTTACCCGGAGTGCGCAAGCAGCGGTCGAGGCGCGGGGCCGGTTTAATTGGGTCCTGGCCGGCGGGGCGACACCGCGGCTGTTATACCGTCATCTGCTGAGTCAGTATTTGACCGAGGAAGCTGCTTTTCCCTGGACGCAGACTACGCTGTTCTGGGGCGATGAACGGGCTGTGCCACCCACACATGCCGACAGCAACTACAAAATGGCTGAGGCGGTCATGCTCAAGGCGCTGCCGCTGCGCGACGAGCAGGTCTTTCGGATCGAAGGTGAACTCGGTGCGGACGAGGCGGCGATTCGCTATGAAGCCCGGCTGCGCAGCTATTTCCATGGCGAGCGGCCAGGCTTTGATCTGGTGCTGCTCGGTCTCGGCCCGGATGGCCACACCGCCTCACTGTTCCCTGAGGACGATATCGTGCTCAGCGAGAATCAACGCTGGGTTGCGGCCACCCGTGAGCAAAACGGCCATCGGCGCATTACCTTGACGCCGCCCGCGCTATTGGGTGCAAGCCAGTTGGTGTTCATGGTCAGCGGGGCGAGTAAGGCTGCTGCTTTGGCCCGGCTGATGGCCGGCGATGTCGCCTTGCCGGCGGCGCAAATCGCGGCTAAATCGGCAAATGCGTGTTTCTTCGTTGATACGGCGGCGGCAGCTCAATTAACGGACTGAGGGGGTTTCCGCCGGCGATTGTGTCATTGAGGGGGCGCCGCTTGTGGCAGCAAGCGGGGCGGCCCCGCGTTTGCGAGAGCCGCCCGCTGTCATGTAAAGCCTTTAAGTATGCTTGGGATCGGGATCGGCAAACCAGTAGAAACCGAATGCCAGGAATTGCAGGGCCGCCACTCCCAGCATGCCATAGGGTTGTGCCTGCTCGATCAGAATGTCGACATTCGGGATATTGGCTGCCAGCGAACCGGCGATTTCATGGCCCTGGGCGCGATAGACGATAAGCGTGGCAACCTGCATGACCACGGCGATAAGGCCTGCTAGAAAATCGCCAATGGCCAGTTTTTCATCTTTGCCTTTGGCGAGATAGCGCAATAGCAGTACCACCACCATGGCGATCAGCACGGGGATCAGCAACAACGGCAGGTACTTGGTCGCGTAATCCGCCACGGGCTTAATGAAGTCCATGCCCTCGAAAGTTAGCAGGAAAAAGCTTAGAAAGGCCACGACCAGCAGCAGCAGTACGATGCGATTGATGTTAAAGAGGAATTTCGCGAGCAACGTCATGGTTAGCCCTCAAGTGTGTTAGGTGTCAGTTAAGCCAAACGTTGTTATCCCGGCCTGTCTGTAAAAAAACAGGGTGAATTCAGGGATGGCTGGTGCTGCCGAAGCCGGGGTTTATGCGCCGGCAGGCTGGCCAACCAGCCCTAATGTAGCCGGAAAAACCGGTTTTGTCTCGTTTCATGAAAGCATTGGCGCCATAACGTATACTGGTACGGGCGGCACAACTTGGTTTCACGGCGGTGGCTAAACAGCTGGCAGCGAGTTTTTGGGGTGGGCACAGATCCATAAAGGTGGCGAACGATGGCAAAGCTGGTCTATCTGAAACGCGACGGTGAAGGGGAGGCAGTGGCACTCGACAAGCCGCGGATGAGTTTGGGGCGCAAGAGCGACAATGACATCTGGATTATGGACGAAGCCGTCAGCGGCTTGCATGCCCGGGTGGAATTTCGGGACGGCGCATTTGTCCTGGAAGACCAGATCAGTACCAACGGGACCTATCTCAACGGTGAGCGGATAACCCGGCGCGTGCTGCGCGACGGCGATATCGTCGGCTTGGGCAATCACAAGCTCAAGTTCGTGGCGCAGACCGAACACGAGTGGCCCACGACTACGACGGGAACCACTCAATCTGTGGACAGTGCCGGCGATCATACTCAATTCGTGCCCTTGAGCCAGCTCCAAAGCCAGTACCAAGTGCTCGGTAACGGGGCTGCCAAACCAGGCCTGTGGCGCAGAATTATGCGGTTGTTCGGGGGCGGCAGGCGCTAACGGCATCGGCCCGGGTCGGCTGGGCTCGACTCACCGATTCTTTTTGGCCCGCCCCAGCCAGCCCTTGGCTCGCTTCTTGGCTGGTGGCTTGGGCTTCCTCGGCTGCCTGTTTTAATGCGTCGAGAAGACTCATAGGCGCAGGTCACTCAATGCGGCATTAAAGGTCGAGCGTCGATCCAGCGCAATCGTTATGCCTGCTAAGACCGGTTGGCGACGACTGCCGTGAGCAGGGGCAGGCCTTAGCGGGTTTGTTTTGAGCGATGGCAGCGCCGATCCCCCGGTCTCCACGCCGCCGCAGTGGTTTCACGACAACGCCGGAGCAATGATTTAGACTGCACTAAATTTCGACGTGGAGATTCGCCCCATGTCCGCTAGCGCAGTATCCAACCAGCTCGCTCACGAAACCAGTCCCTATTTGCAGCAGCATGCGGCCAATCCGGTCGCTTGGCAGCCCTGGAACGCTGCGGCGCTCGCCCTGGCACAATCACAGGACAAGCCGATTCTGCTGTCGATCGGTTATTCTGCTTGCCATTGGTGCCATGTCATGGCCCATGAGTCCTTCGAGGACGAGGCAACCGCCGCGTTGATGAATGAGCTGTTCATCAATATCAAGGTCGACCGTGAGGAACGCCCGGATCTGGACAAGATTTACCAAGCCGCCTATCAATTGCTGATGCAGCGGCCGGGAGGTTGGCCGTTGACTGTTTTTCTGACACCTGCCGACCAAATGCCGTATTTCGCCGGCACCTACTTCCCCCGCGAGGCGCGCTATGGGATGCCGGCGTTCGCCGATGTACTGCGACAGATGGCGCAGATTTATCACGAACGCCAAGCCGATATCCGCCAACAGCATGCCGCCCTCGAGCAAGCCTTGCAGACAGTCTACAATCCGCCTACCGCTGCCACGTCGCTCCAGACCGACTGGCTGAGCAAGGCGCGTGATGAACTGGCGAGCCTGTTCGACGCCCAGCGCGGCGGTTTCGGCGCGGCCCCGAAATTTCCCCATGTCACGTTTATCGAGCGCTTGCTGCGGCACTGGGCGGGCCGCTCGCTCGCGGGCGAGGCTGATACCGAGGCGCTGCAGATGGCGACCTTTACGCTGCGAAGTATGGCCGAAGGCGGGATATTCGATCATCTTGGCGGCGGGTTTGCCCGATATTCGGTCGATGATGACTGGCTGATTCCGCATTTCGAGAAAATGCTGTACGACAATGGGCCGTTGCTGGCGCTGTATGCCCAGGCCTACGCCGCCACCGGCGAGACTTTGCTGCGGGAGCGGGCCGAGCTGACGGCGGCCTGGGCATTAGGGACAATGCAGTCGCCGGAAGGAGGCTTTTACGCCAGCTTGGATGCCGACAGTGAAGGCGTCGAGGGCAAGTATTACCTTTGGGATCGCGACGAGGTGCAAAGGCTTCTGGAGGCCGACAGTTACACCTTGTTCGCTCGCCGTTATGGCTTGGATCGGCCCGCGAATTTCGAGGGCCAGTGGCATCTTTATGGAGCCTGCGATCGGCACTCGCTGGCCGCCGAAGTAGCCCGGCCGCCCGACACGGTGGCCGCGCAGCTCGAACAGGCCCGCAAGCGGCTGCTGCAGCACCGTCAACAGCGGGTCCCCCCGGGCCGGGACGACAAGCTGCTGACCAGCTGGAATGCCCTGATGATTCGCGGCCTGGCCATTGCAGCCCGGCATTTGCAGCAGCCCGAGCTGGCTGCTGCCGCGAGCCGTGCGGTCGACTGCCTCTATGCGCGGGTGTGGTGCGATGGACGTTTGCTTGCGACGTACAAGGACGGCCGGGCTCAGCATCGGGCTTATCTGGACGATCATGCCTTTCTCCTGGATGCCCTGCTGGAGCTGCTGCAAATTCGCTGGCGCAGCGCGGATCTGCGCTGGGCAATCGAGTTGGCCGAATTGCTGATCCAGCAGTTTGCCGATTCCGAGCACGGGGGATTCTGGTTCACTGCCGCCGACCATGAAGCGCTGGTGCAGCGCCCCAAGTCGTTCGCCGATGAATCCGTGCCGGCCGGTAATGGTGTTGCCGCTTATGCCCTGCAGCGGCTGGGCGGCTTGCTGGCTGAGCCGCGCTATCTGAGCATGGCCGAAACGACCCTGCAAGCCGCTAGCAGTCATATCGGCCAAGCGCCGAGTGCCCATGCCAGCCTGCTTAATGCCTTGGAGGAGTATTTCGAGCCGCCGCGGATCATTATCCTGCGGGGCCAGGGGCAGCCCCTGGCAGACTGGCAGCAGCTGGGTCAGGCGGGGTATTCGCCACGGCAGGCACTGTTCGCCATCCCCGCTGATGCCGCCGATCTGCCGCCAGCGCTGGCCGAGAAAACGCTGCCGACAGCTCATCCAATCGCCGCCTACGTTTGCCAGGGGACTCAGTGTCTGCCGCCCTGTACTGAAGAGGCCGAGCTGACAGCTGCTTTGACCGCCGCGCGCGCTCGCCCCACCAGCAGGATGATGGGCGGCTAACGCCCGCCTTCGCCCCAGGGAAGGGGCCATTGGACCGGCCTCCATTGCTGCAGCCGGCGTTCCTGGCCGCGTGCTAATCCCCCATGCGTGAAAAGTGATCCGGTAAAGCGTCAATGCATGGACGTGACGGACGTGAAATACTAATGTAAGTTATCAATGATCCAACCCAAACGGGACGCGTATACGATGAACCGTCACACACTAGCCAGGGCTCGTGACTGTGCGTAACGCAGTGCAGACCAACGAAAAAGAGGGCACGCCGGGCCACGATCGCGGACTTGCCGTCTCGCTGGCCACCAGTGAGGCGGATGTCAGGGCTAGCCAGTCGTTGCGCTACCAGGTGTTCGCCGGCGAAATGGGCGCCGAGGTCGCCGATCGGGGTGCCGGTCTCGATGCGGACAGCTATGATCCCTATTGCCATCACTTGCTCGTGCGCGATACTCAGACCGAGGCGGTGGTCGCCAGTACCCGGGTGCTGCTCGACACCGATGCCGTCGTCGCGGGCGGTTATTACTCGGAGAGCGAGTTCGACATCGAGGCGATTCACCGGCTGAGCGGGCGCTTTATGGAAATCGGCCGGACCTGCGTGCATTGCGATTATCGCAACGGTAGCGCCATCGGCGTATTGTGGTCGGGGCTGGCGCAGTTCATGGCCATGCATCAGATCGATTACATGATGGGTTGTGCCAGCATCGGCATGACCGACGGCGGCTACCAGGCCCATGCCATTATGCGCCGCCTGCGCCAACGCTTTATGTCCGCGGAGGATTTGCGGGTCGTGCCGAAGCGCTGCCTGCCGGAATTGGCCGGCGAGCTGCCCGAGGAGATCGCTTTGCCGCCCTTGCTTAAGGCCTATTTGCATGTGGGTGTGCAGATTTGTGGCGAGCCCTATTGGGATCAGGCCTTCAATGTCGCCGATGTGTTCGTGTTGTTGGACCTGGACAAAGCCAATCCCCGCTATGTCCGGCATTTTCTTCGCCGCGATCTTTATCAGCGCAATGTATTAAATGAAACTACTCAGACGCACATTTAGGCTGATCCGCCTGTTTACCCACTTGCTGCACGGCATGCTGCTGACGCTGCTGTTCTCGCGGCGGCGGCAGGGCGATATCACGGCGCGGTTTGAGCGGATCGCCCGCTGGTGGAGCCGCCGGCTGTGTCGTATCCTGGGTTTGCAAGTCACGGTGCGCGGCCTGCCGGCCACCGGTCCGGCCTTGTACGTGGCCAATCATATTTCTTGGGTGGATATTCCGGTGCTGCACGGCATCGCCCCGGCGCATCTGGTTTCCAAGGCCGAGTTGCGTGCCTGGCCATTGGTGGGCTGGTTGGCGTCCCGCTCAGGGACCCTGTTCATTCGTCGCGGCGAACGCAACGCCGCCAGCGAAACCATTGAACGCATCACCTGGTTTCTGCGGCGCGGGCGCAGCATTTTGGTGTTCGCCGAGGGCACGACCGGCACGGGGGAGGCCATCAAGCGGTTTCGCCCGCGGTTGTTCGCCTCGGCCACCCTGTCCAAGCGGCCGGTGCAGCCGGTGGCGATTCGCTATCCTGCCGAGGATGAGGCCATTAATCCACTCATCCCGTTTGTCGGCGATGACGCGTTTGTGCCGCATCTGCTGCGCTTGCTGGGCCAGCGCAGCATTCCGGTGGTGATCACCTTCTGCCCGGTTATCGCCAGCACCGGTCTGGACCGGCGGGTGCTCGCCGCCCGCACCCAGCACGCCGTGGCCGAAGTGATCGGCCTGCCCGTGGCCGAGCCGAACAACTTGCATGCCAACGATCATGGGAGCTGGGAATGAACCACTCAGCGACCTTCCATGCTGCGGCCGATTGGACCGCGAATTCGGAGCGCAATGCTGTGATGGTTGATGCCGTGCTGCGCATCGCCGTGGTTACCGAGACGTATCCGCCAGAAATCAACGGCGTGGCTTTGACCCTGCGCCAGTGGGTCACGAGTCTGAGCCGGCGGGGGCATCGGCTGTTACTCATTCGCCCTCGGCAAACGCGTCATGATCAGCCGCATGCCGATGATGCCGAGCAGACCGTGTTGGTGGCCGGTGTGCCCCTGCCGAGCTACAAGGCGCTGCGGTTCGGCCTGCCCTGCCGCAAACGCTTACAGGCCGCGTTTACGGCCTTTGTGCCCGACGTCATCTACATCGCGACCCAGGGGCCACTGGGTGGCTCGGCGTTGAATGCGGCCAGGCGGCTGGGAATCCCTGCCATTACTGGTTTTCACACCAACTTCGATCATTACAGCCGTTATTACGGACTCGGCCTGCTCAAGCCCATCATCCAAGGTTTTCTTCGGCGCTTTCACAACCGGTCCCATGCCACCCTGGTGCCGACCGACGAGCTCCGCCAGCGCATGCTGGCGCAAGGGTATCGTGATTGCCGAGTATTGGCGCGTGGGGTGGACACGCAGGTGTTTAACCCTGCGCATCGCAGCCACATACTGCGGGAACATTGGGGAGTGACCGCCCAGCAGCCAGTTGTGCTGTATGTCGGCCGCCTCGCTGCGGAGAAGAATTTGGATCTGGCAGTGCAGACTTTCCGCGAGATGCAAACCGTGCGGGCCGATGCCCGCTTCGTGCTGGTGGGCGATGGCCCCATGACGGCGACCCTGCAGGCCGAGCACCCCGATTTCATTTTCTGCGGCATGCAGGTCGGCGAAACCTTGGCCAGACACTATGCCAGCGCCGATATTTTCCTGTTTGCCAGCGTCACGGAAACCTTCGGCAATGTCATTGTTGAAGCCATGGCCAGTGGCCTGGCGCCACTGGCCTTCGATTACGCTGCGGCTCGCGAGCATGTGCAGCATCGCCACAGTGGCTTGTTGGCGCCCTTGGGCGATGAAGACGAATTCACTCGGCTCGCCCATGAGCTCGTGCAGAGCGAAGCGACCTGGCGGCAGCTCGGCCAGGCGGCCCGCCAAGTTGCTGAACGCCTCGACTGGCAGCGTATTCACAGTCAACTGGAAAGCCTGTTCTTTGAAGTCGCCAACGAAGCGCGCGCATGAGCTTGCTTAATCGCCTCAATCAGGCCGAGATTCAGCTGTGCCTGACGTTCAACCGCATGAACCAGCGCCCGGCCATCAGTCGTCTGTTCGGTGTTGTCAGCCGGCTCGGGGACGGTTTGTTCTGGTACCTGATCATGCTGGCGCTGCCGCTGCTCCATGGCCGTGAGGCTTGGTATGCCAGTCTGCACATGATGGCCGTCGGCGTCGTTTCCCTGCCGATCTACAAGGTTCTCAAATCCACCACCGTGCGGCATCGCCCCTTTCGGCATAATACCGACATCCATCAAAACGTACCGCCTCTCGACCAGTTCTCCTTTCCTTCCGGGCATACCATGCATGCGCTCGGCTTTTCCATTGCCTTGCTGGCCCATTATCCCGCCTGGGCCCTGGTGGTCGTACCCTTCACGGTGCTGGTCGCCATGTCGCGCTTGGTGCTTGGTTTGCATTATCCCAGCGATGTCCTCGCCGGCGCCTTGATCGGTGCCGCGCTGGCGCTGCTCAGCCTGCCCCTGTTTTAAAGCGCGGCCGGGTTAGCGTTCTCGCGCTTGCTGCGAATCAATAAATCCTCAATAACCGCCGGGTAACGGTCAGCACGGTATGCACGACTGGCCAGAACAAGCTCGAGGTGAGCAGGGGCAGCCAATACAGCCAGCTGCCCGGTGCCCGACCGGTCATGCCGTCGATCCAGAGGATGATGGTCATATATATCGCCAGTAGGGTGCCCACACTGATGGCCTGCTGCCACAGGGGAAACACCACGATGCGCTGATGCAAGCGCAGAGCGAGATAAGCCAGCACCGCCAGGGCCAGGGGGTATTGGCCCAGCAAACCTCCATGAATCACATCGAGAAACAGTCCCACCAACCAGGCGGTCGTAATGCCCACCCGATGCGGATAATGCAGGGTCCAGAACAGCAGTACCAGGGCCGGCCAGGCTGGCCGAAACGGTTCGATAACACCGGTCAATGGCACGATACTGCCGGCGATGGCGAGCACAAAGCTCAGACCGACAAGGATATACAGCCTGGCATTGGTGCTCATGGAGCGCTGGATGGACTCGGCCCGGTTGGCCCGGCCGGGTCGGTTGGCTCGCTGCCGTAGCCTGGCGGCCAGACCAACAAGACTTCGCGGCCATAATCGAGATGCGCGTGGGGTTCCAGGATGACTTCGGCGAACGGCTCGCCGGGTCGATGTTTGATCCGAATCACTTCGGCCACCGGGTAACCGGACGGGAAGCGGCCGCCTAGCCCGGAGGTGCTGACCACATCGCCCCGTTGAATGTCGGCGGTGGCGGGGATATGGCGCAACAGGAGTTTATGGGAACTGCCGGTGCCGAGTGCCAGGGCGCGCAGGCCATTGCGGTTGACCTGGACCGGTAGGGCGTGATTGGGATCGGAGATCAGCATGACCTTGGCATGCAGCGGATTGACCTGGATGACCTGACCCATAACACCATGGGCGTCGACGATCGGCTGGCCCTGGTAAACGCCATGGTTTGCCCCCTTGTTGAGCAGCACTTGCTGCTTATAGGGATCAAGGTCGACGGCGAGTAACTCGGCGATCAATACCCGATCTTCCAGCCGGGCGGAGGCATGTAACAGCTCTCGCAGACGCGCGTTTTCCGCGCGCAAGGCCGCGAGTTTCTGCACCTGGGCCCGTAAGAGGCGTTGTTGCTTGCGCAGTTCGGCATTGTCCTGCAAAAGTTGCTGGCGAGTAACCGCCTGAGTCATGATCTGATCAGTGGCCCAGAAGGGGAGATCGGTCAGGATATACAGCGGATACAGGGTCGTGTCGATGAACGAGCGGGCTGGATCGAGGCAGTCGCAGCGGTCGTCCACGGCCATCAGAACAAGCGAGAGGATACCCAGGATCAGAAGTCTGATCGTGATGGAGGGACCGGCGACGAAGAGCGGCGTCTTCATGGCGGTGAGCCGGCGTGCACCGGGCTTAGTCGGTGGTCATCAGGTCGATGCCGCGCTCGTCCAGCATTTCCAGGATCCGCCCGGCGCCGCGGGCGACACAAGTCAGTGGGGCATCCGCGACCAACACCGGAATGCCGGTTTCTTCGGTGATCAGGCGGTCGATATCGCGTAACAACGCCCCTCCGCCGGTCAGGACGATGCCGCGCTCGGCGACGTCACCGCCAAGCTCGGGCGGGGTTTGTTCCAGGGCAGTTTTAACCGCGCTAACGATGCCGTACAGCGGTTCCTGTAAGGATTCCAGGATTTCATTGGAGGTCAGCGAGAAGCTGCGCGGCACGCCCTCGGAGAGATTGCGGCCCTTGACTTCGATTTCGCGCAGCTCCTCGCCCGGATAAGCCGAGCCAATCTCTTTCTTGATGCGCTCGGCCGAGGTTTCGCCGATCAGGATACCGTAATTGCGCCGGACATAGCTGATAATGGCCTCGTCGAAGGTGTTACCGCCGGTGCGTACCGATTCCGAATAGACGATGCCATTCAATGACAGTACGGCAACTTCCGAGGTACCGCCGCCGATATCGAGCACCATGCAGCCCCGGGCCTCATGCACCGGCAGGCCCGCGCCGATGCCGGCGGCCATGGGCTCCTCGACCAGATAGACCCGGCGGGCCCCGGCGCCGGCGGCGGATTCGCGGATCGCGCGGCGCTCGACCTGGGTCGCGCCAACCGGCACACACAGCAGCACGCGCGGGCTCGGCCGTAGTAGCCGGGTCTGATGCACCTTTTTGATGAAGTGCTGCAGCATCTTCTCAGTGGTGGTGAAATCCGCGATGACGCCGTCTTTGAGGGGCCTGACCGCAGTAATATTCTCCGGGGTCCGGCCAAGCATTTTCTTGGCTTCGACGCCGACCGCTTCGATACTACGCTGGCCATTGGCGCCTCGATCTTGACGGATGGCGACTACCGAGGGCTCGTCCAGAACGATGCCCTTGTTGCGCATGTAGATCAGCGTATTGGCCGTGCCCAGGTCGATGGCGATGTCGTTGTACAGAAAGCCAAGCAGGTAATTAAGCATATTGTCCTTGAGTGGTCTTTGCCGAGGCAAAATAAAGGCGATACTCTAGCAATGGGGTGGCGTCTGGGCAAGCTGCACGGTATGGTTATGCCACTTGCAAACCTAACGCAGCGATTCAGTTAAGTAGCGAACGGAGACTACCGATGTCACTAGATCAGGACGCCGTGGCGCGGATTGCCGAGCTGGCCAGTCTGGCTATGGAAACTAATGCAACGGCCGATTACGCCCGCGATTTATCCAATATCTTGGACTTTGTCGGTCGCCTCGAGGCGGTTGACACCACTGAGGTAAACCCCTTAGCCCACCCCCAAGATGCCGTGCAGCGCCTGCGCGACGATACGGTCAGCGAGACTGTCGACCGCGATGCCTTTCAGCAATTGGCGCCATTGACCGAGGCCGGGTTGTACCTGGTTCCCAAGGTGATCGAATAACCCCGCGAGCTTGAGCGACGACGCATGCATACCAAATCATTAACTGAGCTAAGCGCCGAGTTACAGGCGCGGCGGCTATCGAGTGTCGAGCTAACCGAGCATTGCCTTGCGCGGATCCAGCAGTGGAACCCGCAGCTCAACAGTTTTGTCAGCGTAGCCGCCGACAGCGCCCGCGCCGCGGCACAACGGGCCGACGCGGCCTTCGCCGCGGGCACTGCCGGACCGCTGACCGGTCTGCCGATCGTCCACAAGGACATCTTTTGCACACAGGGCCTAAAAACCTCCTGCGGCTCGCGCATGCTGGACAATTTCATCGCTCCTTATGATGCGACCGTGGTCGCGCGCCTGGCCGCGGCGGGCGCCGTGATGCTCGGCAAGACCAACATGGATGAATTCGCCATGGGGTCATCCAATGAAACCAGCTATTACGGGCCGGTGCGCAATCCCTGGGATACCGAGCGGGTCCCGGGCGGCTCCTCGGGCGGCTCGGCGGCGGCTGTCGCGGCGCGCCTGACCCCGGCGGCGACCGGCACCGACACCGGCGGCTCCATCCGCCAGCCGGCCTCCCTGTGCGGTATCACCGGCCTGAAACCGACTTATGGGCGAGTCTCGCGCTGGGGCATGATCGCTTTCGCCTCGAGTCTCGACCAGGGCGGCCCCATGGCGCGCACGGCGGCCGATTGCGCCTTGCTGCTCGGCGGTATGGCCGGCTTTGACGAGCGCGATTCCACCTCTATCGAGCGGCCCGTGCCGGATTATCTGGCGATGCTGGAGCAGCCGCTCGACGGCCTGCGTTTGGGGCTGCCGCGCGAGTATTTCGGCGAGGGCCTAGACCCGCAGGTCAGGGACCGCGTCATGGCGGCCGTGGAGGTGCTGCGCGGGCTTGGGGCCGAGATTGTCGACATCGGTCTGCCGACCACTGACCTCGCGGTGGCGGCCTATTATGTCGTCGCGCCGGCCGAGGCCTCCTCTAACCTGGCCCGCTATGACGGCGTGCGCTACGGCTATCGCTGTACCGAGCCCAAGGACTTGCGCGATCTGTATACCCGCTCGCGGGGGGAGGGCTTTGGCGCGGAGGTCAAACGCCGCATCATGATCGGCACGTATGTGCTGTCGGCGGGCTATTACGACGCCTATTACCTCAAGGCGCAGAAAGTGCGGCGCCTGATCAGCGACGACTTCGCCCAGGCCTTTGCCCAGGTCGATGCCATCATTGGCCCGACCTCACCCGCGCCGGCCTTCCGCCTGGGTGAGAAAGTCGATGATCCGGTGACCATGTATCTGTCGGACGTCTACACCATCGCCGTCAATCTCGCCGGCCTACCGGCGTTGTCCATGCCGGCGGGCGAGGTCGATGGCCTGCCGGTGGGCGTGCAGCTCATCGGCAACCATTTCGACGAAGGCCGCATCCTGAACATCGCCCATCGCTTTCAGCAGCAAACCGACTGGCATCAGCGCATGCCGGCCGGCTTTGGTTCTTAAGGAGCACGACGCATGCAATGGGAACCCGTTATCGGTTTGGAAATCCACGCCCAGCTCGCCACCCGGACCAAGATTTTCTCCGGGGCCTCAACCCGCTTCGGCGCCGAGCCCAATACCCAGGCCTGCGCCATCGATCTCGGCATGCCCGGGGTACTGCCGGTACTGAACCGCGAGGCGGTGCGCATGGCGATCAAATTCGGCCTGGCCATCGGTGCGAACGTTGCCGGGCGCTCGGTGTTCGCCCGCAAGAATTATTTCTACCCCGATCTACCCAAGGGCTATCAGATCAGCCAGTACGAGCTGCCCGTGGTCGCCGGCGGCGCCTTGCAAATCAGCCTGGAGGATGACGCAACCAAGACCATCGGCGTCACTCGGGCCCATCTGGAAGAAGATGCCGGCAAATCCCTGCACGAGGACTTTCACGGCTATTCCGGCATCGATCTCAATCGCGCCGGCACGCCGCTGTTGGAAATCGTCTCCGAGCCGGACATGCGCTCGGCTCAGGAAGCGGTGGCCTACATGAAAAAGCTGCATGCCCTGGTGCGCTATCTCGGCATCTGCGATGGCAATATGCAGGAAGGCAATTTCCGCTGTGATGCCAATGTCTCAGTGCGGCCCGTCGGCCAGGACAAATTCGGCACCCGTAGCGAGATCAAGAACCTCAATTCCTTCCGCTTCGTGGAAAAGGCGATTGAGCACGAAATCGAGCGGCAGATCGATTTACTTGAAGGCGGCGGCCAAGTCGTGCAGGAAACCCGACTGTTCGATGTCGACAGCGGCACTACCCGGAGCATGCGCACCAAGGAAGAGGCCAATGATTATCGCTATTTCCCCGATCCCGACCTGCTGCCGCTGGTGGTCGAGGCCGAGTTGGTCGAGGCGGCCCGCCGGGATTTGCCGGAGCTGCCCGATGCCAAGCGGCAGCGATTTATGACGGAATACGGCTTGTCCAGCTACGATGCCGGGGTCTTGACCGCCAGCCGCGAGCTGGCCGATTTCTTCGAGACCGTGGCCGGCCACTGTCAGGCTAAACTGGCGGCCAATTGGGTCATGGGCGATTTTGCCGCCCTGCTCAACAAGGAAAACCGCGAGGTCGATACCAGCCCCGTCAGCGCCGCCCAGCTCGGGAAATTACTGCAGCGCATCGAGGACAATACCATCTCCGGCAAGATCGCCAAGGATGTCTTCGAGGCGATGTGGGCCGGCGAGGGCCAAGGCGATGCCGATGCCATCATCGAGGCCCGCGGCCTGCGGCAGATCACCGACGACAGTGCCATCGAAGCCATGGTCGCCGAGATCATCGCTAACAACCCCAAGCAGCTCGAGCAATACCGGGCCGGCAAGGAAAAGCTGTTCGGCTTTTTCGTCGGCCAGGTGATGAAGGCCTCACAGGGTAAGGCCAATCCCGCGCAAGTGAACGACATCTTGAAGCGGTATTTACAGGGCTGAGGGCGATCGTGCTGGTACCCAGTCCGTCGCGACCTTCGCCAGCCGAGCTGCCCCAGCCGGCTGGCGAAGCGCAAGCGCATAGTGCCTGCGTCAGCGAGGCCGTGCGGGCGGCGCTGGCCGAGTCCGGCGGTTGGCTGGATTTCAGTGATTATATGGAATTGGCGCTGTATGCGCCCGGGCTGGGTTATTACGCTGCTGGGGCTCGCAAGTTCGGCGCCGCAGGTGACTTTGTCACCGCGCCGGAACTCTCGGAATTGTTTGGCCGCAGCTTGGCCCGGCAATGTGCCGAGGTGCTGGCCACCTTGACCGAGGGCGATATCCTGGAATTCGGTGCCGGTTCGGGGGCACTGGCGGCGGGCTTGCTGACCGAGCTGGACCATTTGGGTCAGCCGCCGCGCCGCTATGTCATTCTGGAAATCAGTCCGGAATTGCGCCAACGGCAGCGGGCGACATTGCAAGCGCAGGCTCCCGCATGGCTAGACCGCGTGCAGTGGCTCGAGGCAATGCCGGCAGAGCCATTCAATGGCATCATGCTGGCCAATGAAGTGCTGGATGCGCTGCCGGTGCAGCGTTTTCAATACGACGGCGAAACGCCCCAAGCGCTTGGTGTGGGCCTGGACGAACAGGGGGCGCTCACTTGGGTGGCGCGGCCGGCGGATGTCGCGCTGGCCGCGCAGGTCGAGGCTATCCGTGCCGGACTGCGCGAGCCGTGGCCGCTGCCGTATCGCAGCGAATGGTGTCCTCGCTTGCCGGCATGGGTGGGTGCGATAGCTGACTGCTTGACTCAGGGTTTGGTGTTGTTGATCGACTACGGCTTCCCGCGGCATGAGTATTACCATCCCAGCCAAGCAGACGGCACACTGCGCTGCCACTATCGCCATCGCGTTCATCAAGACCCCTTCTTCTGGCCCGGTCTGCAGGATATAACCGCGAGCGTGGATTTTACCGCCGTGGCTGAGGCGGCTATAGCCAACGACTTGATGGTGGCCGGTTATACTACCCAGGCCCAGTTCCTTATCGGCGCCGGCATCGACGAAGTGCTGGCGGCCGGCCACGCGGCTGCCAGCGATGACAAAGACTGGTATGCCCTGTCGCAACAGGTCCAGCAATTGATGCTGCCCGGCGAAATGGGCGAACGCTTTCAAGTCATGGGGCTGACGCGGCGGTACGATGGGCCGTTGCGTGGCTTCATCACCGATCAGCGGCATCGGCTCTAAGCCGCTACAATCCCAGCCAGGCGTCAGCCTCGGCATGGGCCGTACTCCTTCCCTAGCCAAGGCAAAACCGACGTGGATATCTGGCAAATCCTGACCCTGGCCCTGGTGCAGGGCCTGACCGAGTTTTTGCCCATCTCGAGCTCAGCACACTTGATTTTGGTGCCCGCGCTGACGGCTTGGCCCGATCAAGGCTTGGCCTTCGATGTCGCCGTGCATGTCGGGACTTTGCTGGCGGTGGTGAGTTATTTTCGCCAAGATTTACGGACTATGACGACCGCCTGGGTGGATTCCTGGCGGGGTAGAGGGCTGACAACAGAGGCTCGGTTGGCGTGGCTGGTGCTGCTTGCGACCCTGCCGGTGGCACTGGTCGGTTTGCTGCTCAAAGACTGGATCGAAATCCACTTGCGTGCCGCGACGGTGATTGCCTGGGCCAGTATTGGGTTTGGGGTGTTGCTGGGGCTGAGCGATTATCTCGGCAGACGCCGTCGTGAAGTGCAGGCCGTGCGTTGGCTGGATGGGCTGATCATCGGTTTGGCGCAAGTGTTGGCTTTGATCCCCGGGACCTCGCGCTCGGGGATTACCATGACGGCGGGGTTAGCGTTAGGGCTGACCCGCGAGGCGGCGGCTCGGTTCGCCTTTCTGCTGGCCATTCCCGTGATCACTTTAGCGGGCGGGGTGCAGGTGGTCGAACTCCTGCAGCAGCCCGCCGCTGCTGATTGGGGTGTGCTGCTGGCCGGCACCAGCTTGTCCGCTCTCAGTGCTTATTTGTGTATCCATTGGTTTTTGCAATGGGTACAGCGGGTTGGGATGTTGCCGTTCGTCGTCTACCGCATCGGTTTGGGTGTCGTACTGCTGATTATGCTTTGAACCAGCTGTCTGGCACGCCCTCGCTGGAGGTGTCGAGTGCGTCGATGTCGTAAGTGGCTTCCTGCCCCGCCTCGGCTTGCTCCATGGCATCGGCATCCAGAGCGCTCAAGCGGTCTGCCAGGGCGGCGAGCTCATCGTGGCGAGCGAGCTTGGCGCGCCAGTCGCTCGGAATGCCTTTTACACCGAAATAGGCGCCGGCAAGTTGACCATACACGGCACCGGTGGTATCGGCGTCGTCGCCCAGATTGACGGCAAGCAGCGCCCCATGCCGAAACGAGTCGGCCTTGGCAAACGCCCACAGGGCCGCTTCCAGGGACTCGACGACATAACCGGAGCCGACAATCTGCGGCGGTTCTTTATGCCAATAGCTGCCGTGGGCAATTTCCTGAATCCGGGGAGATAAGGGCTGTTCTTCCCATAGGCCGAGCACCGGCGAATAATCGGCGGCGAGTAAAGTCCCTTTATCCAGACCTTGCAGGGCGCCCACGAGCAAACTGGCGAAAAACCGACAGGCATCGATCGCTTCCAGTGCCGCATGGGTGGTCCGCGACATCTCGCCTGCCAGATGAATAGCCAGCCGGGGATTGGCGGCACAGGCCAGCGCGACCGGGGCCAGGCGCATCAGCGAGCCGTTGCCGGCGGTTTGCGGATCGGGATTACCGGCGAAAGGATCGCCGCGTTGCTCGAACTGATGGAGGGCATTGGCGACGGTATTGCCGATATCAAAACACCGGCCGTTACTGGCATACGCCCCTTGCCGATACCACTGCAAATACCGCTGCATTTGATCGACCGGGTCGAAGGTGCCGCGCTCGACCAGGCTGGTGCCCAGGCAAAAGGCCATGGCCGTATCATCGGTCCATTCCCCCGGCCGTAGATGGAAGGGGCCGCCGCCGCTGATGTCATCGATCGGCTGAAATGTGCCGGGAGGTTGAAATTCCAGGGTGGTACCTAGAGCGTCACCGCAGGCCAAGCCCAGCAAGGCCCCCTGCGCGCGTTGGCTCAAGCTCGGCGGGGTGTTGGCGGGCGTTGAGTCGGCCTGCTGTGCCTGTAGTCGCTGCAACGAATCCAAGTCACTGGCACTGAGCTCGCTGGCGTCCATTTCACTGACCTCGATGGTCGTGGCAGGATTGGCGGCGGCTTGATGGTTGGCCGTAGGGTCGCCGGCCGGGGGCGCTGAAGGGCCCGTTTGCGGCTTATCTGGCATGATCTCGTCCCACGTCTGTAACAAAAAGCTGTTGGGCAGCAGCGGGTTTGCGCAACAGTGAGCAAATATCGCTTAACTAAGCATAACCGATGCGGCGCTGTTGTGCATCCAGGCCGAGGCTTGACCCTCGATGCGCCTTCGCGCACCATGCCGGCTTATTTGCGCCAGCGCTCATGTTGGCGTATACCCGGGCCAACAGACCCGCTAAGCTTATTCCTATCCAGTAACGGAGACTGACGAACATGCTGCAATCCATCAGGGATCGCGCGCGCGGCTGGATCGCGTATTTGATTATTTTTCTGGTCGCCATCCCCTTCGCCCTGTGGGGTATTCATAATTATTTCGAAGGTGGCGGCAGCCGGGCGGTGGCGAAAATCAACGGCGAAGAAATCCCGCCGCAAGTGGTGCGCAACGAGCTGCTGCAGCAAAAAGCGCGGCTGCGCGAAGCCTTTGGCGGCCAACTGCCAGAGGAGCTGTTCACCAATGAGGCCCTGAAGGAGGCCTCCCTGCAGCGCGTGGTCACCCGCGAAGTGCTGCGGCAAGTGGTCGCGGCGGAAGGGTTTCGGGTCAGTGATGCCACCGTGCTGCAAGCTTTGCACCAAATCGATGCCTTCCGCGAAAACGGCCAATTTAGTGTGGCCAGGTATGAGCGCCTGTTGCAGGCGCGGCGCATGAGCAAAGGCCAGTTCGAGCAGCAGCTTCGCGAGAGTATGCGTCTGGATCAGCTCGTGCAGGGGATTGTCCGCACGAGTTTCCTGCCGGCTTCGATGGCAGCCGATTATCATCGTCTGCAAAAGCAAACCCGGACCCTGGCATTGCTGACCGTGCCGGCCGCAGCCTTCGCCGACCAGATCGACTTGACCGAGGCGGACATCGAGGCCTATTACGCCGAGCATCAGGATGAATTCATGCGCTCGGAGCGGGTCAAGCTCGATTATGTTGAATTGTCCATGGGCAAGATCGCTGAAACGGTTTCTGTCGTCGAGGACGAGCTGCGCGATGTGTATCGCCAGAACATCGAGCGCTATCGTGAACCGGAAGAGCGCAGCTTCCGACAAATCCTGCTGCAAGTCCCCGCCGATGCCGATGAGGCTGCCTGGGACGAGGCCAAAGCCCAGGCCGAATCGCTGCAGTCCAAGATTCAACAAGGCCAATCCTTCCAGGAGCTGGCCGCGCAGCATTCGGCTGCGCAACTGGCCGCGAGCGCCGGGGCCAAGATTGGTCCGGTGGTCCGGGGCGATCTTTCTGCCGCCATCGATACCGTGCTATTTGAGCTGCAAGAGGGCGAAGTCAGCGAGCCCCTGAAGACCGACAAGGGTTATCGGTTGCTGCAAGTGGTCTCGATTACCCCCGAGCAGACGGAACCGTTCGAGGCGGTGCGCGAGGAAGTCGAGGAACAGTTCCGGCAACGCCGGGCAGAGCGACGTTATATTGAGCTGACCGAGCAATTGTTGACTGTGAGTTTCGAAGAACCCGATAGCCTGCGCCCGGCAGCCGAAGCCACCGGTTTGTCGGTGCAAACCAGTGATTGGATTACTCGCCGCGAAGGCAGTGGCATTGGTCAATTTACCGAGGTCCGCAACACTGCGTTTGCGCCCGAGGTTCTGGAGGAACGGCGCAATAGCGACCTGATCGAATTGCCTGAAGATCGGGCCGTGGTCATTCGCATCGCCCAGCATCAGGAACAGGCACCGCGACCGTTGGCAGAAGTGCGTGCTGACGTCAAGCAGGCGTTGCAGCGGGAACGGCGGCAGGCCAAGGCCGCGGCGCTGGCGGATCAACTAAAAGAACGCCTGGCAGCGGGGGAAACGCTGGCGGCCGTGGCAGCAGGCTCTGTTGCCGAGCTGCGTGAGCCCGAGCCCTTGAACCGAGACAGCGAGGCTTTGCCGGCGGCGGTGCTGCAGCGGGCCTTTGCCATGCCCGCGCCCACCGGCGATCAACCGACCCTGGCGCGGATTGATCGCAGCAATGGCGATGCTGTGGTGATCCTGCTCAAGGACGTTACGCCGGGCTATACCCAGGCCGAAGCGCCGACCGAAGCTTCGCAAGTGGCCCAGAATCTGGCCAGGCGCGAACTGGAGGCCTTCCAAGAGGCCTTGAAGGCGGCCGCCGAAGTCAAAATCTATCGGCAGAATTTGTGATAGGTGTTATTGCTCCGTAGGGTCGAATTCATTCGACCCTGGCCGGTCAGCCGGCCTTTGATTCTCTAAAGGCTGGGGAAGCCGGCCCTTGTTGAAGAGGACATCGCCCGATGCGCCTGCCGCTTTATGCTCAAATTCTGATTGCCCTGGCCCTAGCGGTTCTGGCCGGTAGCCTCTCCGGGGAGCAGGGCACGCTGTTCGGCGTGCGTCTGTATGCGGTTTATGACTTCGTCGGCACCCTGTTCTTAAATGCCTTAAAGATGTTGATCGTGCCGTTGATCGTCAGTTCGATTATCAACGGTCTGAGTCGGGTAGGCGATGCTCAGGCACTCGGGCGGCTAGGTGGCAAGACGCTGCTGTATTATCTGACCACCACAACCCTGGCGGTGACGGTCGGCTTGGTCATGGTGAATTTGATCGCGCCAGGGATTATTGACGGCCAGCCCAGCCGCGCCATGTTTGGGGTCGATGCCGAACAAGCCGCGGCGGTCAGCGAAGAAGTGGAAGCCGCCGAAAGTCAGGATATTTTCGGCGTGTTCCTGCGCATGTTCCCGCCGAATATTGTCGCCGCCGCCGCCGATGGACAAATGCTGGGTCTGATTGTCTTCAGCCTATTATTCGGTTTCTTTCTGGCCCGTTCGAACAGCCCGCACAGTGAGACGCTGCGCCATTTTTGGGCCGGTACTTTCGATGTCATGATGCAGGTTACCCTGCTTGTGATCCGTTTTGCGCCCATTGGCGTGTTCGCCTTGGTGGCCAAAGTGGTCGCGGCAGCCGGGGTCGAGGCCGTGCAGCCGCTGGCGTGGTTTTTCTTTACCGTGCTCGCGGCATTGGCGGTGCATGCCCTGATCGTGATTCCCCTGCTGCTCATCGTGCTCGGCCGGGTTTCTCCCGTGCGGCATTTTCGCGCCCTTGCCCCGGCCCTGTTGACGGCCTTTTCCACGGCCTCGTCTTCGGCCACCCTGCCGCTGACCCTGGAATGCGTGGAAAAACAGGCTGGCGTCTCCAACCGCACCAGCAGCTTCGTGCTGCCTTTGGGCGCGACGGTAAACATGGACGGCACAGCCCTGTACGAATGTGTAGCCGTGATCTTCCTGGCTCAGGTTTTCGGCCTGGAACTGACCTGGGTGCAACAGCTCAATGTTGTATTGCTGGCGCTGCTGACCTCGATTGGCGTGGCGGGTATCCCTTCGGCAAGCCTGGTGGCCATCACCATCATCCTCGGCGCGGTCGGCCTGCCATTGGAAGCGGTCGGGCTGATTTTGGCGGTTGATCGCATTCTCGACATGACCCGCACGGCGGTCAATGTGCTCAGTGATACCACCGGCACGGTGGTCATCGCGCGCAGCGAAGGGCAGAAGGGCATTTTACAGCCAACAGCCGCCAGCGGCCTCTAGGCTGCAACGGCT
>CAYFSA010000041.1:0-2822 GCA_964345605.1 uncultured Ectothiorhodospiraceae bacterium
TTATCCAAATGACGGGTGCGCTCGATGATATTGACCGCCGAGCTCTCTGTGTCGGCTATTACAGCGTTCAGTGGGTTGTCATATTCATCCAGGCAGGATTGACAGGCCTGCAACAGCTCGGCCTGCTGCTGCCAGGCCGTCTGCAACTGCTGCCACTGCGCGACCTGTCCGCGCGGGCACTCGACCCAGTCCGGCCGGTGGCGGGCGAGCAACCGGGCACCGCCATAATAAGCGGCCGCGGTCAGCCATCCGGCCAGCACGGCGGTCAGGGTCAGCAAGCCCGCTAACTGCCAGCTCGCGAGCGCCGCGCTGCGCGCCAGCGGCAGGCCCAACAACAGCAGAACAAACAGCGGTCCGGCCAGGGCCAGGCTGAAGCCGAGGAAGGCCCGGGTATGCCGCTGCCGGCGGCACGGTCCCCGGGACCAGTCAGGCGGCCCGGCGGCCGCAGCGGTGGTCTTCATGCACTATCCGAGGCTAAGGAACGAAGGCGCCGAGGTGGCGCGGCTTGCTTTACCCATTGGGCAAGACCTGTTTGATCACACCCAGCAATTGCTCCGCGGCCACCGGCTTGACCAGCCAACCGGTAGCGCCAGCCTGCTTGCCCTCGTCGCGCATCTGCTGCTGCGACTCGGTGGTCAGCATCAGAATCGGGGCAAAGCGCATATTAGGCAATTTGCGGGCGGCCTTGATCAGCTCGATGCCGTTCATTTTCGGCATATTCAGGTCGGTGATCATCAGCGTCGGCTTCAGGCCGTCTTTGAGCTTGGTCAGGGCCGCCTCACCGTCGCTCGCCTGCTCGACCTGAAAGCCGACCTTGGCGAGGATATCGTGCAGGCTCATTAAGATCGTGGTGGAATCATCGACAATTAAAACGGTTTTCATGATCTGCCATGCTAGGTTGGGGTGTCACTGGCTCGCGAGCGGCTCAGCAGTCTTCCTGCCAAACGGCGCTGAACATCGCCGCCACCGGCGAGCCGGGCCGCGGGCAGGAAGAGATGCAGGGGCGCAGCGCCAGCAGCACTTGCAGCACGGCGCTGTGCAGATGCTCACACTCTTTGAGATTAAGCTTACCTTTTGGATGCTCCTGAAGCCACTCCAATAATCCCTCGGCTTCCTCGACATCGCATGCGCCTTCCAAGCGCGCCACGGTTTTCAGATAGGTTACAGGCATCGCAGTAATTCCTTTAAGTTCAGCACCAGCAGTACCCGGCCATCACCCAGCAGGGCCGTGCCCGCATACAGGGGAAATTGCGTCATAACACCTTCCAACGGTTTGAGAATCACGTCCACGCCCTCACGCACATCATCGACAATCAGGCCCAGCTCCTGGCCGCCGGTGGCTACCACGATAATGGCCAGTTCCTGAGCTGCGCGAGGCTCGGTGCATGCGGTTTCGCTCAGACCCAACAAATGATCGAGCCGGTACAGGGGCAGCAGGCGCTCGCGCAGGACGACGGCTTCGCGCTGCTTGATGCGCTGCACCCGCGCGGCGGGAATCCGCACCGTCTCCCGCACCGCCTCGAAGACCAGCCCCAGATCCTCGCCGGCAACCTGGATCATCATGACCTGGGTGACAGTCATCGACAAGGGAACGCTGAGACAGACCGTGGTGCCCATGCCGAGTTCGCTGTCCAGGGTCACCTCGCCACCGGCGTTCTGCACGGCGGTGCGGACCACATCCATGCCCACGCCGCGCCCGGAGAGATCGGAAATCGCCTGGGCAGTGGAAAAACCGGGGGCAAAGATCAACTGCAAGGCCTCGCGGTCGTCAATGCGCTCGAGGGCTTCCTCGCTCAGCAAGCCTTTTTCATAGGCCTTGCGCTTGATCACCTGCGGGTCCATACCGCGGCCATCGTCATTGATTTCGATGAACACCCGATCTTCCTGCTGATGGGCCTTGATCTGCAGTCGCCCCTGCTCACTCTTGCCAGTAGCCAGGCGATCGGCGGGCGTTTCCAGGCCGTGGTCCAGGGCATTGCGCACCAGATGGATCAACGGTTCGGCCAGATCGGCGACCACGTTCTTATCGGCTTCCGTATCCTCGCCCTGAATATCGAGCTGCACCTCTTTGCCAAGCTTGCGCGAGACATCGCGCACCAGCCGGGGGAAGCGCTGAAAGGCCGTACCCACCGGGACCATGCGTACCTGCATCACCGCCCCCTGTAGCTCCTCGGCAATGCGGTTGATCACGGCGAAATGGGATTTGATTTCCTTGCCGAGGGGCTTGACCTTGAACTCCTCGCCAGCGCGTTTGGCCAGGAAGGGCAAGGCATTCTTGGCCACGATCAGCTCGCCGACCAGGTCCATCAGGGCATCGATGCGCTCAGCATCGACTTTCAGCACGCGCTGGCGCTGGTCCTCACGCGGCGGAGCGGCCGGCTCGGCCGCGGGGGCCGGAGCCGCCTCGGGCGCGGGGGCCGAGGGCATATCGGGCCCGGCTTCGGCCACCCCGGCCTCAGCAGCCAGGGGTTCGGCCGGCGCCGGCGCAGCCGCGGCGGGCGGGCTCGCCACCGCTTCCAGGGCCCGATCAATCAGCGCAGTCAGCGGTTCGGCAGCCGTGCGCTCGCTCGCCTGCCGGGTTGCCGTGCTGACCGTTTCCGCCTCGCTGGCGGCATCGAGTACCGGCAGCACGCGCTGCAACACCGTGGCCACACTGGCCACGCGCCCGGGCCACAGCTCGGAACTGGCCCGCACCGCCAGTAATTCGCGCTGCTCGCGCAGGATCACGGCGGCCATCTCCTGGATCGGGTCGCTCGCCGGCGGCACAGCTGCGACCGCTGCCAGCGGCGGACTAGGCTCGGCAGCCGCGGGCTCGGCAGCCG
>CAYFSA010000041.1:2922-14126 GCA_964345605.1 uncultured Ectothiorhodospiraceae bacterium
GCTGCGACCGCTGCCAGCGGCGGACTAGGCTCGGCAGCCGCGGGCTCGGCAGCCGCGGGCGCGGCCTGCTCCGGATCCAAAGTCGGCGGCGCCACAACCGTCAGGTTGACTTGATCCAGGACATAACGCAAATGCTGCTGCACCGCCTCGAGCTCGGTTTGCGCCAGGGCCTGAATCTGGAGGATGCAGCGATAGGGATCGAACTCGGCCAGCTCCGGCCACGGCTCGCGCGCCGCAATCTGCCACCAGGCCAGCGCTGGGAGCTGCTGGATGATCAATAACGGGTCCTGGCCCTGGAAAAAGCATTGCTCGTCCGGCTGGTAATCGATGGCCACACACGCCCCGCCCTGAGCCAGCTCGCGGCGCTGGGCCGCCGGTACCTGATCGAGCCAAGCCGGCGGCGGCTCGGCAGCGGCCGGGGCCGGGTTCGCCGTGGCAGCTTCGGTTGCGGCCCCGGGGGCGGTGAGCAATTGCCGCAGGGCCTGGCTCAGGCGCTGGCCGGTATTCACCGCTTCAGCGCTCAGCTCACCATTGCGCTCCAATTCGTCCAGCCAGCCACCGACTTGATCCATGGCATCCAGCAGCAAATCCATGTCATCGGGATTGAGTGTATGCTCGCCGTCGCGGACCTGGCTGAGCACATCCTCGGCGGCATGCACTACCTGAATCAGCGGCGGCACCTCGAACAGGCCCGACGCCCCTTTCAGGGTATGCACGGCACGAAAAAGCTCATTGAGCGTGTCAGCATCCTGGCCTTGTTGCTCCAGGGCCAGACTGAGGCTGGCGATCTGTTCGAGCAGCTCGCGGGCTTCGCTTAAAAAGGCTTGGAGTAATTTCGAACTCATGTCGGCGAGTATCCTGCCAGCAATTGGGCTTGCCGTTGCAGGCGCGGCCCATCGGCGGGTTTAACGATATAGCCGTTGGCGCCGGCGAGCAGGGCCAAATCCCGATCTCGCGGCTCGGACTCGGTGCTGACCATGATCACCGGCACGCCCTGCAGGTCTGCATTGCGCCGCATTTCCGTGACCAGGCGGTAGCCGTCCATCTTGGGCATATTGACATCGACGAGAAATAAATCAAACGAGGTCTGCAGGCCTTTTTCCAGGGCCTCAATGCCATTGCTGGCCTCCTCGACCGCCAAGCCTGCCGCCTCCAATAGCTGGCGGTGATACAGCCGTACGGTCAGGGCGTCATCGACCACTAGCACGCGTTTCATGACCGGCCCTCCGGTAGGGGTCGCTGATAGGCAATCGCCTCGGAAAATTTGCGTACATTGAACAACGAGGAAATGCGGCTCATGGATTCGGAATGCCCAAGGAACATAAAGCCGCCCGGCTTCAGGGCATCGAACAAGGCTTCGGCGGCCTGACGGCGCGAGGCATCGTCAAAATAAATCAGCAGGTTGCGGCAAAAGATCAGATCGTAGCCGCGATAGCGCCGGGTCTGCAGCGGATCAGTAATATTCACCTTGGTAAATGCTACTGACTCGCGCAGGTCAGGACTTAAGCAAAACCGATCCGTGCCTTGCTGGGTGAAATGCTTGTGCAGCACGGCAGCCGGCAAATGCTGCACAGCACGCTGGGAGTACACGCCGCGCTGGGCCTGCTCGAGGATCCGGCTGTCGATATCCGAGGCGACAATTTCCACATCGATATCATCGATGGGCGGCCAGTATTCCAATAAATACAGCGCGATGGAATAGGCCTCCTCGCCGCTCGAGCAGGGCACCGACCAAATCCGCAAGGCATGCCGGGAACCACGGCGCTTGACCAGTTCGGGCAGCACCGAGCGAACCATGCAGCGGAATTGATATTCCTCACGAAAAAAATAGGTCTCGTTGACCGTCAGCAGGTTGATCAACGCCTGCAGCTCTTCCTGCGAGGCCTGGAAGCGCAAATAAGTGAAATAAGTACGGAAGGTCTCCTGCCTAGTGGCATTAATGCGCTGCAGGATCCGCTTGTCGACGAAGTAGCGCTTGCTTTCCTCGAAGTAAATGCCGGTTTTGCGATAGAAAAAATCCCGAAAGCGCAAAAAATCGGCCTGCGAAATGGCTGTTACCGGAGCCGGCGCTGCCTCACCATTGGCCGCCATCAATCAGTGCTCGCTGATTCGGGCGATGGCGGCATCGACGGCAAAGCCGATGAAGGGCTGCTCGGCAAAGCGCGTCTTGAGCCGTTCCAGCTGGGGTATCATCTCGGGCGTACCGATTTCCGCCAGGCAGTCGACGGCGCTGCCGATGACATTGACATGGGTCTCGCGCTCGATCAGCTCGCTCAACCAGGCCGGGGTCTCCGGATGCGGCAGGCTGTGCAGGATGTCGATGGTGAAAATCCGCACATCCGAATCGGGATCGGCGAGCAGGCCGCGCAGCTTGGGCGCCACTGCCTGCGGCAGGTTCTGCAGCACCTCGATCACCCCGTTGCGCAGCCCGGTATCCTCGCTGCGCAATAATGGCAACAGGGCCTCGACCACCGCGGCATTGCCGAGCGTCATCAGGGAATCGAGAATCGCCTCGCGCACCGTTGGCTCGGTTTCCGTGGGCAGGCGCTCACATAGTACAGTAGCCGCCGCCGGATAATCGGCCAGATCGCGTGCCGCCCAGCGGCGTTCATTCGGAGGACCCTGGCGCAGCTGCTGGATAAGCGTCTCCAGACTCCGCCCGTGATCGCGGCGCTCGCTGCCGTCGGCAGGCGTCGCTGCCGATTCACTGATGGTTTGCTTGCGCAGTGCCATGGCTAGGTCTCGCTTAATGGTATCGCGGGTCGGTGGCAACCGACCCTACACAGGTCGTATGGTCCATGTTGCCTTACTGCAGCCACTTTTGCAGCTGCGCTGCGACGTCGCTCGCCGGCAGGACTACATCGGCACCGCCGCGGTCGATCAGCTCTTTGGGCATGCCGAAGACTACGGCGCTTGCTTCTGACTCGGCAATGGTGCGTCCGCCCTGGGCATGCAGCTCGGTCATGGCCGCCGCGCCGTCGACGCCCATGCCGGTCAGCTCGACACCGATCAGCTTGGTCGGCGTGTAATGCGCCAGCGCGGAGCGGACCAGGCGGTCCACGCTCGGATGCCAAAGGCTGGCGTCGGACGGCATGTTCAGGGCGACCAGCTTGCCCGCGCGGCGGCCGACCACCACATCGGCCTCGCCGCGGCCAATCAGGATCTGTCCCTCCTGTAAGGGGGTTGGTCGATCGACTTCCCGGACCTGCAGGGCGCAGCGAGTATCGAGACGCTGCGCGAACACATTGGTAAAGCGTCCCGGCATGTGCTGGGCAATCAGCACCGGCCAGGGAAATTCGGCCGGCAGGGCGGCGAGAATCCGCTCCAGGGTGGTCGGCCCGCCGGTAGAGACGCCGATCAGGACTAAGCCCGTGGTGGCGGCGGCAGGCTTGACGGTGGCCTGCCGCGCAGGCCGCCGCGGGACCGCGGCGGGCGCCGCCGGCTGCGGCGGGGCGCGGCGGCGGGCCGCGCGGGCGGCGGCTTTGACTTTCGTGCGAATGACCTGCTCGGCTTCGCGAATATTTAAGGACATGGTGCCGCCTGGCTTGGCGACATAGTCCACCGCCCCGAGCTCGAGGGCCTCGAAGGTCGCCGTGGCGCCCTTTTCGGTCAGCGAGGACACCATCACCACCGGCCGCGGGGCCTCGCTCATGATGCGGGCCAGGCATTCCAGGCCATCCATCACCGGCATGTTGATGTCCAGGGTGACCACATCCGGATTTTCGTTGGCGATTTGCTCCAGGGCATCCTTACCGTCGCGCGCCGTGACCACCTGGAAGGCGTTATCTTCTTCCAGGATCGCCCGCAGATGCTTGCGCATCAGGGCCGAATCATCCACCACCAGGACTTTCGTGGGCATCCGCGCACCCTGCCTCTATACGGCTTGTTCGATGGCGACGCGCTCGTGATCGCTGAGCAATTGGCTCACGTCCAATACCTGAATCATCCGCTTGTGCTCACGCAGATTGACGACTTTCCCCATGATCCGGGTCTGTTCAGCCGACAGCTGCGGCGCATTTTCGATGACACTGCGCGACAGTCGCAGCACCTCAACCACCGCATCGGTGATAAAGCCCGTCCGGGTGCCGTCCAGATCGAGCACCAGAATCCGCTGGCAGTCATTGCGCTCCATGCGCGGCAGGCCAAAGCGGGTGCGCATGTTCAACACCGGCAGCACGGCCCCGCGCAGGTTGATCATGCCCTCGATGAATGCCGGGGTTTTGGGCACATGCGTCATCTGCTCAGCGACCCGGGTGATCTCCTGCACCGCCTCGATACCGACGGCGAACTCCTGCTCCGCCAGGATAAATACCACCAGCTGGGTTTCGTCCTCAGTGGCGAGCTCGGTGTCCGGGGAGACCTCTTCTTGCATACCGCTTGCCTCGATTTCTTGGGCGCGGGCCTCGATGGCCTGCTGGATCGCCGGATGCTGGAACAGGGCGCCCGCCGACAGCACCGAGACCAGGCGCTTGCCTTCCTCGAGACGGCAGACTGTGCCGATCTCGTCGACTTCCCCGCCCTGGCGCAACAGTGCTGGCACCTTGTCCTGTACCTCCGGCGAGACCCGCAGGACTTCCCGGACCTGATCGACCACGATCCCGACCGTTTGCTGGCGCTGCCGGCCGCGGCCGAGATTGACGACCAAAATCCGGTTGTGCTCATCCAGAGCATGCTCGGGCAGGCTGAACATCCGCCGCAGACTGACCAGCGGCAGCAAGCGCCCGCGCAGATTGATCAGGCCGAGCACATGATGGGCTGTGCGCGGTACCTGGGTGATGGCCTCGGGAATCCGGACGATTTCCTCGACCTCGGTAATCTCAAAGGCATATTCCTGATCGTCGACCACGAAGCTGACCAATTGCTGGGTATCGTCCTGGGCCTCCTCGCCGCCCCCGCGCTCGGCGCTTAAATCGCCGACACTGGCGGTGCTGGTCTGACCGGCGGCAGCAAACTGGGTCGAGAAGCTCTGCTCGACCACCTGGCGCACGTCCAACAACTGAATCAGGTCATGGCCGCCGACATTCTTGGCCACGCCGGTCATCAGCTCGGCATCGATGGAGGCATTGACAAAGCCGTCGTTTTCGATGTGCTCGGCATCGATATTGAGCACCCGCGCCACTTTGTCGACCACCAGCCCGACCGGTTTGCCGACATCGCAGACAATCACGCGGGTCGCTTCGTGATATTCGGCCTCGGGCAGATTGAGCATACGGCGCAGTTCCAGGATCGTGAGCACATTGCCACGTAAATTAGCCAAGCCCACCAGGGCCGGTGGGGTCATGGGAACATTGACCGTTGCCGGCACCCGCACAATTTCGATGACCGCGGCCATAGGGAAAGCAAAGGCTTCTTGATTCAGGTAGAAGGTGACATATTGATTCACAACATCCTCGGCCGCCCTGGCCGCCGAGTTTTCCTGCTCACGCAAAGCGAATTGCGTCATGGACGGATCTCCCGTGATTTATATGAACTGGGAATCGACGCAATCAGCCGCTTTGCAGTTCGTCGGCGATCGAGGCGATCTCCTCGATGGCCGAGGCCAGCTCACTCGCCCCCTGCGATTGCTGCTGGGCCGCCGAGGCGGCCTGATCGGTGGCGGTGCTGGCCTCCTCAGCCGCTGAGGCGATTTGCTCGACGCCCTGCTTACCCTGGGAAACCGCCGTGCTGATTTCCTTGGCCCCCGCTAGCACGGCCTCACTGCCCTGCACCACGCTGCCGATATCCGCTTCGATCACCTCGAAATCCTGATTGGTCGCGGCGGC
Source organism: uncultured Ectothiorhodospiraceae bacterium (assembly GCA_964345605.1). GTDB lineage: Bacteria > Pseudomonadota > Gammaproteobacteria > CAYFSA01 > CAYFSA01 > CAYFSA01. The sequence continues at coordinate 8,685 of CAYFSA010000041.1, forward strand.
CTTTTCCAGGGCCTGCAGCGAGGTAGCCGAGACATCGTTGAGATCGTTGCGCACCACCACGGCCTGATCCTGGATCGCCTTGACCAAATCCTTGATTTGCTCGGCGTTTTCGGCAGCATCGTCAGCCAGGTTTTGGATATCCGAAGAGACCACGGCAAAGCCTTTACCGTATTCCCCCGCCCGCGCCGCCTCAACTGCGCCGTTTACTGCTAGCATGCTGATCTTCACGGCGACGGTCGCGATCGCATCAACGATCTTGTCAATCTTGCGGGTCGTGTCCTCAAGAGCCTGGATGTCTTTAAGATTACCCTGGCTGCTTTCCGTGGCCGATCGAATGCCATGGATCATGGCATCGACCTTGGTCTTGTTATCGCCAATCAGGCCAGTCATCACCTGGCCTTTATCGACGGCCACCTGGCCGCGTTCCTCGGCCGCATTGACACCTTTCTCGATTTGAGTAATCCCGGCGACAGCCTGTTCAGCTGCTGCCGCTTGCTGCTCAGCCCCCTGGCGAATCTGGTTGATCGCGTTGGAAATTTCATCGGACGAGCGGTTGACCTCCTCAATCGAGGCCGACAGCTCTTCTGCGGACGCGGCCACATCCTCGGCGCTTTTGCTGATATCGCTACTGTTTTTCAGCTCCTCGGCCAGCTCCTCGAGCGCCCGTGCCGCCTCCTCGGCCCCGGACAGGGCCTGGTTCTGCTGCTGCAGGCTCTTAATCGACTCCTCGGTAGCTGAGGATTGCTGCTCGGCCGCGGCGGCAATCGCCTCGGCCCCTTTTTGGGTATCGTTGGCCGCCTGACTGCTTTCCTCCGCGCTCGTGGCAAGAATGGTCGCACCTTCATTGAGCTCGGCAATATCGGTTTTCACTTGCCCAAGCTGCTCGACGATGGCCGTGCCGGACTCGGCTTCCTGATTGACCGTGTCGGCCGCCTGCTGTACCCCTTCGCCGATACCGCGTGATTTTTCCTGAATGTCCTTGATCAGCTCGGCAATATTGCCGGCATTGGTCTCTGAGGTTTCCGCGAGGGTGCGCACGGTGTCGGCGACCACAGCAAAGCCCTTGCCATGCTTGCCGGCCCGACCGGCCTCGATAGCCGCGTTCAGGGCCAGCAGATTGGTTTGATCGGCGATACGCATGACCGCCTTGACCGCTTCATTGATATTGGCGGCCTGCTGCTCCAGCTCGTTCATCTGGCTGACCGAAGCCGATTGGCGCTCGGCCCCGAGCCGGACATTATTCACCAGGGTATTGATCTCGCCTGACACCCGCTCGATAAGCTTTTGCAGGGCATCGGTTTTCTGCGAGGCATCCGTGGCGCGCTCAGATTGCTGGGTCAGCAGCTTATTGATTTGCTCGACCGCCGCTAGACTTTGTTGGGTCGCACCCGCCGCTTCCTCAGCACCGCTGCTCACCTGCTCCATGGCCTTGGTCAATTCCTCCTGGGCCGACGACGCTTCGGTGATGCCAGTCGCCAACTGCGTCGAAGCCGCCGAAATCCGTTCCGCCGCTTGTTGCTGCTTGGCCAGCGTGCGCGCCCGCCGGCGTTTTTCTTCCGCCTCGCGGCGGGAGCGCGTGGTCTCGCCGCTGGTATCGCCGGCGGCTTCTTCGCGGTGCTCGGATTTTGCAGACTTGACTAGGGCCATAGTGATTCCTCTTGGTCAATGAACGGGAACAAGCCGGGGAGCAGCTTTGGATTGAATAAAGACAGGCAGGCTGACATTAGCCGAGCAGGCGTCTGCGCGCTATAGGATAAGGCTGAGCTGAACAGGAATGGTAATGCGAGGCCAAGGTAGCGCACGACAATATTGACACGCTTTTAGTGTAGGTCAATTTTTAGTGTATATCAATTGATTATAATACGAATTTAAGGCTTGCGTGAGCTTTCTTAAGAATATTGCTTAAACAGGACGTATCCTGGCCGCTGCGGCAGCATTCCGTGATCGCCTGAAGGTAATGCGATCATTGATAATAATAATCGTAGCGCGACAGCAATTCTTGCGTGAATGACCAGGCTTGGTTATAGCTCAGCCCACTGTCTTCGGGGATGACGACTTTAACGTAGAGCTGATCGCCATGCCGCTCGCGCAGCGCGGTAAGCTGGCTATGCAAGGTTTTAGAAGAGACGGGCTGGTATGCCGCAGCATCGGGGCGTTTGAGATCGATCCGCTTGCTGCCGTGGCGCTGCTGATAGCGCACGGCAACGACATGCTTGCCTTCCGGGGACCGTGCCGGGCGGGTCAGCTTGTCGTATTTATCCTTGAGCACCTCATAGCGGGCGCGCAGATCGGAGCGGTTGGCCTGCGCCTGTTGCTCGGCTTGCTCAAGCCGCTGCAGCCGGTCAGCCTGTGCTTGTCGCGCAGCCATGCTGGCCTGATAGGCGGTTGCGACTTCAGTTAATTGCGCCTGAGTGGCAGCAAGTTGGTTACGCAGCTCGGTATGGACTGCTTCACTATGCGCTTGCTGAGCTTGGAGGTGCGCAAGTTGCTTCTCACGCTGGCGCAGCTGCTCTTTGGCCTGGGCCAGGGCCAGGGTCACGGCCTGCAGTTGCTCACCCCGGCTGGTAAGGGTGTCGGCCTGCTGACGCCGGCGCTGTTCGGTATCGGCCAGCCGCTCACGCAGCCTCGCCCGCTCGGTTTCCAGGGCCGCAACCTCCTGCAGCAAACGGGCGCGCTTGGCCTCCAGCTTCGTCACGCGCTGCGTGGCAGCTTCCTGAGCCGCGGTTGAGGCCGCCAGGTCCTGACTCATGCGCCAGTGGTGGACCATCAGGACCGTCGCCACCAGCATGAAAATCATGGTGACCACCATCATGATATCCGTGAACGAGGGCCAGAAATTTTCCGGGGTCCAGGCCCGCGGCTGGTTTTGGCGCAGATCGATAAAGCCTTGATACATGGCCTTTACACCGCGGCCTCTGGGGTGGTTGGCTGGCGCATCGCCTTAAGCTCGCGCTCGAGCCCGGCGAAACGCTCATCCATGGCCTGAGTGGTACTGCGCAGCTCATGGGTCGCTTCAATATAGTCATTCTGAGTCGTGTGCATACGCTCGGCAACCTGCTGCAGAGTGCGTGCCAGCGTGGCCAGATCCCGTAGCACCGTGTCCGCTTCCGGGGCATAGCGCGGCAGCAGATACAGGGCCGTGACTTCCTCGATGCCGCTGATCAGGCGAGTCTGGACATCGGTGAGCTGCATGTAGAACAAGCCGAAGAACAGATAACAGACGATCGCCGTCACCGTCGTCGTCAAGGCCGTCGACATGCCCTGCACGATCAGACCCATATTGCTCGGATTCTGGAAATCGGTCAGCAGATCCGAAGCCCCCAACAAGGCGATGTTAAGCGAAAAAATCGTGCCGAATACCCCGAGCAGTATCAGCACGCCGTTGACGAAGCGCGGAAATCCCAGTCGAGTGCCTTCTTTGGCGGTCAGGGTCGCGGCCAGGGCGGCGTGATTGATCGCCGCGCCGTGGCGGGATAAGCGCACGATCTGCTCGAAGCGCTCGGCGACCAGAGACTGCGGCCAGATATTGGCGGTCGGATTGTCCTCGTCATCGCGCATGGCCCGGACAAACCGGGCCAGGGCGACTTCCTCGCGCACGTAGCGCAACAGGGCATAAACGACCCGATACAATCCCAGCCCGAACAAGACCACGATCAGGCCATTGAGAATGACAGCCGGGGCAGTTAATTGCTCGCGCCAATAAAAATCCGCCAAAAAGGGCGAACCGAAAGCGAGCCCGGCAAGTACCGCGGCACCGCCGAGGGTGAGACGAAACAGGACATTGCGGCTATGCGTCGCTTGAAATTGCATAAGAAAAACGATCCTGAAAGGCAGTGATAATGCAGCTTACACGGTGAGTTAGCGGGTCCCGAACACGACGATGGTCTTGCCCCGCACCGAAATTAATTGTTCTTGTTCCAGGCGCTTGAGCACCCGCCCGGCCATCTCCCGCGAGCAACCGACGATCTGGCCCAGTTCCTGCCGGGTGACACGAATCTGATGGCCGTCCGGATGGGTCATGGCATCCGGCTGCTCACACAGGTCCAGCAGGGTACGGGCAATCCGGCCGGTCACATCGAAGAAGGCCAGATGGCCGACCTTGCGGCTGGTACGCACCAGACGCCGGCTCAATTGCAGACCCACCGCGACCAGCAGTTCGTGCCGCGCTTCCTGCAGGGGGCCGCGCAGTAATTGCCGCAAGCGGGTATAGCCGATTTCACCCAAGGTACACGGAGCGCGTGTCCGGACCATGACATTGCGCTGCGGCTGATCGACAAACAGTGAGATCTCGCCGATGAAATCACCCTTGTTGAGATAATCGAGAATGATCTCCTGGCCATCCTCGTCTTCCATGACCACCGCGACCGAGCCTTCCAGGATGAAATACAGAACTTCAGCGGGATCGCCTGGCCGCATCAAAATGGTGCGTGCCGGATAACGCCGCTGATGGCAATAAGCCAGAATCGACTCCAAAGCGGGGGCCTCATACAGGGCAGTGGTCATGGCTATTCACGCGCAGGTTGATACCAATGGCGACAGGCCTGCCAGGTCAAGACATTCAGCAAGGCGGCGGCTCCGATCAGCGCGGCAGTGGAATGCAGGAAAAAGCGTCTGGGCATAATGTAGTATGAGAGATCGTCGCGATTGTTCTTCCAGTCCAGATTATCGAATAATAGCGGATGCAGAAAATCCTGCCAGAACGGTTTGAACACCGGCAGCACCGCCAGCATCGCCGCCAGCAGCCCCAGGTTGACCAGCGCGGCGGAACGGCCGTTGGCAGGTCGCAAGCGCCAGACCAAACCGATTACGGCCAGCCAGGCGATAACGAACATGCCATCATAGATTTGCCGCACTTCAGCAAGATGACTGCGCTCTTTGGCAGTCCAGCGCGTCAGCAGCTCGCCCTGATGACGGAAATAACGGGTCAGCTCGGCGATCCCTTGCTGCGCAGTGGGCATGCCGATCATTTCGCAGCGGGGATGCCACTGACAGTTCACCTGATACCAGGTCGGCAAGTAAATCATCGCCGCCAGCGGCAGGTAGATACTGAGATAAAGCAAGCAGAACCAGCATACCAGCCAGTCCAGCAGGGTCGCCGGCCATCGCTTGGCCCCAGCAAATGACGATTGGCTGCTAGGCTTCATGGCATGTCCTTAATTTTTGCTGATATAGAGTGGGCTTTAGCCCGCTACGTCTGAGTTTATCTGCGGCGCCGTGGGTCGGTTGAAACCGACCCTACAGGTGCTGTTGGTCAGTTGAAACCGGCCCCACAGTGCTGTTGGTCGGGTGAAACCGGCCCTACAGATGCTGCTGGTCGGGTGAAACCGACCCTACAGGGAAACCGTCTTGATTGTTCCCAGATAAGCCGACAAGCGGGTCGGCTCAGTCTGTAAACGCCGCTGATAAATCATGAAATACGTCAACACCCGGCGTAGGTAGCGA
>CAYFSA010000041.1:14226-22194 GCA_964345605.1 uncultured Ectothiorhodospiraceae bacterium
CTGTAAACGCCGCTGATAAATCATGAAATACGTCAACACCCGGCGTAGGTAGCGACGTGTTTCGTAATAGGGAATCGTGTCGATCCAACGATCCGCCGGCAAACCGAGGGTTTCGTCCCGCCAGGCTTCGACCCGTACCGGACCGGCATTATAGGCCGCTGTCGCCAGGACTAGCTGGCCCTGAAAGCGCTCCAGCATCCGGCCAAGGTAATACGCCCCCATGTCGATGTTGGTTTTGGGCTGCAACAATCCATATACACCGGGATAGTGCTGCCCGCGCTGGCGGGCCACGAAGCGCGCCGTCCCCGGCATCAATTGCATCAAGCCGACGGCACCCGCCGGTGAGCGAACATCCTGCATAAACGCGCTTTCCTGACGCATCACGGCATACACCCAAGCCGGTGGGGCCGCATGCGCCTCGGCCGCTTGCAGCACCGTTTCGCGATGCAGCAGGGGAAAACGACGCTCCAAATCGTCGAAATCACCAGCCAGGGCCAGGGCCCGAATCGCCGCCCAATGCCATTTGAGATGATGCGCTACGTTCGCCACTTGCTGCTTGGCCGCACCATCGAGCTTCGGCAAAAGCCTGACCAGCTCGCGCCGGGCCGCTGCCAGTTCATCCAAGCGGTACAGTTCAAACGCCCGCAGCAGACCTGGATAGCTTTGACACAGGTCTGCGGGCAGATCCTGGAGCGACGCGATTTCCATAGAGCGCTCGCGGGGCAGCCGATAATCTCGGTCCAAGTGGTCTGCTGCCAGATAGGCATAATAGCCGACCTCATTGGCCAGTTCAGCTAAACGCTGGTTAGCCTGGTTCGGTTGCTCCAGCCGAGCCTCAGCCCGGGCCAGCCAATATTGCCAACCCGGCCGAGCCCGTTCGGCCTGCGGTAGGCTTTGCAGAGCCGTGGCCAGCGCCTGCCAATCGCCGTCACGTATCGCGATGCGGGCTAGCCAAACAGGCACGTCCTGGGTGCGCCAGCGCGTCGGCAAGGCCTGCAGCGCATCAGCCGCCCCCGGTAAATAGCGGTAGCTCATGCGCAAAGCCAGCTCGCGCGTGACGCTGCCCTCCTGCGCGTCACTGAATCGGTAAAGGGCTTGGCCGGTTTGCCAGCGCGCCAAGGCCTCGGCTGGATCGTCCTCGGCCAGTCGCCGTACACCATGGCGGAATATTTTGCGCTGCAGTAAACCGTCGCTGGCCAAACGGGGGTCGTCAAGATAGCGCGCGGGGTCTTGATGCACCTGTCGCCAGAGGGTTACCCAAGCTTTATCGCGGGAACTCAACCAGTCGGTCAGATAGCCCGCCAGGCCGGTATTGCCGTTGGCCATGGCATTGTCGATACGCCGCCAAAGCAAGCGCGCGGTAATGCCGCCGCGGGCATCCAGCCGTTCGAACAGGGGATCACAGGCATCGGGCTGGGAATGCCCGGCGGTAAATAATGCAGCCGCTTCCTGCAGGATCGGCGTTTCGCCATCCCCTTGCTGTAAGCGGGCCTGCAGGGCATAACACTGTAAGGCCGTGCCTGCGGAACCGTTGTACAGCATCAAGAAATCGTCCCAACGCTGAGCCTTGGCTAAAGCCCACAAGCGCTGTTTACGCAAGCGGGCCGCCAGCGGCGTATGGTCATAGGCGGCGATGAAATCGGCGATTTCAGTGTTAGTGGCCGTGGCAAGCCGATCCTGTAAATCGTAATACAGCAAATACGGGAACAGGGCATAATCCTTGAGCGCCTCGCGCAACTGCAGATAGCGGTCGCGCTGCCCCGCTTGCAAGGCGCTCAGGGCCTGTTGATAACGGGCCCGGTCAGCTTGGCGATCCGCCTGCACTTCCCCCGCCACAACGCAGCCAAACAGACAGATCAGCAACCAAGCAGCCGCCTGCCATAAGCCAAACCAACTACTTGGCGTTAACCGCTTGCTCATTGACATCATCAATTAAACCAACCCCGCATCAATTAAACCAACCCCGCGCCCTTGCGCATCAAATCCGCTCGCCGCCCATAATCCGCTGATACAGATTACAAAATTCATCCCCCGCTCGAACGCCGAACAAAGGGTCCGCATGCGTCGGAAACTCCGTCTCGAGCTGAGTCCAATCCTCCGCTAGTAGAATGGCGCGGGCATGGGGAAACAAGACCTCGTTTTCAAAACGGATATGCCGCTTCAGGACATGGATCAACTCTTCCAGGGTCGCCTGGACATCGACCCTGGGGGTAATAGCGCCATGCAATAAACCATCCAAACTGGTATGCACTTGTTCGGCGATGGCTTGCAAACGCTGATGCTCGGCCATGATCGCCCGTATTTCGCCGGCATAGTCGCCGGCTCGAACCAGGCACAGCGCAAACATACGCTCCTCGCGCGGATGATGGACACGATCGGCATAGCCTTCGAAATACTCCAAGCCATCGAGCAACAGATCATAATCCGGGGGATCACCCTGGCGCAGGGTATCGAGCTCTTCCGTTAGCACGGCCAATAACTTTTCGAAATTGACGTGATCATGCTCGAGTTCGGCGATCAAATTGGGCATAAGCGCCTCCGGGCATTGCCACCGGCCGTAAGCACGGATAACCCTGCGGGCCATCACCTGGCAGTCGCTATCGGTCGGTGTTGGGCATTGGACGAGCTGTGCGGCATATCGGCCTGCATAGGCAGGCCTGCGGGGGCATTGCAACAACGCCGCAGTCCGACTGCACCGACGCTCGCGATAACGGTACAATAACCAAATTCCTAATGCTGGTTGAGCGGCAACCGAGGATCAAGCATTCATGATACGCCTCATCCTTATCCTGGCAGCACTGGGTATTCTATTGCTGCTGATCTGGCGACCATCCAAACGCAACCTCTATCAAATGCTGGGCTATGGGGGGTTGTCCCTGGCAGCGCTGGGCCTGATCGCCTTGCTTTTGACAGGGCGTGTACAATTTCTGCTCGGCTTGCTCGGTGCGGTGTTTCCGCTTGCCCGGCACCTGGCGCCGTTGCTGTCGCATTTGCCATTATTACGCAAGCTCGGCCAAGTCTTGCGCCAACAAAAGGCGCAAACAGGCACTGATTCAGTCAGCACCAACAGTCTACAATCCCCTTATGTGCAATTATCCATCAATCCGCAGAGCGGGGAAATGGCTGGCCAAGTGCGGGCCGGTCCTTATCGCGACCGGCACCTGCATGAGCTGGACAGCAACACCTTGCTCTCGCTGCTGGCCGAATGTCGTCGGCATGATCCGTTGGGTGCGGCGCTGTTGGATGCCTATATGGAACGCTACCACAGCCATGCCCGCCAGCACAGCCGGGACTCGACTTCGGCCAACCTGAGCCTCGATGATGCTTACCAAGTGCTCGGCTTGCAGCAAGATGCCGAGCGCCAGGCCGTCATCGATGCTCATCGCCGCCTGATTCAGCGGATTCATCCTGACCGCGGCGGCAGCGATTATCTTGCCGCGCGCATTAACGAGGCCAAAGAGGTCATCCTCGCCTCACTCGATTGATACAGGAGACATCACATGCGCTCGTCTTCGATGCTTGCAGCTCTGGCCTTACTCAGCATCCTGCTGATCACTGCCTGTGATTCCGGCAGCAATGACGATAACAACCCTCAGCAGCCGCCGCCCGGTAACGACAGTACCGATCCCCCGGCCGCCGCCGCTGACTATCGCCTGAGTGGGACAGTCATTGCTGCCAGCGGCTCTGTTGCTGATGTCGATACCAATGACCCCCAGGCCCCGCAGGCCGATAATGACGATTTCACCACCGCGCAATCTTTGCCGAATCCAGTGACGGTCGGTGGGCATCTCAACCGCCCTGGTCAAGGCGAGCTTGGGGGGGCTACTTTTCGAACGGGGGATACAGCAGATTTTTATAGCGTGATGCTGCATCCCGGTGATGTCGTGTTCTTGACCATGGCCAACGATCCCACGCAAGCAACCTTCTTCAACCGCGCTGATCTGGATATCCACCTTTACGATCAAAATGGTCAAGCATTAGATAATTCCCAGTCGTATCGTAGCCGCACAGAAATCATCGAAATCGACGCCAACAAAGCCGGCCAGCGCTTTATCGAAGTCTTCGCTTACGGTGGCGCTTCGAACTATACCTTGAGTATCGGCCGCGCCCCCCAAACCATTGCTGCCCCTACCAATATGCGGCTTTCTGCAGATTTCGTCCCGGGCGAGATCATTGTGTGTTATCAAGACAACAGCACAACCGTCCATACCGCTTCGCGTTTACAAGCTTTGGGTCTTACTCAAAGCGGTAATGCCACTGGGCCATTGCAGCTCGTTAAGCTTGGCGATCCTGAGCAACGCCGCGCTGCATTCAACGCCCTGGGCCATGCGCCATCACCATCCTCCACCAAGCCATTTGGCGACCCTGAGTTGGCGCTGAAAAACGACACCTTGCGCATGATCAAACTGCTCGCCACCAGGGCCGATGTGCGCTATGCCGAACCCAATATGCGCCGCTACAGCTTGTTCCAGCCGAATGACGAATTCTTCGAACGCCAATGGCATTATCCCCTGATCCAGCTACCCCGGGCCTGGGACATTACCCGCGGCGATGCCGCCGTGACCGTCGCTGTCATCGATACCGGCATTTTACCCAACCATCCCGATATCGCGGCCAATCTCGACATGACGGATGGCTATGATTTCATCGCCGACCCAAGGGTGGCCGGTGATGGCGATGGTCGGGACGGCGATGCCACTGATCCTGGCGATCGGGCACAGATCGGTGCCAGTTCGTTTCACGGCAGCCATGTTGCCGGCATCATTGCTGCCAGCATGAACAACAGCATTGGCGGCACCGGTATCGCTCCGCAAACGCGGCTGCTGCCGCTGCGTGCCTTGGGACGGGGTGGCGAGGGCTCAGACTTCGATCTGGCGGCTGCCATCCGCTACGCTGCGCAATTAAACAACGCCAGCGGCCGTCTACCCGAACAACAGGCCGATATCATCAATCTCAGCCTTGGGGGTGAAGGGATCACCCAAACCTTACGTGAAGCAGTCGCCGATGCGGCTGCCGCCGGGGTCATCCTGGTTGCCGCGGCCGGCAACTCGAGTTCGGATGATTTGATTTATCCCGCCGCTCTCGACGATGTTCTGGCGATCAGTGCGGTGGACAGCGATAGTCAGCTTGCCCCTTATTCAAATTTCGGCGACTGGATCGATCTGGCCGCGCCAGGCGGCAATATGCAACGCGATGCCGATGGTGATGGCTTCAAGGACGGGGTACTGAGTTCCTCAGGCGACGACTCGGGTTTTGCCAGCACAGTCGATTATGTCTACGAGTTTCAGGAAGGTACGTCCATGGCAGTGCCCCATGTCAGCGGCGTATTAGCGCTGATGGCGGCAGCGGCGCAAGCGGCTGGAACACCTTTCGGCCCCGCTCAAGTCGCGGCGCTATTGAGAGAAGGCCGCATGACGAGCGACCTTGGCCCGGCCGGCAAAGACACCAGCTATGGTTACGGTCTGATCAATGCCCATCAGGCTGTCTTGGCAATTCAAAATGACACGATCCAATTTCCGGTGCTCGATGCCAGTCCCAGCGCTATCAACCTGGGGACCATCGCAAATCAAGCCACGATTACGCTGCGCAATATCGGCGCGGCGGCCCCCGAATTTACGGTCACGGCGACCAGTAACACCGAGTGGTTAGCGGTAAACGCCGCAGAAACAGACTCAAATGGTTTGGGCGCTTATCGTTTGACAGCCAACCGCGAACAGCTGGTAGGTAACGGCACGTTTTCAGCCCGGGTCGATTTCACGGCCAACAGCGAAGACAGCGTAGGCACTACAGTCACGGTTTCATTGCAGCAAATGACCACCGATCCCGAAGCCAATCTCGGTTACACCTATGTGCTGCTGATCGATAACGCCAGCGGGGTCACCGTCAAACAGGACCAAGGCCACCTACAAAACGGCTCACTCGAGTTCAAATTCACTGATATTGCAGCCGGCACTTACCAGCTACTCGCTGGCACCGACGCTAATAACAACGGCTTTATCTGCGATGCCGGCGAATCCTGTGGGGGTTACCGTACCTTGAGCCGCCTCGATCCAATTTCGGTGCAAAGCGATTTGAACGCCCTCGACTTTACAGCGAGATTTGGGGTTGAGCTGACCGGCTTGACCAATAGGACAGCCCAAGCCAAACGGCATCCTGAAGCTAGCAATGACACCACTACTGATATAAAAAAATATGAGTGATCAAAATGACAAGCCAACCTGTCTGATGGCCCTCTGGATAGACAATCGCCATGCCTGAAAACACTCATCATGCTATCTCCCAAGCACACTGGTATCTCGAAACCTCGCCCTCACTGACGTCCCTGCGCGAGCGCCTCGTTAAGCTTACGCATCAAGCCCCTCTGCCCCCTTTAGTCGAGGAAACCTTGATCCTGCCTAATCAGGGCGTAGCACAATGGCTCAAAGCTGGATTTGCGACCGATAACGAACAAGGCGGGGGTGATGTAGCGGCGGCGCTGCGGGTTTGGTCGCCTAATCAATGTCTATGGCAGCTATATCGGGCGGTCCTCGGTCATAATTCATTGCCGCGGCAATCCCCCTACGCCGCATCACAGCTCACCTGGCGGTTATATGGGCTGTGGCCGACGCTTGCCGACGACCCGATTTATCAGCCGCTAGCGGATTTTTTAGCCGACGACGACAGTGGCCGCAAGCGTTATCAGCTCGCGGTGCAATTGGCCGATTTATACGAACGCTATCAAAGTCTGCGCCCGGATTGGATTCTGGCCTGGGAAGGCGGCGAAGATTGTCTGCCTACAGCGAACGCTGAAAGCCACCCACTGCCTGTCGAGCAACGCTGGCAGGCCGCGCTGTGGCGGCAGCTGAAAACGGCTATCGGCGCCACAGCGCCGGCTTTCCCTCGCCTACAGCAGGCCTTGCGGTCAGCGCTGCAAAATCACCAAATTGCCAAGCCGGCCCGCTTACCCGCACGGCTGATCCTATTCGGTATGAATCGCCTGGCACCGGCATTCATCGACACGCTGGCTGTGTTGGCCGAGCATATTCCTGTTTGGATTTTTCTGCACACCCCTTGCCAAACCCTGAGCACCGAGCCTCGGCACCCGATGTGGGACGCCTGGGGCGAGCTCGGCCGGGATACACTGCATTTGCTGACGCGCAATGCACAGTCTGCCCGGCCCACCGCAAGCGAGTCAGACGAGTTCGGCTTTGTCGCCGGCGACGCAGCCGACTCAACCCTATTACACCGGCTGCAAACCGCAATCCGCACCGACCGGCCGCCAGCTGCCGAGTCCTCCCTGCCGGTTACCGCGGACGATCATTCCATGGCATTCCACTGTGCTCACAGCCCGCTGCGTGAGGTAGAAATCCTGCATGATCAGTTGTTGGCTGCCTTCACCGCAGACCCAGCGCTAGGGCCGCGCGATATTCACGTATTGGTCCCCGACATCGGCACCTATCGCGCCCCAATTCAAGCTGTTTTCGGCCGTTTGTCGCCCAGTGAATCGCGTTACATTCCGTTTCATATTGCCGACGGCAGTCAGCGTCAACAGGTGCCATTATTCATTGCGCTAGAAACCTTATTGCACCTGCCGGAGCGTCGCCTGAGCGTCAGTGAGCTGTTCGATTTGCTGCAAGTGCCCGCACTGCGCACCAAATTTGGCATCACCACGAATGATCTGCCGATTTTGCGACGCTGGGCAGAAGCCGCCCAATGTCGCTGGGGTTTGCATGCCGAGCATCGCGCTGGTTTGGGCTTGCCAACCGCGTTAACCCAAAACACCTGGGATTTTGGTCTGCAGCGGATGTGGCTGGGTTATGCTGTCGGCGCCGGGGATCCCTGGCACGAAATCGAGCCACTGGAAGAAATCGGCGGCCTGGAGGCAAGTTTGCTGGGGAGGCTCGCTGAATTGATAAGGACCCTTGAGGAGCTTTGGCGCAGCCTGAGTATTCATGCCGCTACAGACCTCGGTGAAGACCTCGGTGAAGA
>CAYFSA010000042.1:0-1251 GCA_964345605.1 uncultured Ectothiorhodospiraceae bacterium
GTGGCGGGCTAAAGCCCGCCCTACAGATGTAGGGTCGGTTTTAACCGACCCAATGCAGCCCCTGTCCGGATGCCGCAAGAGCGAGGCAGGCCAGACTGCGCCGCGTTGCGACGCGCCCTACCTGTCGCTCACCTGGCAAAAGGCAACCCCCGAACCGACACTGGCCGGATTCATCCCGTCCAAGCCAATCAGGGCAGTCTCCACCGAGTCATCGGCGGTATCGATGACCGTGATGCCCGGGGCATCGGCGGCTGCGACGCCCACCCAGAGCTTGTCCTGGCTGTCGATGGCGATGGTGCGCAGATCCTGATTATAGAGTCCGGCCACTGCCTCGCTCTGCACCTCACCAGTACTGGGATCGAAGCGATAGAGCGTGGTGTTTTGCCAGCCGACGTAACCGATGAAATACCCCTGCGTCGGGCCGACCAGGGCCAGATCGGTGATTTGCATGGGCTCGTAATCAGGGAGCACTTGGCCATCATCGACCACCAGTTCGGTCGCGTAGGTCGCCGTATCAATGCGGGCGATCCCGCCGGAATAATCCACGGTGGTATCTGACAAGGATGAGGCGTAGCGCCCGGCGCCGGCCACATAGATCATGCCGGTTGCCGGCAGGTATTCGATCTTAGCCGGATTTTCCACCGGGAGCGGGAAGCCTTTGACGTTATCCAGTTCATCCGCCTCGGTCTCCGCTACCCCTGTGTCGATTTCGGTGTCGTTCGCTGTATCGAACACCGCAACATAGGCCTGCCCCGGGTCGTAGCCGTTATCCCGATCAAGGCGCTGCATGACCACGAACAACTGCTCGCCGACAATCACCCCGGTGCTCATCTCGGGGATGCCGTCGGCATCGGCATAGGCGGACAGATCCAGCGTGCCGGTCTTGAACTGCCCCTCCTGGGTCACGCTCGGGTCGACGATCCAGGCCTTGGTCGAGCCGTAGCGCAGCAGATAGCCCTTGTCTTCAGCGGCGGTCAACAGGGCATACGGATTGGTCGAGCTGACCGTATCGGCGTCATCCCTGGCAGAGAACTGCCAAATGGGCTCGGCCGGGGCTGTCACAGCGTATTTGACGACACTATCGCTGTCTTTGCGCATCAGGCGATAGAAATAACGGCCGGAAGTCGACAAGCCAAGGTCGGAAATCGCAGGCTGCAGGTTATTTTGCGCCTGCCGCGGTGGCTCGACATTGATGACCGCATGCGCGCCACTGCTGAAATCGGGCGCGACGGTATTGAGGACGGCGTATTC
>CAYFSA010000042.1:1351-22148 GCA_964345605.1 uncultured Ectothiorhodospiraceae bacterium
CCGCATGCGCGCCACTGCTGAAATCGGGCGCGACGGTATTGAGGACGGCGTATTCACGCATGGGCTCGGAAGCAACGGGGTCATCATCGCTGCCAGCGGCGCCCTCGCCATTGTCGTCGGCTTCGCCGCCATCACCCTCATTGCCCTCGGTACCACCATCATTGGCTTCGCTACCGTCAGTGCCGCCAGCATCGGTATCGTCAGTGCCGGTTTGTTCAGCCGGATCGGCCGTATCCGCATTGCCAGAGTCGTCATCGTCACAGCCTGATAGCGGCATAACAAGCAACAGGCACAAACCTGCGAGGATAATCATTGCATGCTTAGTCACACTTATACTCCTTAGTTTCATTCATGAAGTTAGAAAGACAGACCGAGGGTGGCGTACACCGCCCGGCCCGGCGTGGGAAAGCCATTGAAGGCTTCATAGTTATCGTTGCCGAGGTTGCGGCCCTCCAGCCCCAGGCGCCAGCGGGGCCGCACGAAGCGCAAGCCGGCGTTGTGCTCGCTGCGATTTGCCGCGGGCAAAAGATTGGTACGGTCGTAATACATGGCCTGTTCGAGGTGGAATTCATAGAACAGGGTCAGGTCGGCAAAGGCCCGCTGCAGGCGCACAAAACCGCTGCGCGCGAACCGGCCGGGCAGCTGATTACCATTAAATGCCCTAAACTCACTGCGGTCCTCGGTATCCAGCCAGGTCAGGTTGCCGCGCACCTGAATGGCCAGCGGCAATTCGGCCTCGAGCCCCAGCTCGATCCCGCGCGAGCGGGCATTGCCGATATTCTCCGCCTGGCCGATTCCGCGGGCGTCATAGACCCGCAGGATAAGGTCGTTGACTTGATTGCGGAACACCGCCAGACGCAGCGCCTTCAGCCCTATCCCACCGGCCGCGCCCGCCCGCCAGACCAGCCCGAGGTCAGCATTCAAGCCCCGCTCGGCCTGCAAGTCCGGATTGCCGAGGATGAACCCTCGATCGCCATAGAGCTCGGCTAAGGACGGCTCGCGATGATAGCGGGCCAGATTGGCCTTGAGTTGTAGCGAGTCGAGCAGCCGCCAGCGCAGGCCAAGCTGGGCATCCCAATAGCCCCGCGGCGCGCGGCCATGGTCATGGCCATCGCGGTAACCATGCCAGCGCAGTCCTGGCACCAGCAGCAGGCGCTCGGACCAGACAGGCCAATCCCATTGCAGCCCGAGGGCCAGGCTGTCGCGGCGGCGAAATTGATCGGGGCCCTGTTGAATCCGCTTGGTTTCGTCATAGGTTTCGCGCTGCACCTGGACGATGCCGGTCAGTAACTGCCGGCCCAGATACCATTCCGCATACGTTTCAGCGCCGTAACGCCAGGTCCGGTATTCGGTATGCTGGCGCCCGAGGCCGATCTCGCCGGCCCGGTCATCGTATGCCTCGGACTCGCGCCGGACGTAGCCCCGTGCGGCCAGGTCCACACCGGCGATACCGAGCTGCTCGAAACGCAGCTGGGTACTGACATTGTCGGTTTGCAAACGCGCTTTGGCGGGGCGGTTATTCCAGGTCGGCAGGCCCTGATCCTGGCTGTAGAGCTGCACCAGGCCGGCGACTCGCTGGCGCGGCGAGAGTTGCCGGCCGAGCTTGAACAGCCCCTGCCATTGCTCGGTGGCGGCATTGCGCCGGGCTTCGCGGCGATCATCGTACGGGTTGACGGGGGTACCGTTATCGTTGTCGAAGCGAAAGTTATTGTCGCTGGCCCGATAGCCGAGATTGGCGAGCACACTGGTCGCCCCAAGGGTTTGATTGTGCAGGGCATTGAAGCGGCGGGTATTGAACGAGCCGTAGCCGGCCTGCAGACGGGTGACGCGGTCGTCGTCAGGACGCAGGGTACGGATATTGACCGCCCCGCCGAGCCCCGGCCGGGCAAGCTGAATGGGGGTAATACCCCGATAAATCTCGATCTGGCCGATGTCCGCCAAACCGATACGGCCAAGATCCACGGCGCCGCCATTAGCATCGTTGAGCGGCAGGCCATCGAGGAAGACATTGACCTGCTGCGAGCTGGCGCCGCGCACGCTGACACTGGCAAAGGCGCCCAAACCGCCGGATTGGCGGATTTGCACGCCGCTCTCCTCCTGCACCACATCGGCCAGACTCATGATACGGTCGGCAAAGCGCTCGCGCTCAATGATGGCGCTAAAACCGGTTTGCGCAGCCGGATCGACATCGCCCAGGCGCCAATCATCTCCTACCGCGGTGCCGCCGATCACCATCGTACCGAGCGCATGCGGCTCGGCGGCAGCGACGCCACCAGCCAAACCAGCCAGGCAGAGGAGCAGCAAGACTATCCCGATATGCATCCCAATTACCCATACCCACACTGCCCTGCGGTCCGCGGCAGCAACACATGGCAAAGACGCGGCAACCTGCAAAGGCCATAAGCGCCGCGAACGGATTCACCGAATCCGCCTCTAACAGGGTTCTAGGCAAGGGAAAATGGGCTGGGGACAGGCACACGCGCTCGCCAGGGGAAGTGACCCTGACGTCATGCATACCAAGGCACGCCCACCGCGAACCCGTACCGACCTGTGAGGACACAGATTCGATTGGCTCATCCACAGGCCGGTCTCCGGACTGACGCGATTTTCAGGTTAAGCCTGAAACGGCGCACTCACCTTCCCGGTTTGACCCAGTGGTTTTCGAGCGCGCCTACGCGATCACCGTTGCGGGGGCAGTGCCGGACTTCCACCGGCTTCCCGTTTCACCCTCCGATTGAAGGAAGGCACCTGTGATGATTTATAGGATGTTTCAAATTCGATTCAATCAGCCCCTTAGAGCAGCTAGGACAATACAATATTTCCTATGGGGGTAGCAAGTGCCGCCTTGCCCGTTCAAGTCGGCTAAGCTAGAGTAGTGCGTTGATCAAACTCATTCAGGTAATCGAGGCAACAGGGTACCAAGGGCTGTGAGCCCATGTTGATACACTGTAGGATAGACTTATGGCTTGTGGAAATCTGCGGTTAGCGAATGACTAAAGACGTACTGCTTTCCATGCCCATTTTGATCGTCGACGATGAGCCGACGAACACCAAAATGCTGGAAAAAATCCTTACCAAAGCCGGCTATACCGCCGTCATCGCGACCAATGAGGCGGAACAAGCAATACCGCTGTTCGAGCGGCATCGCCCGAGCGCCATTTTGCTGGATCTCAACATGCCCGCCATGGACGGTTTTACAGTGTTGGCCGAGCTGCGCAAACGCTACGCCGATTCCATTCCGCCGGTGGTCGTGCTGACCGCGCAGAACGACCCGGAATCGCGCCTGCAGGCCTTACAAGGCGGCGCCCGAGATTTCATTTCCAAGCCATTCGACCGCACTGAATTGCTGCTGCGCATCGAAAACATGCTTACGCTTCAGCTCGCCGAGCGTGAGCGGCTGCACTTTTATACCCATTACGATCTGGTCACCGGCCTGCCGAACCGCAATCATACCGTGCACTTGCTGCAGGAAGTCTTGCCCCAGAACCAGCGCAAAGGTCAGTCGACGGCGGTGCTTTTGCTCGATCTGCAACAGCTCAAGCGTATCAATCAAAGCATGGGCTATGAAGTCGGCGACAGCGTACTGCGTATTTTTCGCCAACGCCTGCATCATTGCCTCGCCGAAGCGCAAAACGTCGTCACGGGCCGGGTGGATGGCGCCCGCTTTCTGGTTGCCCTGCCGCATGTCTCCAGCGCCTCCAAATCCCTAGCGGATGATATTCAGCATATTCTCGACAGCACGCAGGCCACCATCCAAGTCGATGGCATGGAAATTCGCCCGACCGTGAACATCGGCGTCGCGGTCTATCCTGAAGATGCCCAGACACCGACCGAACTTTTGGCCCGGGCCGAATCGGCCCTGTCACGGGCGCAGCAGCAAAATGACCTGCCTTATGCGTTCTGCGATCAGACTACCGACGCCAGCATGCGCGAGCAGCTTAAACTCGAAGCCGACCTGCATCGGGCCGTCGAGCGCCAGGAATTCTTCCTGGTCTATCAACCGCAATTCAATCTGCAAACCGGCGAAGTGTGTGCAGTGGAGGCCTTGCTGCGCTGGCAGCATCCGAGCCGCGGCATCGTCTCGCCGGGCGAATTCATCCCTTTGCTGGAGCAGACCGGGCTGATTCTACCGGTGGGTGAATGGCTCATGCACGAAGCCTTCAGTCAAGCCCGACGCTGGCAGCTGGCAAAGCTCTGGCCCATCCAAATGGCGATCAACCTCTCACCACGCCAATTTACCGGCAACGATCTTTTGCAACAGGTCCACACTGCGCTCGAGGCAACCGAGCTCGCGCCGGAATATATCCAAATGGAAATTACCGAAAGTCTGCTGGTCGAGGATTTTCCCGGCACTTATCAACTATTGAAAACCCTGGAAGCCATGGGCATCCAAATTGCCCTGGATGATTTCGGCACCGGCTACAGCGCGCTTACCTATCTGCATGCCTTCCCGTTCCAATACCTGAAAATCGACCGCTCTTTCATCGCCGACATCGGTCATTCCCCTAAATCCGAAGCCCTCCTGCAAGGCATTGTCGCCCTGGCGAAAAGTCTGAGCTTGGAAGTCGTTGCCGAAGGCATCGAAAATCCTGAGCAAAGCCAGTATCTGCAGAAACTGAACTGTGAGATCGGCCAGGGCTTCGGACTCGGACGGCCGCAGGCTGCCACGGCGATTACTGAACTACTGCAAGCCCAAGCGCCATGACTGGCGAGCAGGCCCCGCGCGCAGTCCCTGCCGCCGCCATGCGCTACCAGGTCGATTTTGCCGCGCATGACACGGCCACTGCCGACGCCGACAAAACTTGGGTGATGGCCAATGTCGTGGTTACCGCCGATTTGGCCCGCGCCATTACCCAGGACCAAACACGCCACGAATTGCACCAAGCGCAGGTTACGGAGGTCGATCCGCAAGGCATCGAAATCGAAGGCCAGATAGCCACTGCTGAGGGCCGGCAGGAATATGCCTGCTGGTACTGTGCCTTCGCCCCGCCCCCTGACCGGGAATCGGCGGGCATTGCCCAGCTGACCGCGGCCGCCATCAATCCCGCAGCCGGCGATCATCCGATTCCTCAGGACCCGCGGGAGCTGGCCGCCGCGTTCGCCGCTAGCTGGCGCTGCTGGCAGGCCTATCCATATTTCGCCTGGCGCTATGGCGAACACGGCCAACGCTTCACCGACAGTGACAGTGCCTGGCTGGTCACCTTGACCGCATATCCGCAAGCCTATGTCAACGCACAAACCGATTGGCTAGCCGGCATCCTGGCCCGGCGTGGCATGCCCCGCTTGTTGCTGCAGTGCCATCTCGGTTGGCTATACGATGCGTTATGTCAGCGCGTCCCGGCGCGTAAATCAACCTACACCAAGCTACTGACAGCGGCCGAGCATTTAGCAGCCCAACGCCATACCATCTTGGCCGATGCCGAGTTCGACTCCCTTAGTCAACGATTCAATGCCTCTGTCGACCCAACTTGGCGGGAACGCCTGACAGGTACCGGGGAAATATTGGTTGCCGCGGTGGCCGACGAGTACAGTGGTCTGGATGGCGCATTGCCCGCAGTTCGGGACTGGCTGACCGAGCCGCAACGCTTTCCCGATGCGTGGATCGCCGCCGTGCAGCAAACGATTGCGGCTACTGAAACCACCATCCAAGCCAAGCCGTCGAAATAAACAGGTTTTTACTATGACCCTGACCCTGCGGCGTCCCGATGATTGCCATTTGCACCTGCGTGATGGCGCCATGCTGGCAGCCGTGCTGCCTTATTCCACAGCCCGCTTTGCACGGGCGATCATCATGCCCAACCTACAGCCCCCACTGACAGGTGTGGCAGCGGTCACCGCCTATCGCCAGCGCATCCAGGCCGCATGTCCGCCCGGCAGTGACTTCCAGCCACTGATGACGCTTTATCTGACCGATCTGACCACTCCGGAGACGATCGCTGAGGCCGTCGCCAGCGGCTTCATCATCGCCGCCAAACTGTATCCCGCCGGGGCCACCACCAACGCCGAGGCCGGCGTGACCGATCTGGCCAACTGCCTGGCGACGCTCCAAGCCATGGCCGAACTGGATATGCCTTTGCTGGTGCATGGCGAGGTGAGCGATCCTGCGGTCGATCCGTTCGCGCGTGAGGCGGTTTTCCTCGAGCGTCACCTGGCCCCATTACTGGAGCAAGTACCGGATTTGCGCATCGTTTTAGAACATGTCACCACCGAGGAAGGAATCATGTTCGTACGTCAAGCGGGAGAGCGTATTGCCGCCACGCTTACCCCGCATCACCTGCGCTACACCCGTGACGATTTGTTTCGCGGCGGTCTGCAACCGCATTTGTATTGCCTGCCCGTGCTCAAGCATGCCCGCCATCGCGACGCTTTGCTGGAAGCAGCCTTCAGCGGCGAGCCCCGCTTCTTCCTTGGCACCGACAGCGCCCCGCATCCGCGCTCCCAAAAAGAAGGACCGCAAGCCCGAGCCGGCATCTTTAACGCCCCAGCGGCGCTGGAGCTTTATGCCGAGGTTTTCGCTGAACATGATGCCCTCGATCGCCTGGAAGGCTTTGCCAGCGAATTCGGCGCCCAATTTTATGGACTGCCGCGCAATGAGGGAACCGTGACGCTTGAGCCAACGACTTGGCAAATGCCCGAATCATTGACCTATGGTGATGGAGAAATCGTACCAGTGCGGGCAGGGCAACCGCTTGCCTGGCAACTCAAAGCAACGTGAACAGGGACAAGACGTAGGGTGGATAAGCGCAGCGCATCTACCATCCACACTGGCGCATGGGAGCCGGATAAACGGCGTTTCCCAGCTGAATGGGAACCCCAAAGTGGGGTCATGCTGACTTGGCCGCGGCCTGCCGGATCTTGGGGCGAACATTTCGCCGCGGTTGAGGCCTGCTTTACCGCCATCGCCACAGCGATCCTCCAGCACGAGGCCCTGTTGGTGGTTTGCCAGGACAGCACCCAACAGGCGCAGCTTGAGCAACGCCTCAATCCGGAAAAGCCTTCGCCTGCACGTTTAGTCTTCGCGCATGCCCCGGCCAATGATTGCTGGAGCCGCGACCATGGCCCCTTGACGGTGTGGGTCGATGGTGAACCGTACTTGCTGGATTTTCGCTTCAATGCCTGGGGTGGCAAATACCCCTTTGCCGAGGACGATGCCATAACAAGCAACGTGTACGCCGCAGGCCATTTCGGCGCCGTGCCCCTCGAACCGGTGCCCCTGGTGCTGGAAGGCGGCGCAATCGACACCGACGGCCAAGGCAGCTTGCTGGCGACCCGTCACTGTGTCCTATCGCCGGACCGCAATCCGGGTCTCGAGCAAGCGGACCTGGAAGCCGAACTGGCCAATCGTCTGGGGATTAAACGCGTTTATTGGCTTGACCACGGCCAATTAATCGGCGACGACACCGATGGGCATATCGATACCCTGGCCCGGTTCTGCAGCCCGGATACGATCGCCTACACGGCTTGCGACGATCCTGACAACGCGCATTATGCGCCGCTGCAGGCGATGGCCTCAGAATTACAAGCGTTGCGCCGCGAAGATGGCGCGGCCTACCGCCTCGTGCCCTTGCCGCTGCCGGCCGCCTGTTACGCTGCGGATGGCACACGGCTGCCAGCGACTTACGCCAATTTCCTGATTATCAATCAAGCAGTGCTGGTCCCTGTCTATAATGACCCTAACGATATCATGGCTTGTGAGCGTTTAGCGGCCCTGTTTCCGGATCGCGAAATCGTTGCCATTGATTGCCGCCCATTGATCCACCAATATGGCAGCTTACACTGCGTGACCATGCAGTTACCGGTCGGCATTGATTTAAGGTCTTCCCATGCGCGTCGCCTTGATCCAACAAGCCAACAGTGATGATTGGCCAAGCAATTTGCAACACAGCCTAGCCGGCATTGACGCAGCCGCCCGGCAAGGCGCGGCGCTGGTCTTGCTGCAGGAGCTTCATGGCCATCGCTACCCCTGTCAATGCGAGTCAGCGGCCCTGTTCGATCTGGCCGAACCCATTCCCGGCCCGAGCAGCGAGCAATTAAGTCAAGCCGCCAAACAGCATAGCATCGTGGTCGTCGGTTCTTTGTTCGAGCGCCGCGCAGCCGGGCTTTACCACAACACGGCAGTCGTTTTCGATGCCAGCGGCGACTTATGCGGCTGTTATCGTAAAATGCATATCCCCGACGATCCCGGTTATTATGAGAAATATTATTTCACGCCGGGCGATCTCGGCTTTCAGCCCATTGCCACGCCCCTCGGCAAGCTCGGGGTGCTGGTCTGCTGGGACCAGTGGTTCCCGGAAGCGGCCCGCTTGATGGCCTTGGCAGGCGCCGAGTTGCTCCTTTACCCGACGGCTATCGGCTGGGATCCACGCGATGAGCCTGCCGAACAAGCACGTCAGCGCACCGCCTGGCAAGTGATCCAACGCGGCCATGCCGTTGCCAATGGCCTGCCGATACTGGTTTGCAATCGTGTCGGTCATGAACCCGATCCGAGCGAACAGACCCCCGGCAGTGACTTTTGGGGAAGCAGTTTTGTCTGTGGGCCGCAAGGCGAGCTATTAGCCGAGGCCGAAACTGATAAACCGGCCGTTCTGATCGCCGAAATCGACCTCGCACGCACCGAAACGATTCGCCGAACTTGGCCTTTCCTGCGGGATCGGCGCATTGATGCCTATGCCGAACTGAGCCGACGCTGGCGCGATTGATGCCGGCCGATAGTCAAAACCGTTACAGCGCATTAAGCTAGTTCATCATCAAACAAGCAGGCTAGCGTGCCGCTTTGGGTTTTGAACGGCTTTGAACCAGCATGCTATTTCAGTGCGCATCAGCCGTTACTAACATTATACACTCATTCGTTCTCGAGGACTTGCGCCATGCCTCATTCGGTATCCGTTAAAGATTATATGGCCCATCATTTGGTGACCTTCACTCCGGATATGGACTTACAGGCCGCCGTCGATGCCTTGCTGGAAAAAGGCATTTCCGGTGCCCCGGTAGTCGACAAGCTGGGCAATATCGTGGGGATTTTATCCGAGCGGGACTGTCTTAAAGTTACCCTGAACGCGAGTTATTACGGCGAAAAAATCGGCAAAGTCACCGATTTCATGACCACTCAGGTAAAAACCATCGAAATTGACACCAGTATTCTCGAGGTCGCCAAGTTGTTTCTGGAGCACCCGTACCGGCGTTATCCCGTGGTCGACGACAACCGCCTGGTGGGTCAGATCAGTCGCCGCGATGTCTTACGGGCCCTACAGCGACTCTGGCAGGCCTGGTAATCCCTGCGAGGTTTTTCCCCATGGCTCACAATCCATTCACCCCTGCATTTGACCGTTTACCGCAAACCTTGCCGATCTTCCCTTTGAGCGGCGCCATCCTGCTACCGGGCACCCAGCTGCCTCTCAACATCTTTGAGCCGCGCTATCTGAGCATGGTGTTCGACGCCCTCGGCACGGCACGGCTGATCGGTATGGTGCAGCCCGGCGAGGCCGATGATACGCTGGCCGAGATCGGCTGCGCGGGGCAAATCACTGCGTTTAACGAAACCGACGACGGCCGGCTGCTGATCGTCCTGCAAGGGGTATGTCGTTTCCGGCTCGGCGAAGCGATTCCGACGACCCGCGGCTATCGCTGCGTGGTTCCGGACTGGTCAAGCTTCGCGCTCGATTATAACGAGGCATCGTTACCAGCGACGGCGCGGGAGCGGTTGCTCACGACCTTGGAACGCTACACCGCGGCACAGCAAATGGAGATTGAGCGCAAACACTTGGACAAGATGAGTGATGCAGCCCTGGTGGATGGCTTGGTCGCGAATCTGCCGATCAGCGACGCAGACAAGCAAGAACTGCTGGAAATTGGCCCGCTAGCGGAGCGCGCCGAGCAGCTCATGGGAGTCATGATGCGCACGACGTACCCCTACGGGCCGGGCCTGCAGGCGGTGCATTAACGCCGCCGCCAACATGCGGCCGTTGGTTTATTGTTACCTGGGAAAGCGGCCGGTTCGACACACCGTCGCGCATGGATCACGGCCAGCGCTTGTGCAGCGGCTTCGGTTTCGCCTGCGACTGCATCCTGTTGGCCGCGACGTCATCCGGGGTCGGTTAAAACCGACCCTACATGCTGTAGGGCAGGCTTTAGCCCGCCAGACCGCTATGGCCGGCTTAACCGACGATCTCGTTACCCGAGAAGAATTGAGCGATTTCGAGCGCGGCATTCTCTGGCGAATCCGAGCCGTGGACTGAGTTCTCGCCGATGGACCGGCCGTACAGCTGGCGAATCGTGCCCTCGGCGGCTTCCGCCGGATTGGTTGCGCCCATTACTTCACGATTCTTCGCGACGGCATTCTCGCCTTCCAACACTTGCACGACAATCGGCGCGGAGATCATAAACTCAACCAGCTCGCCGAAGAAGGGCCGCTCGCGATGCACGGCATAAAAGGTCTCGGCCTGCTCGCGCGTCATTTTGATGCGTTTCTGAGCGACGATCCGCAACCCCGCTTCTTCGAGCATCGCATTGATTTTACCGGTAATATTGCGCTCGGTCGCGTCGGGTTTAATGATGGAAAACGTGCGTTCCAAAGGCATATATAGTCCTCTTCAAAGATTGGCTAACGTCAAGTTGCTGTTGTGCAGCAACGCTATTCATTTTGCATAAGCTCTCGGAGCTAAACGATTCAGCTGTTCAAAACCCCTCCCCCCGCGGGGGAAAAGGGGAGCGAAAACTTATGAAACGCTTGCTACGAAGCGAGTGTCGAGCTAACTCGGGTCGCGCACCACGATCGCCTTGATCTGTTTCTGGCCAAGCCGGGTCCGCACATGCTCAGCGCGATCCTGATCGGCAAAGGGGCCCAAGCGCACCCGATGCCAGGTCGTATCCCCCACTTTGACCGCTTGCACATTGGCTTCTAAACCCAACAGCGCCAAGCGCGCTTTCAATTGGTCGGCCTGTTTCGCCTGCTTGAAAGCCCCGGCTTGCAAGAGAAAGTGGGATTTGCCCGACGGCTTTATTTCTGCCGGCCTAGACTCTGTCGACGCAGCATCAGCAGCACTGTGCTTGTTCTGCTGATCCTCAGATGCGGACTCAGGCTCAGGCTCAGACTTAGCCTTAGGCGTGCTTTGATAAGCCCCCTCAGGCACGTCAACTTCCAAGTCGGGCAGCATGCGGTAGAACTCGAACTTGGGTTGTTTGGGGGCGCTGGCTGCCGTGGTCTGGGCTTCAGCCGCTTTATGACTGGCTTGGGTAACCGGGGCAGCCGGCTCGACTTGGCCATACACCCCAAACAGGTAAATCCCGGCAGCAATAATCAGTCCCAAGCCGAGCCCCAGCGCCAGCCATAACCAGCCGGACGAGGTTTGCTTGCGCTGCACCGGCCGCTTCGGGCTGCGTCTAGGGCTGCGGGTGGCCATATTTACATCTCCTGTGGGGCGCTGACGCCAAGCAATTGCAGGCCGTTGGCCAACACTTGGCGGGTCGCCTCGATCAAGTTCAAACGCGCATCCCGCAATTCAGCCTCGGCCACGAGGAATGCATGGGCGTTGTAATACGTATGCAGGTCGTTGGCGAGTTCGCGCAGATAATGCACCAATTGATGCGGCTCCGCGGCCAGCGCGGCCCGTTCCACGACCTCCGGATAGCGCGCCAAATCAGCCGCCAAATCCTGCTCATGCGCTTCGGTCAGCCGCTGCAGATGGGCGAAGCCGCGCGCCACATCGCGGGCTAGCCCCTTTTGCTCGAGCTGGCGCCCAACGCTGCAGATACGGGCATGCGCATACTGGATATAATACACGGGATTATCACTGGATTGGGATTTCGCCAGATCCAGGTCGAAATCCAAATGCTGTTCGCATTTACGCATGACATAAAAGAAGCGCGCCGCATCCCGGCCAACCTCCTCGCGCAGTTGGCGTAGGGTAACGAAACTGCCCGAGCGCGTCGACATCGGTACCTTCTCACCGCCGCGATACAGATTCGCGAATTGCACTAACAACACTTCAAGCCGTTCAGTCGGCACCCCGAGGGCTTGCATGGCGGCCCGCACCCGGGGCACGTAACCATGATGGTCGGCGCCCCAAATGTCAATCAGCCGATCGAAGCCGCGCTCGAATTTATCGGCATGATAGGCAATATCGGCCGCGAAATAGGTGTACTGGCCGTTTTCCCGGCGCACTACCCGGTCTTTTTCATCGCCATAATCGCTGGCCCGAAACCATAATGCGCCGTCTTGTTCATAAATATGCCGACTCGCTTGCAGGCGCTCGACGACTTCGCCAATCGCATCTTTAGCCGTCAGGCTGCTCTCGGCATACCAATAATCGAATGTCACGCCGAAACCAGCCAAATCGTCCCGGATGTCATTCAAGATCGCATCCAAGCCCCACCGGGCAATGCGCTGATAATGTGCCTGACCCAACAACGCTTTGGCCCGCTCGATGAGCGCATCGATGTAGACTTCTTTATCACCCGCCGGGGCATCGGCAGGTAACGCCCGCCATAAAGCCTCATCGGGGCAGACATAGGCCTCACCGTCGATTTTGAGTAACGCGCGGCCGATCGCCTGGACATACTCGCCGCGATAGCCATTGCTCGGGAACACGATGGCTCGCCCCGCTGCTTCCAAATAACGCAGCCAGACACTGACAGCGAGAATATCCATCTGCCGGCCGGCATCGTTAACATAATATTCACGCGCCACCGTGTAGCCGATCGCTTCCAGCAAATCGGCGACACAGGCGCCATAAGCCGCCCCCCGGCCATGGCCGACATGCAGCGGACCGGTCGGATTGGCGGAGACGAACTCGACTTGCACCCGTTGCCCCGCACCGCGGTTGCTGCGCCCGAATTGCTCGCCTTGCTCCCAAATCTGCCGCACCACATGCGTATGCGCATCGGCCCGCAGGAAAAAATTGATAAAGCCCGGTCCCGCGATTTCAGTCCGTTCCACGGTGGCGTCCGCAGGCAAAGCCGCTACCAACGCTGCAGCGATTTCCCGCGGCTTGCGGCCCAAATGTTTGGCCAACTGCATGGCGATATTGCAGGCATAGTCACCGTGGCTAGGGTCCTTAGTACGAGTCACCTGGACCGCCGGCCGTTCGGTCAATGGCCATTGCTCGTCCCGCTGCAACTTATCGATCGCCTCGGTCAGCAAGGCTTGGAGATTTTCTTTCAAGGTCGTTGGAATACTTGATAATTGGATTGAATCAGTTCGCTAGTGTAGCGTTTCCAGGCGTGCACGAGAACCCGGCGACCGATTTAACGAACCGGGCATATCGCCTATCAAAAGCAGCTGTCAGCCTCTCGCTCGCATTCCCAGAACACCCAAGCGACCCCAAAGCCGCCGGCCAAATAATGCTGGGTTTCCACCAACGGACTGTCGACAAAGCGCGCGCCCGCTAGGTTGTCGTAACTCATGAACATGGCCACCCACAAGCGGCCGAAGCGGCGCTGCAAACTCATAGCCAGACCGGCGCCGCCGTAACCCGCACCGGCCGAATAAGCCCGCCGGTCGGGGCGGGCAAACGGCGGCTGCACGCCATAAAAACGCTCGTGGTAGCGGCGGTTGGCGAATTCCGGACCGCCACTGAAGTACAAGTCCCAATCGTCGAGCAAATTGGTCGCGCGGATTTGTATTTCAGGATCGAAGGTCAGCCCGGCGTACCGAATCGCATTGAAATCCACGCTGACCGCGGCTCGCGCCGGCAGCACCAGATCGACCGTCAAGTCGGCATCTTGCCCCTCGAAAACAGGTATCTGCAGTGCCGGTCCGAATTCCAGCAGCGGGGCGAGATCCGGCATGCCGGCACGGCGATCGTTATCTTCACTGTCAACCGGTAAGGCCGCACCAAAAGAGGCGATCAGCTCGCTCGCCCCGAGCCTGCCGAGCAAACCGCGCACACCCTCGCGGTCGACACGCACCCGCTCGCCGCGGTAAATCACATAGGGCAGCGGCAAGGTCAGCCGGCGCCGCTCGGCCGAGCCGCGATAGACCGGGAAATCCACCGTGCCCACGCCGAGCCCCACTTCCCAGCGCGGCAGAGTCGGTGGCGCGGCATACAGAAAACCGGCCGACCACAAAACCAGTAGCAACCCCCAAGCAGAGATCAAGCCCAGCCTACCGAGTACTGTCTGCAATGATTCAGAAACCATGTAATGGGACCCAACCTGAGCGCTTGTCATTGGGACATAGACCCAGATCTATAACGTGCGGGGCGAATTGCAATTTCCCTCCTCGACCGGCGGCGTCTAGGCTTTAGTCATTAGATCGCCCAGTGGCAATGCCGCCGCACGCCGCTGAGCCACGCCGCCACCGCCGCACACCCAGAGGGCCGAGTCATGCAAGCACGAGCATTGGATCATCAAGCCAGTCAGACCAACTGCAGCCGCCGCATCCTAGAGCAAATCAGTCATTGCCTGCATCGAGGCTGTGTTATTTGTATCGAGCACGCCCTAATGGTGGGGCCTCGCTACACCCGCTGGCAACAATGGGGTGATGCCTGCTGCTACAATGGCGATCAGAACAAGCTGTATAACGACATCGACAGCTGCCGCCAAGCGCACGCAGATCATCATATTCGCCTGAGCATCGACGACTTCAGCAGCCATAGCCGCTTTTCGCTCTTCGTGCATCGCCCGAATAGGCCGGATAGCGCTCAGCAAGCCGCGTAACATACCGCCCGGATGAGGACGTCACTGCCCTCATCCGGCAACCCCCGTCAAAACCGAGTCCGCTCGCCTTAAGCCCACCGACCACCTGCAATGACATAGATTCCAGCCAACCGGGTAAGTTATCCTAATCGGATTATTTACCTCGGCAACGGCGCTAGAACACCATGATCAATCTACGGACCTACGTCTACATCGACTCGCTACAGCCGCAGCTTGCAGCCTATATGGCCACGGTTTCTCAGGGCTTTCTCCCGGTACCAGGGGATGCCTGTCTGTGGATTGAAGTTTCGCCGGGCATGGCCATTCACCGGCTCACCGACATGGCTCTCAAGGCCACCCGGGTGCATCTGTCCCAGCAGGTTGTCGAGCGCGCCTTTGGCTCCTTGGTCATTCACCAACGCGATCAAAGCGATGTGCGGGAAGTAGGCCACATGCTGCTCAACAGCATCGGCAGTCGTCAAGCGGATCGGCTGCGCTGCCAAGTCGCCTGGCATGAGATCATCCGCGGCATGACGCCTGAGCATACGGTTCTGATCAATCGTCAGAATCGGCGCGGCTCGATGATCTTGCCGGGGCAAAGCATGTTCATTCTGGAAACCGAGCCAGCCGGTTATGTCGTATATGCCGCCAATCAAGCGGAAAAAGCTGCCAACATCACCCTGGTGGACGTGCGCGCCGTAGGGGCTTTTGGCCGCCTGACCCTCGCCGGCCGCGAGGGCGATATCGATGAAGCCGCCGCGGCGGCGCTTACCGCTATCGAACGGCCGTCCGGCACTTAAGGCACTCAATGAGTGCTATTGTTTTTTGCATACGTTCTTGGCGCCAAACTCCCCAGCAGCGCACCCCCGGTCGGGGGCACGCAGCGAAAACTGATGCAATGATTGATACAAGCCGACCTTAGCCCATGCACAGACAAGAGCTCCTGACCCGACTCGCCCAACATGACTCGCGCTTTATGGAAGAAGCGGCCCATATTCGCCGCACCCAGGATTTCGTGCTTGCTCACGAGGATTGCTTCCATTGCGATCTATGGCCCGGCCATGTCACCGGCTCGGCCTGGGTGGTCAGCCCGGCTCGCCAACGCGTCCTGCTATTGCACCATCGCAAGCATGATCAATGGTTTCAGCCCGGCGGACACGCGGATGGCGACGCCGATATCCTGCGCGTCGCGCTGCGCGAGACCGCCGAAGAAACCGGTCTGGACCCCGGCCACATCCGCCTGGTCAATCATGCGATTTTCGATGTCGATGTGCATACCATTCCCGCTAGCAGTCGTGGCCCGCGACATGAGCATTATGATGTCCGTTTCCTCGTGGAAATGGATGACGACTTGCCGATCCCCGGCAATGACGAATCCCATGAAATCCTCTGGGTCCCCTTGAATGAGGTTTCGCGCTTCAACAATAACCGCTCCACCTACCGCATGGTCGAGAAGACCCGTGGGCTGCAGCGGCGCGGGCAGGATTAGCGCGACCCCATGATGCAGCAGGACAACTTACTCGCTCAATTGAACGAGCCGCAGCATCAAGCGGTAACCGCCGAGAATGCGCCCACCTTGGTCCTCGCCGGCGCCGGTAGCGGCAAAACGCGGGTATTGGTGCATCGCATTGCCTGGCTTATCCATCATCAGGGCCTACATCCGACTTCGATCCTCGCCGTGACTTTCACCAATAAAGCGGCCAATGAAATGCGCGGGCGAATCGAGCAGCTGTTGGACAGGCCCACGCCCGGCATGTGGATCGGGACGTTTCATGGCCTATCGCATCGCTTTCTGCGTGCCCATTGGCACGAGGCAGGCTTGGCTCAGGGCTTTCAAATCCTCGATAGCGACGATCAACTGCGCCTGATTCGCCGTGTTTTACGAGCTCTGGAAATCGACGAGTCCAAATGGCCGCCCAAAAAGGTTCAATGGTTCATCAATGCCTGCAAGGAAGCCGGGCAACGCCCGCAAGCTGTCGATAATCCCGGCGATTATTACACCCGGCAGCAGTTAAAGTTCTATCAGGCTTACGAGGAGGCCTGCCGGGTCGGTCAAGTCGTCGATTTCACCGAATTACTGCTGCGCACCTTGGAAACCCTGCGGGCCTCGCCGACCTTGCTGGCCCATTATCGACAGCGTTTCGCGCATCTGTTGGTCGACGAATTCCAGGACACCAATACCTTGCAATACCAATGGCTGCGGTTGTTGGCCGGCGAGCATATTCCGGTTTTCGCAGTCGGCGATGATGATCAGTCCATCTACGGCTGGCGCGGGGCCCGCATCGAGCATATTCAGCATTTCTCTGAGGATTTTCCCACCGCGCAGGTAATTCGGCTGGAACAGAATTACCGCTCGACCGGCACGATCCTGGCGACCGCCAATCAGTTAATCGCCTACAACTCAGGCCGGCTGGGCAAGAACCTATGGACCGAGGGGCGTCAGGGCGAGCCGATCCTGTTGTATCAGGCTTATAACGATCTCGAGGAAGCCCGCTTCGCGGTGCAAATCGCCCGGCAATGGCGGGACGAGGGCGGGCGTTACAGCGACATCGCCTGGTTGTACCGCAGTAATGCCCAATCGCGGGTGCTCGAGGAACACTTGATTCAGGCGGGGATTCCGTATCGGGTCTATGGCGGCCTGCGCTTTTTCGAGCGCCAGGAGATCAAAGATGCCTTAGCCTATCTCCGGCTACTCGTCAACCGCGATGACGATGGCGCCTTCGAGCGGGTGATCAACCACCCGCCGCGCGGCATCGGCGCGCGCAGCCTGGCCGCAATCCGTGATCAAGCGCGGGCCCGCGGCGGCTCGTTTTGGGATGCGGCGCGGGCCATGGCTGGCGGCGGTGATATCAGCGGGCGTATCGCCAAGGCCTTGCAGCGCTTTGTCATGCTGATCGAAGAACTCGCCAACACCGAATACCCGACCCTGACCGAACAGGTCGCCGCGGTCGTCAAGGTTTCGGGGCTACGCGATCATTACGCCAAGGACACCAGCGAGCGCGAGCAGGCGCGGGTGGAAAACCTGGACGAGCTGGTCAATGCCGCCGATTATTTCGAGGACGATCCCGAGGCCTTCGGCGAAATGCCGCCGCTGATGGCCTTCCTTGCCCAGGCTGCCTTGGAGGCCGGCGAAAGGGGCGCCGAGAAAGACAGTGACAGCGTCCAATTGATGACCCTGCATGCCGCCAAGGGGCTGGAGTTTCCGCTGGTTTGCATCGTCGGTTTGGAGGAAGGCCTGTTCCCCCATAGCATGGCCATGGACAATCCCGGCGGCCTGGAGGAAGAACGCCGGCTGTGCTATGTCGGCATCACCCGCGCCGAGCAGCGCCTGGTCTTGACTTATGCCTTGAGCCGGCGCATGTACGGCCGCGACATCCAGAATCCGCCGTCGCGCTTTTTGCGGGAACTGCCAGAAGACGCCTTGCAACCGCTGCATGCCGAGCAGCCACGCTTATCTCAAGGGGCCAAGGCACAGCGACAAGCACCGAGCCCATCGGCCGCCGACTCAGCCGATGATACAGCCGATGACACTGGCGATGACACTGGACAGCCATTCGCTATCGGCCAAACGGTCTGTCATAGCAAATTTGGGGAAGGCGTCGTCTTAGGCTACGAGGGCAGTGGCCCGCAAGCACGCGTGCAAGTGCAATTCCGGGACGCAGGACGCAAGTGGTTAGTATTGGCCTATGCGCGTCTGCAGGCACTGACTTAAAAAGCGGGTCGATTGAAATCGACCCTACAAAGTGGGTGTAGGGCCGGTTTCAGCCGGCCCTGCTTACATCAAAGCGTGGCCCTGGCAAGGCGGGCTGAAGCCCGCCCTACAGCAACCTGCCAAGCCGGTTACCGGCCAACCAAGACCCTCTGCTCTGCCCAGCATGGACGGAGGTCACAGCCGTCATCGACAACCTGTCCCGCGGGTTGCCCTGCTGCTACTCCACGTTGATCTGATAGATCGTCGTGGTGCCGCTAACCTCGTTACCGACAGCCAGCAAGGGCTGGCCATTCGGACTCTCCGCCGCCGAGATGAATACCAGACCTTCAGGACCCAGATCACCCGCCGCATCGGCCGGCAGATTGCCTGCCTCGATCTCGCCGACATCGACCGTAAAGTCGCGGTTATTCAAATAGTCCGAGAATCGTGGCCGCTGGGGGTTCGTAACGTCATAAACCATAATGCCGCCGACCCGTTCCAGGCCGATGAAGGCATAGGTTCGTTCCTCGATGACGCCCGTTACCACCCCTTCCGGCTCAGGACCTTTGTTGTCACTGCGGCCATCCCGTTCTGACTCGTCATTGTCGTCGTTGAAATTGAACACTGTCTCACCGAACAAATCGAGATGGGCGGTTATACGCTCAAAATCATCGCCGCTGTCGAACAGCAAACCACCGCTGGTGCCGTCCCATACCGAGAACGAACGGGCCCCAATGGCAAGCTGATCAGTCGCGCCGTCACCATCGAAGTCGCCGCCGGCCGTCGTGCTCAGCAGACCTTCCAGAGCGGGGTCCCCTTGGAATACATCCAGCTCACCGAGATCGGCCTCTTCGCTGAAGCCATCATAATCGCGGGTGTCGCCTTCATTAGCCGTTATCAGGTATTGGCCGGCAGGGCCATACGCGGCAATGGCATCGGGCATGTAAAAACCGAGGATGTCATGGCGCTGAATACTTATCTCGTCATCATTGGCGGCATCAAATCCATTGCCGGCCCGATTATGCTGCTTGACGCCCAGCGGCACCACGGCCGCTACCGCCGCATTCTCGATGTCGATCACGCCAAGGGCATTGTTCTCCTGCAAGGTCACCCAGGCCGTACTGGAATCGGCCGATACTGCAATGTATTCCGGCTCCAGATCCTGAGCGGCACTGGCATCCGGGCCATATATGCGAACCCCTGCCGCTCGTGCTTCCTCTACGCGGGCATTGATGGCATCGAACGTCGCCGTTGAAACGGCAAGGTCATTTGCAAGATCGATGATCGAAACCGAGCCCGCCGGATCATTGGTATAGTCTTCATTGGGCTCACCTTCGTTGGCAGCCAATACCTTCGTGCCATCGGGTGTGAAGGTCACCATATCCGGCATCGGTCCGCTTTCCGCGATACCGATCAGCGTCAAATTCTCCGCATTGCTCTGGTAGAAGACGATCCGACCATTGGTTTGGGCCTCGGCGTTTTCGACTGCCACGGCCACCAGACCATTTTTCACGGCCACACTGTTGAAGCTGCCCACTGTAAACTCTTCGGCTTGCGCTTCGATGGCTGCGCTATCGATGGAACCGATCAACTGCGGATTCGCCGGCTCAGCCAAATCGAGGATATCGATGGTACCGGCATTGGAATTGATCACGAACAGGCGTTCGGTATTCGGATCGAAGCTGACAATTTCCGCCGCACCCTCGTCATAAATCGCATTGTCCGTGAAGCGGCCGAGGACCTCGAGGGTGACGCTGCCTTTAGGCAAAGCCAGCACACTGTCATCTTGAGCGTTTAGATTCTGAATCCGCGAATCCTCGGCTGGATCGGTTTCGGCCAGCTCAAACGGCTCGTTTGCAAAATGCGCCCGCAGGTATTCGGCCAAGGCATCCTGCTCGCTGCCGGCCTCGGTAAAATCGGCTTGCCCCGGATCGACACCCGCATCACCGAGATCGACCCGGTCGGGATTGCTCAAGCCATTGAGCGGATAGGAATCGCCACAGCTTTCCCCTTCGGCACCGACGCATTTGGCGATGAAATCGAGGATGACCAGACGGAAGGTGCGCATCGGATCACCAACAACGATACCGTCTTCGACCACTTGATCGATTACCGCTCCGCTATCATCCACAACAGCCAGGTTGCGCAGCCGATCACCGTTAATATTGACATCCGCTGCATTGGTGTCGCTGCCGTCGCGCGCCGGCTGGCTCGGATCGAAACTAAACCGCAAGCCGGCAACCTGTGGGAATTGTCCCGGCGTCGCGCCCTCAGCGGTGCCCGCAACGGCATGCTCGACGATATCGGCCAACTCGGCGGCGGTCACCGTCAGCAAGGTCAGGCCATTATTAAAGCGCAAGCTGGTTTCCAGATCGAGCTGCGAAATGCCGCCCTCGGGCTTATCGATACTGGAATTAGCCGCCGGCGGCAGGAATTCGATATCGGCCGGATCGTTACTCCCATAAGGCTGGT
>CAYFSA010000043.1:0-2540 GCA_964345605.1 uncultured Ectothiorhodospiraceae bacterium
GGCCCAGCTGGGCCAACCGCACCGAGACCAAATGGCTCGCCACCCAGCCTATGCCACCGACAATCGCTCCCGCCAGGGTATAGCTCGTCAGCCGGCCGGCGTTATAGGCCAGCAAATACGGCAGGGCAGTGGCGCTGCGCCCCCGTACCGCGGCCGGTAACCCAAAGGTCAAGGCACCGACGATGCCACCGCACATCCCCAAGCAATGGCCGCCACCCAACAGCCCCACCACAACGGCGGCAATCCAGGTGCCCGGCTCAGCCTGCCAACCAGCCATTCCGGCGCATACCTTGTATTAGTGCTTGCATACGTTCTCCAAGCTTACTGGTTCAGCGCCGCTTACCACGCTGGGGCAAGCGACTCGAAATCTGCTGAAATGTTGGATAACTGATTGATTCGCCTTAGCCAATTGCTCAAACTCGATAACTCAATGGGAACGCAATGGGGCCAGTAGCATAGGTCTTAGTAAACGTGTCATCATAATGGTTTAAGTTTGCGGCTTCGAGATGGGATTGCATTTCCCTAATGGCAGAGTCCTAAACATTGATGCCTGGGTGTTCAGTCACCCCGACTCGTGGCCTGCGATGCTCACATCACAACGTACCTGTTTACGTCTTTGATCATCATTTTTCAATTCACGCCAGCAGTTCGTCTTCACGGCGTGCTGTGGCATTCTTGTACCCAGCAAACGGATCAGAATGAAAAAACCCAACATCAGCCCCGAATTACTGCAGTCCTTTGCTGCTTGCCGCGGCCACTTCTTCGCTGCGGCCTTATTCAGCATGGGCGTCAACATCCTCTTTCTCGTCTATCCCCTCTATATGCTGCAGGTGTATGGCCGGGTATTGAGCAGCCAAAGCGAAGAGACCCTGGTCATGCTGATCATCGCCGCTACCATCGGCCTGATCACTATGGGGGCGCTGGATATCGTCCGTGCTCGGGTGCTGACCCGGGCCAGTCTGCGCCTGGATGAGCAGCTTGCCGGCCGACTGATGACCGCTTTGGTCGATCGCGGCCCGCAGGGCAGCTCGGAGCAACGCGGGCAAACCTTGCGTGATTTCGATACAGTACGCCAGTTCGTCTCCAGCCAAGGCGCCCACGCCATCTTCGATTTACCCTGGGCACCGATCTACATGATCGTGATCTTCCTGCTCTCGGCTTACCAGGGCTGGTTTGCCGTCATTGGCGCACTCATCCTGATCGTGGTCAGTGTCTTTAACGAATACCTGACCCGCGGGCCCTTACAAAAAGCCAACGCCGAAGCCGTACGCAATTATGGCTTTACCGACACCAGCCTGCGCAATGCCGAAGTGATTCAGGCCATGGGCATGCTGCCCGGCCTGCTCAATCGCTGGCGCAAGGGACGTAATCAATTGCTCACCGATCAGGTCACGGCCAGCGATCGGGCAGCCTGGTTCTCCGGGCTAATCCGTTTCATCCGTTTATGGCTGCAGGTCGGTATTCTGGGCTTGGGCGCCTATCTCGTTATCGAGGAAGTCATCAATGCCGGCGCGATGTTTGTCGGCTTGATTCTGTTAAGCCGCGCCCTGGCACCGATCGAACAATTTGTCGGGGCCTCGCGTTCGTTCAGCGGCGCCCGTTCGGCGCTAGGTCGCATCAACCGGCTACTATTGGAAACTCCCTCATCCCAGGCCAGTATGCCGCTGCCGCCGCCCCAGGGCAGCCTGCATGCCGAAAGCGTGATTTACTCCCTGCCCGGCCATCAAAAACCGATTCTCAGCGGCATCAATTTCCAGCTGGAACCCGGCGAAGTGCTCGGCCTGATCGGCCCGAGCGCATCGGGCAAATCGACCTTGGCCCGCTTGTTGGTCGGCATCAATCGACCCAATGCCGGTCATGTCCGTCTCGATGGTGCGGATGTTTACCAATGGCGGGCGGGCAATCTCGGTCCCTATGTCGGCTATTTGCCCCAAGATATCGAGCTGTTTGCCGGCACTGTCCGCGATAATATCTGCCGTTTTACCGCCAGCTCCAGCGAGCGCATCGTGACGGCGGCACAAAAAGCCGGCGTGCACGACCTGATCCTGCATTTACCGCAGGGCTATGAGACCGAAATCGGCGATGGCGGCGCCTCCCTGTCCGGCGGCCAGCGCCAGCGCATCGGCCTGGCCCGCGCCCTGTTCGGCGAGCCCCGGTTTATCGTTTTAGACGAGCCGAATTCCAACCTGGACACTGAAGGCGAACAGGCCCTGGCCAACACGGTCGCCCAGCTCAAAGCCGAAGGCGTCACCCTGATCCTGATCACCCATCGGCCCAGTCTGCTGACCCATGCCGACAAGATTCTGGCCTTGAAGGACGGCCAGATGGCCCGTTTCGGCCCCAAAGATCAAGTACTCGCCCAGTTGTCAGCCCCGCCGGGAGGGGGCTCGCAAAAACCCGGGCCGCGGCCGCCGCAATCGCAATCCAATCAGGTTATCGTTTAGGGAAGCCATCATGGAGCACACGAAACCCAGTAACAACGAGCGTCAGCAACACGTATCTCAGGATCAAACGGATACGGATACGAACCAGCCCCAGGA
>CAYFSA010000043.1:2640-19232 GCA_964345605.1 uncultured Ectothiorhodospiraceae bacterium
CAAGCCCAGGAGCAAGCCAGCCAAGAGAAGGAACAAACGGCAGGCGCCGACGCTGCGCGCAATACCGAGCGCACGAGCACCGGCGAGACCGGGTTGTCCTTGACTCAAGAGCAAACGAGCGCGGTCGCCGCCGACCAGCCCGCCGGCAAGCAAGAAGGCGGCTTGCTGGAAGAAAGCACGGCCGGCACCTTCCTCAGCGGTGAAGTCACCGAAGAACCCGACGAAACCCCACCACTAAAAGGCTCGGCCCGGCGCACCGTGCTGATTGGGCTGGGCGTTATGTTCTTGTTTTTCGTCGGGCTCGGCAGCTGGGCCATGCTGGCGCCCTTGGACAGTGCGGTCATCGCCCCCGGCTCGATCGTGGTCAAGGGCAATCGCAAGGAAGTGCAGCACCGCGATGGCGGTTTTGTCGATGAAATCCCTGTCAGTGAAGGCGATTTCGTGGATGCCGGCGATGTTTTGGTTCGCCTGGATGACACCGAAATCCGTTCGACCATTGATCGCCTGCAAGCCCAGCTGGTATCCAACAAGGCGCGAGTCGCCCGGCTGCAAGCCGAGCAGCAAGATGCCCAGCAGATCCCATTCCAGCAGGATTTATTGAATGCCCAGGACGATCCCTACGTGCAAACCGTGCTGCGGGAAGAACGCGCCTTATTCCGCAGTCGGGTTGCAACCCTGCGCGGCGAAATCGAGCTGTTGCAGCAGCGCATCGTCCAGCTCGAAGCCCAGCTCGAAGGCTATCAGGCCCAAGCAGATGCCCATGCCACGCAAGTGGACATCATCGGCCGACAGCTGGAGAACTTCCGCGGACTCGAGCAAAAAGGCTTCGAGTCAACCCTCAAAGTCCTCGACCTCGAACGTCAACAGGCGACCTATATCGGCCAGCGCGGCGAAGCGAGCGCCGATCTCGCCAAGACCCGTGAGACCATCGGTGAGCTGCGCCTGCAGATCGCTCAATTGCAGCGCCGGCGCGCCGAAGAAATCGCCCAGGGCTTGCGCGAAGGCCATGCCAAAATCGCCGAACTCGAACCCCAGCTGCGTTCCGCCCGCAAGCAGCTCGAACGCGTCGAGCTGCGCGCGCCGAAAAGCGGCTACGTGCTGAATTTGAGCGTGTTTGCCGAAGGCAGCGTGGTCAAACCGGGCGAAAAGGTCCTGGAAATCGTCCCGGCAGACGAATTGCTGATCGTCGAGGCCAAGGTCAGGCCCGCCGACATCACCGACATCGAACCCGGCATGCAAGCCGATGTCCGCATCACGGCTTATACACAACGGGATCTACCGGCGGCTGAAGGGATCGTGCGCACCATTTCCGCCGACCGGATCACCGAAGAGCGCTCCGGCAACACCTATTATATGACGCGGGTAGAAATCGTCGACGAAGAATTCTTGGATCTGCAGGAAGTCGATCTCTATCCGGGCATGCCCGCCGAAGTCATGATCCCGACCGGCTCCCGCACGGCCTTTGATTACCTGATCGAACCCCTGACCCGCCGCTTCCAGCACGCGTTCAAGGAAAAATAACGAACCTCTGGACAGTGGCTGGCTATTATAGCCGTTCAATCTGTAGGTAAGGGCACCTGTAGGGCGGGTTTTAACCCGCCCCGCCGAGCTTGAGCGCGTTCGTCGGCCGCAGGAATGAACGCACAATCACTCGGCCGACGGCTTGCTCATGAGGTGATCAGGGTTGTCATAATCCGTGGTTTTGGTGGTGTGCAAATATTTTGGGGCCGTTGCGCCCAGGGAAATATAAATACTCAACAGGCCATCGGCGGAGACCTCGACAGGCTTGACCCGCTGTACAGGCACGAATAACAGGCCACCGCCGAAGGGGACCGGCGCAGTGGGCACAATGACGATGTGATAATAATTGCCGGCCACCTCGAATTTCTCCGGCGAAACCAACAGGGCGAGGACGCCGGTCGGATCGTTCTCGCCGAATTCGCAAAACACCGGCGACATGGATTTGAGATCGGCCTGGCCGCTGCGATCGAGCATATCCACCAACTGCTTGGCCACCCCGTAGACTTTGTTAATCGCCGGGATGCGATTGACGGTATTATCCAGGACGTTATGCACCATGCGCTTGGCGCCCAGATCCAGTAATACTCCCAGGGCAAATACTGCCGCTAACGCCAAGGTAATGCCGATGCTATAGGAAAACAGCCCGGGTTTATCCTGCTGTGCCACGGTCACGCCGATGCTACTGAGGGTTTGCCCGATAACGGTTTGCGGGCCGACATAACGATGGACAAACTGGGCGATCCAGGCCACGATCGCCACGGTAATGACCAGGGGCAAAATCGCGAAGACCCCAGTTAGGAAAAACCGTACCAAGCGTTGGCGTAACGGACTAAGCATCTGAATGAATGCTCCTTATTAAGTGGGCATGTTGCGAGTGATTTTCCCGGTTGCCATGAATCCCGATATTAGAGGACGTTTATCGAGCCAGCCACTCCACAGGTAAAGGATGTTTGACATCCAAATGCACATCACTTTGCGGTAAGGCGATCTCGACCCCGGCGGCAGCGAATTTTTGCCGGATGCTGGTGTGTAATTCGCTGATGGTTACCAGTCGATAATCCAATCCGGCGATATAACATCGTAAAATCAGCGTCAATGAATGCTCGCCAAAGCTTTCGAATGTAATGATCGGTTCAGGGTCTTTGAGCACCCTGGAATGCGCCTTGGCAGCCTCGTCTAGCAAGCGCAGCGCCAAGGGGATATCCGAGCCATAGGCAACGCCGACATTGACCACAATCCGATTGATATTATCTGTCAAAGTCCAGTTTAGCACCTGGCCGGTGATGAACTCTTTGTTCGGCACCAATAATTCTTGATAATCCCAGTTACGAATAGTGGTCGCCCGAATCTGGATACGGGTGACCATGCCGCTATTGCCGCCAACGGTGACGATATCGCCGACTCGCACGGGTCGCTCGAACAGCAAGATCAAGCCACTGGCGAAATTGGCGACGATTTCCTGCAAACCGAAACCCAAGCCGACACCGAGCGCCGCCACCAACCATTGAATGTTCGACCAAGCCGCGCCCAAGACGGTAAAGGCGCTGATCACGCCAATCGCGACAATGCCATACTGGGACAGCGTGGTAATGGCATAGCGGGCTCCTGCTTCCAACGGCAGGCGCTGTAACAATAGGATCTCGAGCAGGCCGGGCAAGTTCTTCGCCGCCAGCCCCGTCACCCCCAAAACGATCAAGGCAACCACGCCATCCGCCAGGGTCACGGGCACGGTCTTGGTAATCCCGTCCACCGTTTCGGTCGCCGACATGGGCAATTTAACCGCATTGAGAATGTCCAGGGTGGGCAGTAAATCCGACCAAATCGCCCACAGGCCCACGATCACCCCGAACAGCAATCCCGTACTGAGCAGACGCTGGGCCTGATCACTGAGTTCGCTGAAATCGACCCTGGCATCTTCGGCCGGCGGCGTCGGCAAGGTGGTCTCACCGGTTTCCTGCTGCTCGCGCTGGGCATGCAGAGCCTCGCGCCGGCGCAGGGCTTCCTCCAGGCGAAAGCGGCGCTTCTCGATGTACAGCCAGCGCAGTAACAACGCCAACGCCCCGAAAACCACTGCCAGAAAGCCCACGGTGGTCAATAACCGACGGGCCAGGAGCACCGCGGAATATTGATAGCCCAGCACAGCGAGCCCCAACAAGGCTAGCGGCACCGCCAGCAACAGCGGGAACCAGAGAAAATGCAGCTGCTCCAGGCGGGTCTTGCCGGGCGTCTCCCGCAGCGGCTTAAGCAGCGGTCCCTCGCTCCGGAACAGTCGATAGATGAGCAGCATGGCGACGAGATTCAGTAAGATGAACGCCGGTCGTCCCACCCCGGTAACCACTTGCGGCGCACCGCTATTGGCCGCGACCACGACCAGCAAGACCAGCGGTGGCGCCACCCAGCGCAGCCAGCGCGCTTCCCTGAGCAATCCCAAACGAATGCTGTCGGGCCAACTGAAGTGCCGCATCCCCAAGCCTTCCTCGCGGCCCATTTGGCGCACCAGCTCCAGGCCCGCCAGGACGGCTGTCCCCAGCAACAGACCATTGCCTAGGGCCGCGGCTAATTCCGGCCGGCCGGAACCCGCCAGCAGCGGCAGACTGATCAAAGCGAACAAGGCGGGGATCGGCACCGCCAATACCAGGGTCCATCCCAAAGCTCGCCCGGTCAGGGCGAAGCGATCAGTGCGAATCCGGCGTGTCTCGGCGGCACTGTCGATCAGACCACGTCGGGCACGCCCCCGCAGCAAGAGCAACCCAAACCAAGCGAGCACCCCAAGAATAGCCAGGGGATAATAAGTCGTTAGCTGGGTGCGGCCATAGCGTAAGACAGCTGCCCATTGTTCAGCATCCGTCAGCCAGGCCAGAGCGGGCAGAAGGTCTTCGCCATCCTGCCAGCTTAGCGGCGAAATACTGCGCAGCCACATCAATTGCTGGTCAATGAAAGCCTCCAATTCCTGGGCGACTTTCAATAACTCCCGCTCGGCCATATCCAGACTGGTCAGCTGGCTGATATAGCGCCCATAGACCTGGTAAAGCTCGGTGAGTGTCGCGCGTTGCTGGCTCAGTAATTCGCGGGCCTCGGTGCGCAGCCGCGCTTGCCGCGAGGCGGTCAGCTCAGCGTCCACCTTGGCGAGGGTCTGCTTGACCTGCACCGCCAAATCAGTCAGCGCACGACGCTGTTCATCCACCTCGATTTGCCGATTGGTCGCACGGCTGATCTCAGCTTGACGCTCACTGGCCGAACGGCGATAGCCGGCCAAGGACGGCAGGGTTTGCTGACGCTTGCGCAGTAAGCGCGCCATGGCTTCGGTACGGCCGACCAATTCCAGCCGCTGGCGCAGGCGTTCGGACTCCTGACGCACTTCTTCCAAGCGAGCCCGGGTTAGATTGAGCTTACTATCCACTTCCTTCTCGGCCCGGGTGATCCGCTGCAGCTCCTCGATATACGCCAGATTGCGCGCGGCA
Source organism: uncultured Ectothiorhodospiraceae bacterium (assembly GCA_964345605.1). Classification (GTDB taxonomy): domain Bacteria; phylum Pseudomonadota; class Gammaproteobacteria; order CAYFSA01; family CAYFSA01; genus CAYFSA01. Next base: position 7,623 of record CAYFSA010000043.1, read on the forward strand.
ATGGTCTGCAACGGCGTGGGTAACCGCGCCGCCTCGCTCGCCGCCTTCTCGGCTTCGGCCCGCGCCTTGGCCGCCTCGGCCTCGCGGTGCTGCTGCAGCCTTTGCTTCAGGGCGTGCAGCTCGGGCTTGAGCCGATTCAGGCGAGCCGCATACAAATCCCGCTCCGCGGTGGCCAGGCTGATCAAACGATCGGCATTGTTGAGCTGAGTTTCGAGCAGCTCGATTTCCCGCTTGCGCAGCAACTGCCGTACCTTGAGGGCCGCCTGGCGGGCCTGCGTCAAGGCGGTGGCCTCCTCGGCCGGCGGCGTGGCAGCCAGATTGGCTTCGATCTGCTCGAGACGGCGGCGGTACTCAACGAGCTGATCGCCCAAAGTCTTATTGGCATCCAACAATTCCGCCAGTTGTGCTGCCTGTTCGGCTTGTTGGGCTTGCAGCTCGTTGATAGCGCGCTCAAGTTCGCGAATGCGCTGCTCCAATGCCGCCGGCTCGAGCGCGGCCGGCTGGTCGACCGGCGCGGGCAGGGTCTGCAGCTCGGCCTGGATAGCGTCCAGCCGCGCCGGCGCGGTGCTGATCCGTTGGCGCATAGCCGCCAGCGCCTGGCGCACTTGCGCGGCTTGTTGACGCGTCTGGATCGCTTGGTCGAGGAGTTCGACGGCTTGGGTCTTGGCCGTCTCTGCCAGCGAGCCATCCTCGGAAACGGCCTGTCGCTGAGATTGCAGCGCCTCGACCGTCGGCACTTCCGTATCGGCACCGGCCAAAGCACCTTCCTCGGACCAGCCAGGTTGACCAGCGAGCCAACAACAAACCAATAAACCAAACAGCAATCGCATAAGCAGCCTTTAGTCGAAGCGAGCAGGCGTATAACCTGCCATATCATTCAATGGAACATCACCTTAAGTTTAAGGCCCATTGAATATTTCTTATAAACATCGATCGCCTACCAGCCTAACGTCATAGAGTCGTCTTAGGTAATAAGCAGACATAGGAAGTGGGGCCGGCGCAGAGCCGACCCCACTTCCTATTCTAGAGCTATCAGATTAAACAGCTATTGTGACGGAAAACTAGGCAAGCGTGGCAAAACAACCGATGCCGCAAAACGGGATTTACTTGAGGTACGGACATGGATAAGCCAGCAATGCTCATCAAGTGCTAGAATAGGCTTTTTTCCAAATGACGAAGCATGAGGTGGCTGTCGTTGAGCAAGGCGGCTAAGGCACTCGGAACGAATGGGTCATTAGCCCGAATGTTAACAGGCTTTCGGGTGCGTGCCCAGCAGCAGGCCATGGCAGCGGCAGTGGAACGAGCACTGGCCGAACGGGAGCAACTGGTGGTAGAGGCCGGCACGGGTGTGGGCAAAACCTTCGCCTACCTGATTCCGGGGTTATTGTTTGATGGCAAGCTGATTATTTCAACGGGTACCAAGAATCTTCAAGATCAGCTTTATTTCAAGGATTTGCCGCTAGTCCGCCAGGCGCTGGATGTGCGTTGCCGGCTGGCGCTGCTGAAGGGTCGGGCGAATTATCTGTGTCATTATCGTCTGGAACTGGCGCAAACCGAGGTAAGTCACCTGGATCGCGCTGAATTGCAGCATGTGCTGGATTGGTCACGTGGCACCCGCAGCGGTGATCTGGGCGAATGCGAAGGTTTTTCCGAGGGCAGCCCCTGGCGGCCACGCATTACCTCGACACCGGATAATTGCCTCGGGACAGAATGCCCCTACTTGGCTGAATGTTATGTGGCCAAGGCCCGGCGCGAGGCTCAGGAGGCCGATCTGGTCGTGATCAACCACCATTTGCTGCTGGCCGACATGACCTTGAAAGATGCCGGTTTTGGCGAACTGTTGCCTACCGCTGACGGCATCATCCTGGATGAAGCGCACCAATTACCCGAAGTGGCGAGCCTGTTTTTCGATGCGGCCATCAGTTCTCGCCAGTTAATCGAACTCGCCCGCGACAGCTTGGCCGAGCAAAAACGCGATGCCGCTGATATGCCGGATTTGGCCGAACGCGCGCAGGCGCTCGAGCAGCGGGCGGCGGATTTTCGCCGCCAACTCGGCGACCAGCCGCAACGCTTAGCCTGGGATGCCTTGGCCGCGCAGACTGAAGTCGCCCCCGCCTTGGCGGCGCTAGGTCAGGCCATGGCGGCATTGCGCGAAGGGTTGGATAAGGCCGCCGAACGGGGTAAGGGCCTGGCGACCTGTTTACGGCGCAGTGAGGTTCTGGACCAGCGCCTGCGTCAATTCGATGACCCCGAGGCGCACATGGTCCGCTGGCTGGAAATTACGGCGCGCGGTTTCGTGTTGCATCGCACGCCACTGGATATTGCCAGCGCGTTTCAACGCCAGCAAAGTCGGGCGGAATGTGCTTGGGTGTTTACCTCGGCGACCTTAGCGGTCGGCGAACAGTTCACGCATTTCCAGCGCCGTTTGGGGCTGACCGAGCCGACCTGCTTGCAATTGGACAGCCCCTTCGACTATACGCACAACGCGCGCTTGTACGTGCCCCGCCGGATTCCCGAGCCGAATGCCCCTACGCATACCCGCAGCCTGATGGCCGAGGCTTTGCCGTTGTTACATGCCAATGGTGGCCGAGCATTTTTACTGTTTACCAGCTTTCGGGCGCTGCATGAGGCGACCGACTTGCTTCAGCAACAGAGCAGCTTGCCTCTTTTTGTTCAGGGCAGTTGCCCACGTACCCATTTACTGGAGCGCTTTCGCACGGCCGGCAATGGCATCCTGCTGGGAACGAATAGCTTTTGGGAAGGTGTGGATGTTCGGGGCTCGGCCTTGAGCCTGGTGGTGATCGATCGTTTGCCGTTTGCGGCGATTGGCGATCCCGTGCTGCAGGCACAAAGCAATGCGATCGCTGAACGTGGCGGCAATCCCTTCGCCGAGCAGCATTTACCGCGGGCCGTGATCGCCCTGAAGCAAGGCGTAGGGCGATTGATTCGGGATACCACCGATCGCGGTTTGTTGATGATCGGCGATCGCCGGCTGCTGGAGCGCGCCTATGGACGCGTGTTTGTGAACAGTCTGCCGCCGTTCCCACTGATCCGGGAGCGTGCCGAGGCGCTGCAATTCATAGCCGAGGAGGCGATGCATGCGGCTGTTGGCCATTGAGACGGCAACCGAGGCTTGTTCCGCCGCCCTGTTACTGGACGGGACAATCAGCGAGCGTTATCAGGTTGCCCCACGCGCGCATACCGCGTTGATTCTGCCCATGATTGACGAATTGCTGGCTGCCGCCGAGTTGCGGCCCCAGCAACTGGACGTCATTGCCATGGGTCGGGGGCCGGGGGCGTTCACCGGGGTGCGGATCGCTGCCGGTGTGGCTCAGGGGATCGCCTTTGGCGCGGATGCACCGGTTATTCCGGTGTCCACTTTAGCCGCCCTTGCCCAAGCCGAGGCCGAAGCGAGCCGACTTGAGGGAAGTACGATCCTGGCCGCCATCGACGCGCGCATGGGCGAGGTATATTGGGGGGAATTCAGAGCCGATGCGCAGGGCATTGTGGGGCCGATCGTTGACGAACGAGTCTGCTCGCCGGATGTTGTGCCGGCGGCAGATACGCCATGGCGGGGCGTCGGCACGGGTTGGAGCCGTTATGGTGAGCAACTCAAGGCGCGTATCGGCGGCGAGCCCTTCGCCATTTTGCCAAATGCCTTACCGCGGGCTGCTCATCTCGCCCAGCTTGCGCAGGCAGCTTGGCAAGCTGGGGAAATCGTCAAGCCGGCTGCCGCGCAACCGCTCTATCTGCGCAATCAAGTGGCCCGCAAGCCCCGTGCAGTTGGTTCGTCACCATGACGCTTGCCGGTTAACTGCATGCCGATACCGGGAGCTCAACTTGCCGGCACGCGCCTGTTCTGGGATCGGCGAGCGCCGCTCGATTACCTGCAAATCCGCACTAACCTTGACGATTTTCAAGTCGAGGAAATTTTGAAAACGACCCCGAGTGGCACCGGGGAGCATCTGTGGCTGCAAGTCGAAAAAAGGGGCTGGACCACCGAGCAAATGAAGCGCGAACTGGCCAAGGCCAGTGGGATCAAGGTGGGCCAGATCGGCCATGCCGGCTTAAAGGATCGTCACGCCCTGACCCGCCAATGGGTCAGTCTGCCTCTCGGGCAACAGGCACCGCCTGAGTGGGACGCGATATTGCCCGCCACGATCCGTGTGCGGCAAGCGGTTCGTCATACTCGCAAGCTTCGGCATGCGGTGCTTGCCGGTAATCGCTTTCGTCTGACGCTACGGGCATGCCGCGGCAATCGCCGGGCATTAACCAATAGACTCTCGCGCATCGCCCAAGTGGGTGTGCCCAATTATTTTGGCGAGCAGCGTTTCGGGCGTGACGCCGCCAATCTCAGCAGGGCGCGGGCAATGGGCCAGCGCGGCCAGCTCGAGCGCAATCGTTTTCAGCGAGGGTTGTTGTTGTCCGCCGCCCGCGCGGCGTTGTTCAATCGGCTTCTGGCCATGCGGGTGGCCGATGGCACCTGGGGTCAGGTCTTGCCCGGCGAAATTTTGGCCTTGGCGGGCACCCAACGTTATTTTGGTCCGGTTGCGGTGGATGCCACGCTACGTGAGCGGGTTGCCCGTGCCGATATTCACCCCACCGGCCCGCTCTGGGGCGCCGGCCCCGTTTTGGTCAGCGGCGAGCTGGCCGGCCTGGAGACACGGCTGGCCGCGCGCGAGCCGGCTTTGCTGGCGGCCGTCGAGCTTGCCCGCATGACAGCCGATCGCCGGCCGTTGCGGGTCATTCCCCAGGCACTGGATTGGCATTGGAAGAGCCGCACGCAAGCGGTTTTGCAAATGGTGTTACCGGCGGGCAGTTTTGCCACCGTCGTGCTGGCCGCGCTTGCGGCTGAGGTGAATGATGTCCAGCATTGAATCCATGATCGCCCGGGAAATTGCCGAGTCCATTACGGTCAAGCAGCGCCTGCTTGATGACTCCGCTTTGCTCGCGCAAATCCACCGGGTATGTGAGCTCTTGCGAGCGGCGTACGGGCGCGGCAACAAGGTGTTATTGGCGGGCAATGGCGGCAGCGCTGCTGATGCCCAGCATATTGCCGCCGAGCTCGTCGTGCGTTATCAGGCACAGCGGCCCGCCTTGCCCGCGCTTGCCTTGACCACCGATACCTCGATCCTCACCGCTGCCAGTAATGATTATGGCTACGAGCAAGTATTCTGCCGTCAACTCAATGCTCACGCCCGGCCCGGTGACGTCTTCATCGCCCTGTCTACGTCGGGCCAATCACCGAATATCCTGGCCGCGCTGCAAACCGGGGCTGCCTTGGGGGTGACGCGGATCGGTCTGACCGGCGCCAACGGTGCTGAAATGCTGGCTTGCTGTGAGGAATGCATCCAGGTGCCGACCCGGGTGACCGCGCGTGCGCAGGAGGCTCATATCCTGCTCGGCCACATTTTTTGCCATACCATCGAGCAGGGGATGTTGGCATGATGGCGCAAATGCCTTCGGCAGGGTCGGTTTCAATCGATCAGCGTTTGGCTAGGACGAGGACTTGGCGGGCTGAAGCCCGCCCTACATCAACCCACTGGGCCGCTTGTAACTGGGTCTGCCAGTTTGCTGCTTCCTTGGGCCACCAGTGTTAAACTACCGCGTTTTCTGCAACCCCTTTGTATGAGACGCAAGTTATGGCCGGACACAGTAAATGGGCCAATATCCAGCATCGGAAAAAGGCCCAGGATGCCAAGCGCGGCAAACTGTTCACCAAACTGATTCGGGAAATCACCGTCGCGGCCCGCTTAGGCGGCTCGGACATTGACGCCAATCCGCGCTTGCGCCTGGCCGTCGACAAAGCGTTGGGCAACAACATGCCCAAGGATACCGTCGAGCGCGCCATCAAGCGCGGCGCCGGCGAAGACGACAGCGTGGTCTACGAGGAAGTTCGCTACGAGGGCTACGGCCCCGGCGGGGTCGCGATCATGGTCGACTGCATGACCGACAATCGCAATCGCACGGTTTCCGAGGTGCGCCATGCCTTCTCCAAGTCCGGCGGCAATCTCGGCACGGATGGCTCGGTGGCCTTCTTGTTCACCCATCGCGGCGTGCTCAGCTACCCGGCCGGCACCAACGAGGATCAGCTGATGCAGGTGGCCTTGGAGGCCGGCGCCGAGGATGTGATCAGCAACGAGGATGGCTCGTTCGAGGTATTGACTGCACCGGATGAATACATGGATGTCAAGACCGCCATGATCGAGGCGGGCATGGTTCCAGAAGATGCCGAGGTGACCATGCGCCCGGACAATACGGCAGCAATGGGGCTCGAAGAGGCCGAGAAGACCTTGCGTCTGCTGGAGCGGCTCGAGGATCTCGATGACGTGCAAAATGTGTATTCCAACGCGGACTTCCCCGACGAGGTATTCGCCGAATGATGCGGCTTGAGGTCAGGACGTGCGCGTTCTTGGCATAGACCCCGGCTCGCGGGTGACAGGTTACGGTCTCATCGAGGTCGGTCAGCGCCAGCATACTTATCTCGATAGCGGCTGCATTCGCGTTACCGGTGATACCTTGGGCGAGCGTCTGGGAATGATTTTTCGTGCTGTCGATGCCCTGATCGAAACGTATACCCCGACGATCATGGCGGTGGAGACGGTCTTTATGTCGCGCAATGCCAGCTCGGCGTTAAAGCTTGGTCAGGCGCGCGGCGCGGCGGTGTGCGCCGGTGCGGCACGCGCCCTGTTGGTCGCCGAATACGCCCCGCGCAGTATCAAGCAGGCTATCGTCGGGCGCGGCGGTGCGGACAAAGTTCAAATTCAGCACATGATCGGTGCACTGTTAGCACTGGATACACCGCCGCCGGCGGATGCCGCCGATGCCTTGGCGGTAGCGATCTGTCATGCCCATCATGCTGCGACACCTTGGGCCCAGCAAGCAGCGCTGGCGCAAGTGGCCGGTCGGGGTAGGCGACGGCGATGATTGGACGGTTACAAGGGCAGGTAGTGGCAGCGCAGCCCCCGACTCTAGTTTTGGATGTCGCCGGCGTCGGCTATGAAATGCAGGTCTCTATGCGCTGTTTGGAACAATTGCCGGCCACTGGCGAGACGACCACGGTGTGGACGCATTTGCAGGTCCGCGAGGATATCCTGGCGCTGTATGGCTTTGCCAGTCAGGCCGAGCGCGATTTGTTCCGCAATCTGATCAAGGTGACCGGTGTCGGCGCCAAGCTTGCCCTGACCCTACTGTCGGGTATGGATACCGCCGAGCTGCAACGCTGTGTCAGTATGGGTGAAGTCCAGGCCCTGACGCGCCTGCCTGGCGTCGGCAAAAAGACTGCCGAGCGCCTGATCGTGGAGCTGCGCGATCGCCTGGGGATTGTCGCCGGCGAGGCCGCGGACACGCCCCAGCCCATGACCGGCGGGGCCGTCGGTGAGGCCCGCAGTGCCCTGATCGCATTGGGCTACAAGGCCAATGAAGCCGACCGCATGCTCAAGGCCGTGGCCGCTCCCGAGCTGGACACCCAGACCCTGATCCGCCGCGCCCTGCAGGGAGCGGCCGGTTCATGAGCGAGGCTCGCCTGGTCAGCCGCGAGCCCCAGGCCGCAGAGGGTACCGAGCAGCAGGAGGAGCTGTCCATCCGGCCGGCGCGGCTGGCCGATTATCTGGGCCAGCCGCCGGTCAGCGAGCAGCTCGGGATCTTCGTCGAAGCGACCCGGCGGCGCGGCGATGCCCTCGATCATGTCTTGATCTTCGGCCCGCCGGGGCTCGGCAAGACGACCTTGGCGCATGTCATCGCCAACGAGCTGGGGGTACAGCTGCGGCAGACGGCCGGGCCGGTGCTCGAGCGCCAGGGCGATCTTGCCGCCATCCTGACCAATCTCGAAGCGCGGGATGTCCTGTTCGTCGATGAAATCCATCGCCTCAGCCCGGTGGTCGAGGAAGTGCTGTACCCGGCGATGGAGGATTTCAATCTCGACATCATTATCGGCGAGGGCCCGGCAGCGCGCTCCATCAAGCTGGATTTGCCGCCGTTCACCTTGATTGGTGCGACCACGCGGGCGGGTTTGCTGACCTCGCCGCTGCGCGATCGCTTCGGCATCGTCCAGCGGCTGGAATTCTACTCGCCGGCTGATTTGGCCCGGATTGTCCAACGCTCCGCGAGTATCCTAGGCGTGTCGATCGATGTGGCCGGGGCCGAGGAGCTGGCAAGACGGGCGCGGGGCACGCCACGGATCGCCAATCGGTTATTGCGGCGGGTGCGCGATTATGCCCAGGTGCGGGCTGCCGGGCATATCGATGCCGCGGTCGCCGGGGCGGCGCTCGACTTGCTGAAAGTCGATGCCAACGGCTTCGATCACATGGACCGGCGCCTGCTCGGGGCGGTGATCAACAAATTCAGCGGCGGGCCGGTCGGCGTCGACAACCTGGCCGCCGCGATCGGCGAGGAGCGCGGCACCATCGAAGATGTCCTCGAACCCTATCTGATCCAGCAGGGTTACCTGATGCGCACCCCGCGCGGTCGGGTGGCGACGGTGTCGGCCTATCAGCATTTTGGCCTGACGCCGCCGACCGCCGGGCCGCAGGCCGCGCCGGTCATCAATGATTTATTTGGATGAGAGGTAGGGCCGGTTTTAACCGGCCTTACCCCCGCATTCGTCCGCATGGAGGTCGATTAACATCGATCCTACCAAATTGCGAGTATTGTTTGAGCAATGAGTGACTTTCACCTGGATGTGCGGATTTACTACGAGGACACTGACGCCGGCGGCGTGGTCTATTATGCCAATTACCTCAAATACATGGAGCGCGCCCGTACACAATGGCTGGCGCGGCTTGGTTTTGCCCAAGCCGCGCTCGCGCGCAGCCATGGCATCCTGTTCGCCGTGCGCGCTGTGACCGTAGATTATCGGCAGCCCGCCGGGCTGGATGATGAGCTCGAAGTCAGCGCCGCGCTGACCGAGGTCAAACGCGCCAGTCTGGGCTTTCGGCATGCCGTTATGCGGCCGGCCGATGACTGCCTGCTGGTGACCGGGGCGGTCAGGGTGGCTTGTCTGCGCGGCGCGGATTTGCGCCCATGCCCCATTCCTTCCGATTTGCGCGAGGCTTTTTTGCGTGTCGCTTGATTCATCCTTATGGCGCTTGATCGCCGATGCCAGTGTGGTCGTGCAGCTCGTTATGCTGCTGTTGTTGGCCGCATCAATCTTGTCGTGGGTATTGATTGTCGTCAAAACGCGGGTATTCCGGGCGGCCGAGCAGGCGGCCGAGCGTTTCGAGGCCCGGTTTTGGTCCGGCGATACCGAGCTGTCACAGCTCTATCAGGCCCTGCGCAAACGCACCCAGGCGGGGCAGGGGCTTGAGCGCGTGTTCGTGGCCGGCTATCGGGAATTCGCCCGTCTGCCGCAGCCCGCACCCGGCCAACAGGAGATGCAGACCCAGGTGGCGGCGCGCGCCATGCAGGTGGTCGCCCATCGCGAAACCGATGCCCTCGATCGCTATTTGTTCATCCTGGCGTCGATTGCCTCGGTCAGCCCATTCGTGGGCCTGTTCGGAACGGTCTGGGGCATCATGAATGCCTTCCGGGCCTTAAGCGAGGTACAGACAGCCACGCTGTCCATGGTCGCCCCAGGCATCGCCGAGGCCCTGATCGCTACTGCCATGGGATTGGTCGCCGCCATCCCCGCGGCAGTGGCCTATAATCACTTCGTCGATAAGCTCGAGCGGCTGAGTCAGCGCTTCGAGGACTTCGCTCAGCAGTTCACCAACCTGCTGCAGGCCCAATGGCTGCGTGCCGGGTCGGCAGCCCAGGCGAGGTAGCCCAAGATGCGCAAGCGCCGCCGGCCACTATCCCAGATCAATGTCATTCCCTATATCGATGTTATGCTGGTGTTGCTGGTCAGTTTCGTGATCACTGCACCCATGCTGACCACGGGGGTGGAAGTCGACCTGCCTGACGCCCCGGCCAAAGCCATGGATACCCGCGAGCAGTCCCCTCCGGAGACCTTGGTCGTCACCATTACCGAATCAGGTCAACTGACCCTGCAGCCCGGTGACAATCAGCCCATCCCTAAGGCCGCGCTGGCCCGGCGCGCCACCGCCGCACTGACGCAAACGCCCGAGTTGGCGGTGTTCGTGCGAGCCGATCATGCCCTGGCGTATGGCGAGGTGGTCGAGGTCATGGTGATCCTGCAACAGGCCGGGGCGGACAAAGTTGGACTGATCACCGACCCGCCGGATGTCGAGGGCACTGCGTCCTAAAGGTATGTGGAGCGAGCTCGCGCGTTATCCCCTGGTGTGGCTGCTGGTCATCGGCCTGCATCTGGCAGCCATTGCGGCACTGGCGGTCGGTTTGGCCACGCCGGATAAGTCCGAGCCGAAACCGGCGGCTGGCAGCAAGCCGGTGGCCGCGGTGGCGCTGGATTACGCGAGTTTCGATGAGCGCTATTTAGCGCCGGTGCGCGAGCAGGCAGCGCAACAAGCGGCTGAGGCCAAACGGCGCCGAGCGGCCGAGGCAGCCCGTAAGGCGGCCGCCGAGAAGGAACGGCGCGAGGCCGAAGCGGCCCGCCAAGCCGCAGAGGAGAAAAGGCGGCGAGAAGCGGAAGCCGCCCGCCAGATTGCTAAAGTAAAACAGCGGCGCGAAGCCGAAGCCGCCCGGCGGGCTGCCGAGGAGAAACGACAGCAGGAAGCCGAAGCGGCCCGCCAAGCGGCGGCCGAGCAACAGCGTCGGGAGGCCGAGGCGGCTCGCAAGGCCGAGGCAGAGAAGGAACGGCGTGAGGCCGAGGTCGCCCAGCAGCAGGCAGCGGCCGCCGCACAGCAAGCCGCTGAAGAAAAACAACGACAGGAAGCCGCAACCGCCCGGCAGCACCGCGAGGCTGAGGCGGCCCGCCGAGCTGAGGAGGAAAAACAGCTGCAGCAGGCCGCGCGTCAAGAAGCTGCGCGACTTGCCGAGCAACGGCGAGCCCGTGCTCAGGCTCGGGCTGTCGACGCCTACAAGAACACGATAAAAGCCGCTGTGCAACGCAATTGGATTAAGCCTCCCAATTTGGACGAACGGGCATATTGCACGGTCCATGTTACCCAAACGCCGGGCGGTTTTATCAGCCAGGTAGAGGTACTTGATTGTCGTGGTGGGCAAGCATTTCGGCGTTCGGTAGAGGCCGCTGTCTGGAAAGCAGAACCTTTGCCTCAACCCAACAATCCCGAAGTATTCGAACGTAAAATAGAATTTGAATTCTGACCAAGTTAGCCATGTCTTTTACCATATATTTGCGTCCTTGCGCTGACCCTCAAGCTGCGTGTTGGAAACCGCTTGTTCGGCGTTACTGGGCGATTATTGCATTCGTTATGCTCTGCCTCTCCCCGTCGGCAGGGGCGATCCTACGCATCGAAATCACTCAAGGTGTCGAAGGTGCGTTACCGATCGCCATTCCAACATTCACCATAACTGGGCCACAAGCCAACTTGCCGGTCGATGTGGCGAGCGTAGTCGAAGCCGATTTAACCCGCAGCGGACGTCTGCAGGCCATTGAGCACGATGCGTTTCCAGCTAATGCCGGCCAGGACGACGCCCCCAATTTCGCAGCCTGGCGGGAGCAAGGGATCGAATATCTAGTACGCGGCGCCATCCAGCCAAGCGCCGACAACAAACTCAGTGTCCGCTTTCGCC